>NZ_JBXWOJ010000003.1:0-444913 GCF_059610805.1 Ruegeria sp. CDSC025 | reverse complement strand
CGCTGACGGCCCAGCTCGGACGTGATCGAGCCGAACAGCTCTGGGTCGCGCGCTGAGAGAGACTGGGTGAAAAAACCTTGTGTGCGTTGCGGGGCGTTCACTTTGAAACCTCCAAAAAAGGGTTAGCCGGTCCAGCCAAGGCCAGCGGAAATAGCGTTCATGGATTGCAGCAGGGGAACAGGAACCGATCCTGCCTGAGGTTCGGATCGAGCTTGTCGCAGCAATTCGACCTGCAGCGCGTGAATGCGGGCCAGTTCAGCCCGTTTGCGATCAAACCGCTCGCACAGGCGAGGGAAACGGTGTCCGATAGTTTGTCCTCCCGTCAGAAATTGCACTGCACTGCAGGCGCTATCGTATTCCGCTTTGATTGACTGAAAGACGATTTGTCGGGTGTTCTCATCGTGCACTAGTTCGCCGTATTGTGCGGCGATGCCCATATCCGCCTGATAGAGCGATTTCTCCATTTCATCGACGGCAAGGCGGAACAGCCGGGAGTGCTGAAACATATCCTGCAGCACTTCATCACCGCGCGCGCCACGAAATTTGCGGAAGCTGGCCATTGCGGCCCCGAAACCATACCAGCCCGTGATCAGGTGGCGGTTCTGCGACCAGGCAAAGACCCATGGAATGGCGCGCAGATCATCCAGACTGGCCGCGCCAAAGCGACGTGCCGGACGAGATCCTATTTTCAGGCGGGCTAATTCCTCGACCGGGCTGGCCTGCTGGAAATAGTCCAGAAAGCCTGGCATCTTCAAAAGCGAGACATAGGCTGTCTGTGACAGTTCCGACAGAGCATCCAGCGCGTCGTCGAACTCGGGCCGGGCCAGGGTTTCGCCGGGATTGGCGGTATGACGCAACGTGCTTGAGAGGAGCAGTTCCAGATGGGCCGCGGCTGTTCCGCGGTTGGCGTATCTGGTCGAAACAACTTCGCCCTGTTCAGTTACGCGCAAGCTCCCGGCAATTGTTCCGCTGGGCTGCGCAGCAATCGCCCGCCCAGTGGGAGCGCCGCCCCGACTGACTGAGCCGCCGCGTCCATGGAAAAACGTGACCTTGAAACCTTGCGAAGCCAGTGCCGTCACGATGCGACGTTGGGCGCGCTCCAGCTCCCATGTTGAGCAGAAATACCCGCCATCCTTGCCGCTGTCCGAATACCCCAGCATCACTTCGATTTCATTTCCATCGGTTTTGAGGCTGCGGCGGGCAAGCGGTACTGCCAAAACGTCCAGCAGGATCGCAGGGGCATTGCGAAGATCTGCAATCGTTTCGAATAATGGCACCACCGAGATATCCAGTGTCTCGGACCCGAAACCGGAATAGCGGGCCAGCAGGTACACACCGAGAATATCATCGGCAGACCGGGTCATGGACAGGATAAATGGCCCAATTGCCTTAGGGTCCGGCCCCGAGCGAACACTATGAACAAGCGATAAGAGCGCCAGCATTTCCTGCGCCTGATCGCTCAGCGCCTCGCGGTTTTGATAGGGCAGGTTTTGATCTGCCAGCTCTGATCGCAGACGGGTAGACCAGTCGGGCGTGCCATATTCCGGTGCATGTCCGGATTGTGACCAAAGTTCCGTCAGAACGTCATTCGTGACGGTTGAATTCTGACGAATATCCAGGGTTGTGGTTCGGAACCCGAAAACCATAGCGGCACGGCACAGCGGACGGATATGCCTCTGTGCCAGGACGTCGGCGTTGACCGCGCATAAAGCCGCATCAAGTGCCCCAAGATCGCTTACGAATTGTGAGATGTGATCATAGCCGCCATCGGTCAGCCGATAGCGAATGGCATTGAGAGCTTGCCGGAACGGTTCGTTTCGATTGCGATCGTCGTCCGGAGTCCGGTCGATAATTTCTTGTACACGTGCACGGTTTGACTCAGGAAGCGGCAATATGAGCGCGCTGATGCTCAACCGGCTTGCAGCTTGATCGATGGCCTGACGATAAAGATCCTGAACCGTTTCACGGCCGCGTTGCAGGGCCAGTGCGGTCATCTCGGTTGTGACATTCGGATTGCCATCTCGGTCGCCGCCAATCCAGCTGTGAAAGCGAATGTTGGGTGTTTTGGCTAGAGTCTGACCCAACACATGCAGGCAGGCCTGATCGAACCGATCCATGACCTGCGGGACGGCGTCAAAGATTGCATCCCGGAAGAATTGCAACCCCCACTCGATCTCGTCGCGCAGGCTTGGGCGCGACAGGCGAAGTTCGCCTGTCAGCCACAAAAGATCAATCTCGCCTTCCAGACCATTCAGCAATTCGGTGCGTTCGGTCGGGGTCCATCGTTGCACTTCAAGACTGACAAGATTGCGGTAGATCCGCCGGTGAATTTCCAAAACGGTGACCCGTTTGGCCTCGGTCGGGTGCGCGGTTAGGGTGGGACCGGCGCATAGGTCAGCCGTCAGTTTTTTTGTCTGGCTGTCCGTTAATTGCAGTTCAGACAACACCTCGGCAAACCCGCCTTCGACCGCTTCCGCGCCGCTTAGGGTCTCGGTCAGGCGCCGGTCCCGAACATGGGCGTTTTCATCAATGATGCGTAACAGTTGGAACCAGATCGATAGGGCTTGCAGATACGGCGTTGCCTCGAGCCCTGTAGGGATGGGTTGCAACGGCATGGCCTCGGCCCATGTCGCCACATGCGGCGCCCGCTTCGACAGAATATTCCGCCACAACGCCCGCAGTTCCGAGCGCAATTCCTCGGCATAGCCCGAAGGGTCCGGGGTGGACGGAATATTGCGGGCCAGCGCTTGCATCAGATCACCTGGTCCCGCGGGGTGCGACCTGCGAAAAAGTCGGCCAGATTGTCGAGTACGCGAAAGCCCATGGCCTCGCGCGATTCTTTTGTGGCGCTACCCAGATGGGGTAGCATCACCAGGTTGTCGCATTGCAACAGATCCGGGCTAATGCGAGGTTCGCCATCGAACACGTCCAAAGCAGCCCCACCGATCGTGTCGAACATCAGCGACTGCACAAGCGCGTGCTCATCCACGACCTCACCGCGCGCAGTGTTGATGAGGAAGGCGTTGGGCTTCATCAGATCCATTCTGCGCCCGTTGATCAGGTGCCGGTTTGCGGCCCCACCCGGGCAGTGCAGTGAGACGAAGTCGCAGTGCGGCAGCAGATCGTCCACGGTATCGACCTGAGTTGCGTTGAACTGTTTCAATACCTCGGACGAGACAGTGCTCCGGTTCTGGACAAGAATATTCATGCCGAACCCATGGTGCGCGCGACGGGCCATTTCCTGACCGATGCGGCCAAAACCGATGATGCCCAGAGTCTTGCCGCTGACCTTGGTGCCGACCAGATGGGTCGGACGCCAGCCGGTCCAGCCGCCCGCGCGCAGCTCACGTTCGCCTTGGCCGGCGCGGCGGGCTACCATCAGCAGCAATGTCATGGCCAGATCAGCCGTGCATTCGGACAGGACATCCGGCGTATTGGTTACGGTCATACCAAGGCTGCGCGCAGCGGGTTCACAGATATGGCTGTAACCAACTCCATAATTGGCGAGGATTTTGGTTTGCGCCGCAGATACGTCCAGCGCCTCGGCGCTGAGCGTGTCGGTGACCGTAGGCAGAACCGCGTCATAGCGTTTCAACGCATCGCGGATCTCGGCAGGGGACAATGGTTTGTCCCCGATGTTGAGTACGGTGTTGTAGTTTTCGGCCAGTTGCGCCTCGACGGCGGCGGGCCAGCGACGGGTGACAAGGACCGAAGGTTTGACCATCACGCAGCCTCTCCCATGACGCGGGCGATGGTCTCGCCAATTACCGCAGGGTTTTCAGCAACAGTCACACCCGCCGCCGATAGGATTTCGACCTTTTCCGAGGCGCTTTCGCCAAATGCCGAGATGATAGCCCCGGCATGACCCATGGTCCTGCCTTTAGGTGCGGTCAGACCGGCGACATAGGCCACGACGGGTTTGGTGACGTGGTCTCGGATATACTCGGCCGCCTCGGCTTCCTGAGGGCCGCCGATTTCGCCGATCATGGCGATGACCTCGGTGTCCTCATCCTGTTCGAACCGCTCAAGGATATCGCGGAATGACGAGCCGTTGATCGGGTCGCCACCGATACCGACGCTGGTTGAGACGCCAATGCCACGCTCCTTCAGCTGCGCCGCGGCTTCATAGCCCAGCGTGCCCGAACGACCGATGATTCCGACATTGCCCGGCAGGTAGATATGGCCCGGCATAATCCCCAGCAGGGCCTTGCCAGGACTGATGGTTCCAGCACAGTTCGGGCCGGTCAGCACCATGCGATTGTCCTTGGGATAGCGATACATATAGCGTTTGACGCGGATCATGTCCTGCGCCGGGATGCCGTCGGTTATGCAAACGCAATAACGGATACCGGCATCTGCGGCCTCCATGATCGAATCCGCCGCAAACGGGGGCGGCACGAAGACAAGGCTGGCCTCTGCGCCGGTGGCCGTGACCGCCTGTTTGACAGTGTCGAAGACAGGCACGCCTTCTACGATTTCGCCGCCCTTGCCAGGGACGACACCGCCAACAACATTGGTGCCGTATTCCAACATATCCTTGGTGTGAAAGCGCGCCATACGTCCAGTGATGCCCTGAACAATAACGCGGGTGTCGCGGTCCAGAAGAATGCTCATTACACAGCCCTCATCTTGGTGTTTTGGGTCAAATCGTTTTGCCATGCACCAACGGCGCGTTCGGCAGCTTCCATCAATGTTGTTGCACGAATAATCGGCAGACCGGACTTGGCGAGTATTTTCTGACCTTCTTCAACATTCGTCCCGGCAAGGCGCACGATGACTGGGATGTCGATATCCAGTTCCTTCAGAGCCTGCACGACGCCTTCGGCAACCCAGTCGCAGCGGTTGATGCCGGCGAAAATGTTGACCAGAACCGCTTGGACGTTCTTGTCGGACAGTACCAATCGGAAAGCTTTGGCAACACGTTCTGGTGACGCGCCGCCTCCGATATCGAGGAAGTTTGCAGGCTCTCCCCCGGCCAGCTTGATCGTGTCCATCGTCGCCATGGCCAGACCGGCACCATTCACGATGCAGCCGATATTGCCGTCCAGCCCGACATAAGACAGGCCACGATCCGCCGCGCGGCTTTCACGGGGGTCTTCCTGGCTTTTGTCGCGAAGCTCCGCGACCTGCGGGTGGCGGAACAAGGCGTTGTCGTCAAAGCTCATCTTGGCGTCCAGCGCCAACACTCGATCGTCGCCGGTGATGACGAGCGGATTGATTTCAACCATAGTCGCGTCCAGCTTGTTGAAAGCGGCGTAACACCCTTGGAGGGTGCGGACCATGTTTTGGATCAGACGGGGCTCCAGTCCCAGATTGAAGGCAATCTCGCGCGCCTGAAACTCCTGCAGACCTACCGCAGGTTCGACGATGGAGCGGACAATGCTTTCAGGGCGTTTTGCGGAAATATCCTCGATCTCCATTCCGCCCTCGGACGAGGCGACGATCATCACGCGTTGGCTTGAGCGGTCGAGCACAAAACCCAGATAGATTTCCCGATCGATCGGAACGGCAGATTCGACGTAGACGCGATAGATGCCTTTGCCATCGGGTCCGGTCTGATGCGTCACCAGCTTGCGGCCAAACATCTCCTCACAGGCTGCGTATATTTCGCTTTCCGAATTGCACAGCTTTACGCCCCCAGCTTTGCCGCGGCCACCTGCGTGAACCTGAGCCTTTACAATCCACTTGTCGCCGCCCAGCTCACGTGCACGATAGGCAGCTTGCTCGGGGCTGTAGGCCAAGGCCCCCGAAGGGACTTCGACGCCGAAATTCGAAAGAAGTTCTTTCGCCTGATATTCGTGGATATCCATCTGCATTTCCTCCCGTTTATGCAGCGATAGATGTGCCGTAGCGGCTTTCCAGAAGCGCTTCGATCGCTTCGAGATTCACCGAACCACCCATCTCGCGGATTGCTTCGGCAAACAAATGCACGATGCGGCCGATCGACTGATGATTCAGTTGGTTCAGGATGCCGATGCGGACCTGAACAGGTGCGCTGAGGGTTGGCCAGATGCCAAAGCCCCGGGCCCGGCAATTCTGCACCAGCTCCATTTCGCGGCCTGCAAGTTCAGCGGGCAGGTTCAGCACCACAAGGCTGGACATGTCCGAGGTGACCTCGCAGCCCATCGCAATGACGGCATCGCGCAGCACGGCCTCGTGCGTTTTGTAGGCATGCGCGCGCTTCGCTAGCCCCTCCTGCAGGGTCAGGCGTAACGATTCATGAAAGGCCGCGACGGCATAGCCCGAATGTGTTCGGTGATATGTGCCTTTTTCAACATCCTGGCCATCGACGATGCCCCAGTGGCGGGCCTCGAAAATGGGATTGTGAACATAGCTGTAGGCACCCGTTGCTTTCAGGCTGTCGATATATGCGTCGGTAAAACTGACGGGAGCATAGGTAAGCGGCAAGCAGCACAGGCCCTTTTGCGGACAAGAGGCCCAGCCCGCGATGCCCGGATAATCATCAACCCGGAAATCTTCGACACCCAAAGACGAAACGGCGTCGATCAGACCCATTGCACCATGGTGCTCGCAGGCATCCGAGAAACCGCGCAAATCATTGATGCGTCCTGATCCCGTTTCCCAATGTGCCATAAACGCCCATTTGGGCTTGTGTTCAGCCAGTGCGGCTTCGACCATGTCACCGGTCACCGACTGACCATGCGGCACGTCGATGATCGTGACACTGGCGGCCTGCGGATCCAAGGGGTTGGCAGCATGTTCGTCCGGTGTCGCTGCCTTGATCCGAAGGGTCAGTGTATCGATGCCCGAAAAGGTCCCGTTGTTGAACGCAACAACCTTGTCACCGGGCATGACAGCCGAGAACATGGTGTCCAAAGCGCTCCAACCAGTGCCTGCGACCGCAAAGGTGTATATGTTCGTGGTGCCCCAGATTTCGCGCAGCATGTGCTTGCATTCGATCATGCCGCGCAAAACGTCGCCCTGCATGTGATCCGCAACTCCGGCGCTGGAAAAGGCTTGTAGAACGCGCGCGTCTGTATTGCCCGGCCCGGGGCCTGCGGCCAGCGTCTCGGGGATTTCGAGCGTTGGATAAATCTGGAAAGTCATTGCGATCCTCCTTGATCGTTGGGGTGGTCAACCACGCCCAGACATCTCGTTGTGGATCAGGAAAGCCTTGCTTGCGTCATCGCGCAACGTAACTTACTACTGCTTTAGGACTTCTAATAGGATGGGGAAAAACCTACCCGTATTGGCAAGAATACCGAAGTATACCAAGTTTTGCCCTATACGAATGGGTAGTTTCTTGAGGATTTGGATGTAAAATCAATGACAGAGCCTTCACAACTACCGATTGACGTCATGCTTGCCGACAACAATCCGCTGGTCTTATCGGCCATGTCGGAGATTTTTGAACGTGATCCGCGATTCTCTTTGGTTGCCACATCGGCGACAGCTGAAGGGTTCCTGGGCGCGGTCATGAGAGTTCCGGTCCAGGTGTGTGTGATCTCCTGGAGCTTGCCTGTTCTAGGCGCGGCCAAATTGATCGAGGTTTTGCGAGAACAGGAAGGCGCGCCCCGTTTTGTCATTTACGGCGATGATGTCGGAGATGTTCCGCGCCTTGCAATGCAGGCAGGAGCTGCGGGGTTCTCATCCCGGTCTGGTGAAGTTGAAGCGTTGCTGGAAACCTGCGCGGACGTGGCTGCTGGCAAGATGGTGTTTCCGTTCATCGATGTCCGCCAGATGCAACAGAATCCGATCCACAGCCTGTCGCGGAAAGAGCGCGCGATTCTGGAAGCTCTAGCCAAGGGCATGTCCAACCGCGAGTTGTCCAAAGAGCTTCAGATATCGACCAATACCGTGAAATTTCACCTGTCAAACATTTACGAAAAACTATCGGTTAAGAATAGGACGCAGGCCATCGCGTATTACTATTCGTCTAATGCGGCCTCACATTAGATAGATTTGCCCAAATGCTCCAATGGTGTGGTCATTCTGTTGGTCGCGTGATCGGCCTTTCTTAGGAACCCGTGGGGAATTGGGTGGCGGTTTCGTGAAAGCTCTGATCGACGGCGACGGTCGCAATGCAAACCTGAACCTGTTCTTCGATAGCTCTGCGCGCGAAAGAGGTCACGGCTGTGTCCGACGCGAAGGCATCGTAGATTACAGTTGGTTGAGCTTCGAAACTATATCGAGTTGGAAACAGAAACACGTCAATCTCATCATATAATTGCTGCTTTTTTTCGCCATATAGCGGGCTGTCCCATCTGATCTCGTCTTTGGCGACGGCGGCTTTGATCGAGGTCAGGTCTTGCTCCAGTGGGCCGGTCCGGCCAGGATCATTTCGACTTCAACCCCGAGAGAGTGCAGAGATCCGGCTGTTTCAAGAAAATCGTACAGCCCTTTCTTGCGGGTCAGGTTGCTTAGAAGCCCGACCCCGCAAATGCCCAGGAGACCGCAGGCTGGTCTGTGTTTGGGGGCGAAAAACGCGTTTTCGGTGACGTGCCATTTTTGATTGCTTCGGTAAGCGTGTGGGCGCCAAACAAGGTCAGAATAGTCGGAACATAGGCCATAATGGCGTCTGTTTCACGATGAGCACCCAACATGGTCAGCTCGGTGCAGTAAGGTGCTGATCCAGTTTCTTCAGGCCAGAAGTAAGGAGCCAAGTTCAGGATGGATGATTTGGCTTTAGCAATATGGTTCCCCAACTTCCGCGCCTGCTTCAGGGCGGTTCTATGGGGTTCACATGCTCGCTTGAAAGTTGCAATGGCTCTGGGTCCGCTAGGCCAGATTTTGTCCTTCACGGGCGTGATGACTGAACAACAGCTTGTTTGATTGGACATCGGACAGAAAATCCGCAGTGCGCCCAGACAGCGCGCGATAAAAGGACAGAAGACCGGGTTCGATTTCTTTGGCAATGTCGATGCAGTTTTGGCGCAGCTCATCGGTGCGCTCCAGCGGTTCACGCGCACGTATGGCCGACAAAAGTTGAGCATGCGCATCGCGTAAGTTCTGGAATGCCTCGCTGTCGAGCATGTCCTGATCGCCAATCAATATGTAAACGGGCTCCAGGTTCTTTTTTCCTTTCAGGTCCACAAACCCAGCTTCCAACATCGCCAACTCTTGTTTGCCTAGAATGTAAACTGAATTCGAAACCAGGATGTCATAGTCGACATGTCGGCAGCTTTGTTCGATCCTGGCGGCGACGTTAACCACATCTCCGATCACAGTATAATTGAACCGCCGCCGCGACCCGATATTGCCCACACAGGCCTGTCCTGTCGCGCAGCCAGTGGCCAGCGCAATGGGTGGCCGTTCGCGCATGATTTCGGACCTATTGAACTGTGCCAATGCACCGCGCATCATCAAGGCTGCCCGTGCAGCGCGACAGGGATGATTTTCGACCGGAAGCGGAGCGTTCCAGAACGCCATGACTGCGTCGCCGATGAATTTGTCGATTGTGCCTCGCTCGTGCAAAATCTGATCTCCGACCTGTGAAAACAGCTCATTCAGAATGGCGACGAGCTCCGTGGCCGAAACCGACTCGGATAACGGGGTAAATCCACGGATGTCGGCGAACATGACGGTGATCTCTTGTGTTTCTCCACCAAGGACCAACTGATGGTCCGAGCCTTCCATTTCATCCAAAATTTCAGGAGCGACATAGTGAGAAAAAATCTTTCGGATCGCTCTTTTCTCGCGCTCGGTCGAAATGAATAGATATCCGGCCAACAGCCCGAAATTCGCCATCCCACCAGCAAGTGGGAAGGTTGCATCAAATAATACGAGTTGATTTTGAAAGGCCATCCAGCTGATCAGCACAACTACGGCTGCAGATACGCCACCCGCAATGAAGGATGCGACCGCACCAAAGCTGGACATGACGGCGACGACCACTAACCCCAGTAAGACGAATGAGACCAACTCAAGCGCAGCGGTCACATCGGATCGGCTGAGCATTTCGCCCGTTAGGACCTGTTCAAGTAACTGCGCGTGGATCGAGACGCCGGGCACGGATTCTCCGAGCGAGGTCTGGTGCATATCAAACAGACCCGCCGCAGAGGTGCCAACAAGAATAATCTGGTTTTCGATCCGGGACCGCAGCGCAGGATCATCCGGATTCGTCATAACGTCATTGGCAGAAACATACAGTTCAGGCCGGTCTCGCCTGTACCGGATCCAGACTTCGCCGTTCTGAGTTGTTGGCAATCGAAAATCGCCCAGTTCAAGCGCCAGCATGACACCGGATTCATCGGACGCGCCCTCGGCGAAAAGGACTGTTTCCCCCAAGGCCACCCGAAGGGCCTCAATTCCCAGGCTTGGCAGGGCGCCATCCGGTCCCCCCCAAAGTACCGGGACCCGGCGGACCACACCGGTCCCACCAAGTGGTGAGACATTCACGCCCCCAATGCCTGTTGCATCTGAATAAAGTGGCGGAGCAGGAGGAGTCCAATGCGGAACCTGGACGAGTCCTGAGGTCGGAGACTCACCGATCTCGATGATCCCCGCCTTGGATATGACGGGCTGACCATCATCGGCCACACGGGCCGCTACACCCAGAACAACCGGCCATTTGGCGATTTCGGCTCCGAAAAAAACATCGTTGTCCAGGTTTTGGGCGTCTTCATCGACCGAGAGCACCTCGGCCAACGCAGGGTCTTCCAATAATCGAGCAGGCGAATAGCGGTCGGGTTCGACAAACAGCATGTCAAAAGCGATGACCGCAGCGCCATTTTGGCCGAGGTTTTCAACCATCTGAGCCATGAGATTGCGCGGCCACGGCCATTGCCCCCAGTTGGCTAGTGACTGTTCGTCTATGTCGACAACACGGATAGGCAGGTCGGGGGTGTAATCGCGTGGGGCCATCCGCTGAAGGATGTCGAAATATATTAGCCGAGTCATGCGCACGGGAAACGGATCTATGACCCTGACAAAGCATCCAAACAGGATCAGGCACAAACCCACAAGGCGAAAACCCCTGCGGCGAGTGCTCCGTTCTTTCGACTTAACCGTCACGGTTGCCTCCGAAGACAGTGGTCGCTTTCACTGCCCGACATTACCGATTACCCATATCAGCCGATGCTCAGTTAACAGGTCTATTCGGTTTCGTATCCGGCGCTGCACCGCCTTCTATACTGGGCGCCTCAACGGGTGCAGATGCTACCGAAGCCTTCACCGCTTGCCGCTGCGGGGGCGCTGGGCGGGGCTCGGGAGCGTCGGATTTTTCGATGGGCTGCACTGGTGCTGATTCTCCGGCGCAGCCTTCGATATTCACGCGCAGCGGACTCAAAAGCCGTTCCTGTGACTGAATGAACGGAAATCCATTTTTCACTGCTTCGTCGTACTGTGCCTGATCGGCCGGGCGGCCCACCTTGCCTTTTTGACTGGTGGCAAACAGGCTGCATTGACGTCCAGTTGATCTGCAGCCGCCTTTCAGGCCGCACATCTGCACGGTGCCTTCCAGCACCAGCATCGAGCTTTGGGTGCCAGGCACAACCCACATGTCGAATATGGTCCCACGCACAGCCATTGTCGCTGTGGGGGTCTGGATGGAATAGGCACGTTTTCTGCTGTTGCCCGAGATGAAACGAAAGCTTCCACCCAAGGCCTGAACGGCAAAATTCTTGGCCTTCTTCTTGTTTCGCAACATGGTCACATCCAGCGCCATCTTTGCATTAGGCCCTATCGCGATCTTCGTTTCGTCAACAAAGATCAGCTGAACTACCCCTCTGCTGTCTGTGGATATGGAATCACCCGAGGCAACTTCCATGCCTTCAAGCAGTGGCCGGGAATTCCCGGCTCGGGTAATTTCTGCGCCTTGTTTGACGCTTACGACAGTACCAATGTTGGCCAGGATCTGCGACGGCAGTATCAAAACACAACAGGAAACACACAACACTCTTAACCAGACCAAACTAATTATCCCTTCCCCAAGGTTATTCCAGAGCGCAATGCGCCCGCTGCCCGGTCTGTGCCTCGTGGAATTTATTTCTTTGTATTATTTGTAAAAAATCTAAGCAAATATGCCTTAATGCCTATGTGTTTGGCAAGTTTTCTATGAAGCTGGAGAAAATTCCCACCTAATTGGGCTGACCCGGAGCTTCGGAAACTCTCTGTTTGTACATTGCCGGTGTTTCGGACAGGGCCCTTTTCAAATCAGTGTTTCGTTGGGCCGTCGCTCGCTTTCCCAGCCGACGTCTCTTGGGTCTGATCGCCTTATGGAAGGCCCGGCAGACACGCATTGCGGGTGACGTTTCGCGGCTGCCTTTGATCAAGCCCGAAAGCCATAGACATCATGGATTTGACTTTTTGAAGATTTTTTCACGAGGTCCCTTGTATTTCTTGGCGCTTATCGAATACACCGGCCAGCGGAGACGTGGCCGAGTGGTCGAAGGCGCTCCCCTGCTAAGGGAGTAGGCCCGGAAGGGTCTCGAGGGTTCGAATCCCTTCGTCTCCGCCACCAAATCTTCATATGATGTTTTTTGTGATGGCTTACACGTTTTGAAGGCTTTACCCGCCACATCCGCCAAGAAATAACGTGATCGGAAGGTCGGGTGTTCCGTTTCCAGCACTCAATGACCCGGCCCTTCGAAATCCTCGCGGGACGCGGTAGGTTCGAAGCTTGCTCTCGTGATCGACCATTGGTGCCTGGATTGTCGGCAAATCCGCTAAAACCACCGAAATCGGTACCGTTGGTGTTGCAAGAGCCGGCACTACCGGGGTGTTTCTGAATTCGGATGACTGTTCGGTATGAGGCTGCTGGCGCTCGAAAGGTTGACCACCGGTAAAGTTGATTCAGCGGACAGGTCCAATTTGCCGATTTGACTGCCTTGGAACAGACTGCGGATTATCCGCTCAACTCCAAACTGGCCAATGGAAAACTCTGCAGAATTCTACCGGTCCATTCCTTTGGGACGGCGCAAAGAGCTGTGGACAGACCGTCAGCTAAGGCTGCATTGGGTGCGGAAACGGAAACAGTGTGGTTGCTTGGGCTTGGGCCGAATGGGTTCAGGATATGGCCGTGGTCGCCCGGCAAGAGTGTGCCTGCAACCGATGATGTGGCTACTGAGCGTTCTCGCAAAGTGATCTTCTTGAGGGCTTGATTATTGTGACCAGCAAGGCCGACCCGCCAGTCTTGCCCGTCACCTCGCTGACCCATTGCCGCGATTTCTCCCATGTTAACCAGAACATCGCGTAAGCCAAAGGACCGTAACAGCGCCGCAATGCGATCGGTGATTGCGCCTTGTGCGATACCGTTCAATGTCAAGGCTGAGACACCGGGCTCCGGCAGCTGGATCGCATCAGCGTCATATCGGACTCGGTGCCAGCCGACAGTTTCTTGGGCGGCAGTCAATTCAGATGCGCTGGCGCGCGCGGCCATCGCCCTCCAGACGGGTTGTATTGTGGGGTCAAAAGCCCCGTCTGATGCACTGTGAAGGGTCGAACACAGGCTCAGTACATTCAACAGTTCGGGGGCTGGTTGCTGCAGCAATCCGCTTCGGTTCAGCTCTGAAATCTGTGATCGCGATCGGTACAGACTAAAGATATCTTCCAGCCGGTTCAGTTCAGCCTCGATTGATGACAGCAGGGGCGCCGCCTCTGCCTCAGAAAGGCCAACAAGGTCAAGGCTGGCCCTGGCCCCCAGCGCGATGCCACGCCAATGCGCGACTGGTGCGCCAGATGCGACCGCCGGTAGCGCGGCGCATGCCGCAGACATGATCAGAAAACGACGTCGGGACAAACGGCTCATGCTGGTGTCTCCAGTTTCAGGTCCAGATCGACGGGGCCAAGCACTTCGGCGTCGGGTATGTCAGTCAGGGGCAAAGCGGACCCTCCGTACAGGATGATGAAGCTGTCCGCGTCGGTCGGGTCTGCAAAGGGCACGACCTCGCGCGCGCCCATGCCGCCGGCGACATTGGCCCCGACGACGAAAGTCGCACCTTCGGCATTGATCCAGTTGGATTGACC
Organism: Ruegeria sp. CDSC025; assembly: GCF_059610805.1. Lineage (NCBI taxonomy): Bacteria > Pseudomonadati > Pseudomonadota > Alphaproteobacteria > Rhodobacterales > Roseobacteraceae > Ruegeria > Ruegeria sp. CDSC025. The sequence goes on along the minus strand of NZ_JBXWOJ010000003.1, from coordinate 430,987 downwards.
TGGTTGATGCCAGCTTGGGGCGGTTCCCATATCGCTGACATAGATTGCAACAATGGCTGCCTCGCGTTCGGGGCTTTTGAGATAGGCAACCATGTCGCGAACCTGCGCAAAAAACAGTGGTGTGGGATAGCCGTCGAGGTGAATCTGTCCTTTGGGACCACCATGTTCAGCAATATTCATCTGGCAAAAAAAGCTGAGTGCGTCTGGCGTCAGATCGACCGGGTCAGGCGCGGCAATCTGTTCTTCCTTACAGGCAGTCAGGGCGAGTAGAGCAATCAGGAAAAGACGCTTCATGGCTCGACCCTTCGGAACGCGAGCCGGGCAAGTGCAAGGCCTAGCAGGGGCCAGATCAGCAAAGACAACGGGGCGGCCCAGACGGGCAGAGCCTGCGCTGCGCCGGTCATGCCGGATGCCATCGCGACGCCCTCGGTTGCGGCGATATTCCACAGACGGAAAGCGTCGGCCGGGTTGGCCACCATCACCCATGGAAAGACGGATTGAGTGAAGGTGCCGCCCTTGTCCATGACGACGGCCCCCAACAGGCCCAGATCATAGAGGACGACAAAAACCAGCCAGAGCCCGGCCGAGAGACCTGCTGCCGCCGTGGCCCCCTTTGCCAGGGCGGACAGCAAGTATCCCAATGCCAGAAACACGGCGCCCAGCACGATCGAAGTGAGGATAAGACGGACCAGAGCCAACAGGCTTTCTGGACCGGCGCCACCGAACCATGCTGCCACCGCGCCAGCCGTGCCAAAACCGATGGTCATCGCAAAGGCAAGCGCCGACAAATGGGCGGTGAATTTTCCCAACAGGATTTCTCCGCGCCCGGCGGGATAGGACAAGAGCAGCGATAAGCTGCCCCGGTCCACATCGCCTGCGATGGCGTCAAAGGCAATCATCAGAGCCAGTAGGGGGGCAAGATAGACCGACAGCGTCGTCATCGAGGCAACCGAGACAGTCAGCATATCTACGCCAAGCGTGCCTGTGGGTGCACTGCCTGCAAAGGTAAGTGCCAGCGCGAATAACACCATGATCAGTGTCGCCATCAGCAGCCAGCGGTTGCGGCGCAAGATCAACATTTCAGTGCGGGTGATGGCGAGGAAGCGGGTCATGGCCTCTTCTCCTGTGCATAGTAGCGATAGAGATCTTCCAGCTTGGGAGGTGTCATTTCCACATCTGCCACCGCATCGCCCAATCCGGCGATCCGGCGCAGGGCCTCCATCTTGTCGTCGACGGTGCAGAGCAACTCAACGGACGCGCCATTGATCCGGCTGCCGCCCAGTTTGGCGGCCAAGGCGTCAGGGTTAGAGCTGGCGCGCACCTTCAGGCGGATTGGCAGACCCGCCAGCGCCGAAAGGTTGTTTAACGTGTCATCGGCCACCATCCGGCCCCCGCGCATGATTGCGATCCGGTCTGTGCGGGCCTCGACCTCAGTCAGGGCATGCGATGCGATCAGGACGGCGGTGCCTTTTGCGGCCAGTTCGTCGATGATGGCGTACAGATCCTGCCGAGAAATCGGGTCCAGTCCGCTCGTCGGCTCGTCCAGCAATGCCACTTTCGGCTGGCCCAGCAGCACTTGCGCCAATCCCAGACGTTGCCGCATCCCCTTGGAGTAGGTCCCGATCCGTCGGTCCAGCGCGTCGCTGAGGCCAACACGTTCCAGCAGGCCGGGTACATCGGCCTTGGACCCCGAGAGCTGCGCGAACAGAGTCAGCTGTTCCCGGCCCGTAAGCGCCGGGTGGAAGGACACCGCCTCGGGCAAGTACGCCGTATCCCGCCGCGCCTGTGCGCTGCCGGGTGTGGCGTCTCCGATTCGAATGGCTCCGCCCTCAATCGGGATCAGGCCAAGGATGGATTTGATCAGGGTCGATTTGCCGGCGCCGTTATGGCCCAGTAGCGCCACGCGCTGACCAGGGGCAAGAGACAGGGTGATGTCGTCAAGAACGCGGGATTTGCCTCGGTCCTTACAGACGTTGTTTATCGTCAGGGCCTTATCCGTCATGAGGCACCTTTTTCATAGCTGAGGGTTCAGGGGCTCGCATCAATGGATTGCTGTCCATCACACCCCCCGGCAATAGTGCCGGGAAGGCTGATTGCGACCAGCGCACCAGCTGCACGGCAGGGGAGCCGAGCAGCAGCTTGGCTGCGGGTTGGGTCCACAGCACATGGTCCATCGAGTCATTGGGGCGATAAGGGGCATCAGCGACGCCGTTGCCATCCACATCATAGGCGGCGAAATCGGACCAGTAATTGCCGCGCCCGTCTTCAGACCACTCGACCCACTTGGTCGAAACGTATTTCACCTGAGTCCGGTTTCCGACAAAGGCGTTGCCGACGATACGGTTACGTTCTGACCCAGCAGTGAAGTGAATGCCGATGCCGCAACCCTCGAACCAGTTGTCGGTGAATTCGTTCTTGTTCGAGTTATACAGGAAGGTGCATTTCTCCTTTGCACCCTTAACGACGTTCCCGGAAATCACGCTCTTGTTGGCGTAGTTCAGCATCACACCATGTTCGCGATCATCAATCGACACATTGCCGGTGACTTTGACATTGGTCGTGAACATCACCGCATAGCCCAGATCATTGCCGATCGAGACGTTATCGCTGACCACCGAGTCGTCGGCATACATGTAGTGCACCGCGAACCGCAGGTCGCGGAACAGGTTTCCAGTAAAGGTGTTCTTCTTGGACGAGTTCACAAAGATCCCATCGCGCCCGAACCGGATATCATTGTCTTCGACCCGCGCACCCGGTGCGTTCCAGACATAGACGCCGTTGCCGCGGTCATTCATCCGCTTGTCCTGACGCCCTTCGATCCGGTTGCCGCGCACGACGCTGTCCTTGGCGCCGTGGATGTCGATGCCATAGAGATTGCCCAGCAACACATTGCCTTCGATCACCGGCGCATGGGCCGTTTTGACCAGCTGAATGCCACTGTCGATCCCATCATGGCTCGAGCCCGAACCAATCACTGTCAGACCGCGTACGGTCACGCCCGGTCCGGTCACGGTGATGACGCTGCCGACGCCTTGTCCGTCAATGGTGGCCTGCCCCTGCCCGTCAATAATGATGGGCCGGTCCAGAACCAATGTCTCAGAGTAGACACCGGGGCTCAGGCGAAGGGTGTCTCCATCCGCCGCCTGCGCCAGTGTTTCATTGATGGCCCCCGCCTGGTTGGGCACATCCCAATCCGCCGCCCAAAGGGGCGAGCCGAGCAGGAGCGGTATGAGCAGGGACCATCGCATGGGTTATGCCCCCGCCGGTTCGACCAGCATCCGGCCGCGCATTTCCATGTGCAGCGCGTGACAGAACCACTGACAATAGAACCAGTGCACGCCCGGACGGTCGGCAGTGAAGGTGACCGAAGCGGTCGCCATCGGTGCCACTTCCATCGCGATGCCGTAGTTGCCCAGGCAGAAGCCGTGGGTCACATCGTCCACGTCATCCAGGTTGGTGATGTAAACCGTCACCTCATCACCCTGTTTGACGGTGAACTTCTCAAGGCTGAAGGTCGGGGCCTGCGAAGTCATGTAGACCCGCACCTTGTTGCCGTCCCGGATTGGTTCTTCGGCGCCGTCTTCCAGATCGATGCCATCGGCCTCAGCTTGTTTGCGGGCGTCCTCCCAGGTGATGTCGTTACGGTCCCAGACGTTGACCGGGTTGACGATGTCAGCGCGCACCATGATCGAGTCATGCGGCTCGGCAAAGGTCGGCCCGTCGTGAACCACCTTCATCTCGTTGGTTGAGATATCGATCAGCTGCTCGTTCTCAGGCTTAAGTGGACCCGTGTTCAAGAACCTGTCTTTCGAGAACTTGTTCATCGAAATCAGCCACTTGCCATCAGCCTCCTTGGTTTCACCCATGGTGGTCGAGTTATGGCCCGGCTGATAATGCACATCGACTTTCGAGATGATCGGGTCAACATCGGCGCCGCCGTAAGCCTCGATTGCCTTGTCGAGGTTCCACTTCACGATCTGACTGTCCAGGAATAGCGTGGTAAACGCGTTGCCCTGGCCGTCATAAGCAGTGTGAAGCGGGCCAAGACCCAGCTGCGGCTCACCCACGATGCAGGACCGTGGATCGGCATCACTTTCGAACAGAGCGTCCAGTTTGGTGACGTCCATGATCGATACGGTCGGCGACAGTTTACCATTGATGCAGACATGCTTGCCGTCAGGCGCAGTGTTGATGCCGTGCGGCGAGTTCGGGATCGGGATGTAACGGGTGTATTTCTTGTTCTGACCCTTACGGCCGTCCAGAACTTTGACGCCTTTCAGTTCCTGATAGTCGCCCGCCTCAATACCCGCTTCGATTTCCGCGAGGTTGAAGACAACAACATGGTCCATCTCGTTCTCGGTCATCTCGGCCAGGTTCATCCCCATTTCCGAGTTGTACGAGGTCGAATAGGCGTATTTGCCCTGATAGTCGCAGTCAGTGTTATCGAGGTTGCCCGACACGATCACCTGCCATGCCACTTCCATGGTGTCGCCGTCCAGCGCGGTGAAGATGTTCACGTATTGCGACGGATCGTCCAGCACAGTGCCGTCATTGACCAATGGAGTTTCATCTTCGCCATTGGCAAAGACATAACCAGTGCGCGGGAATTTCTGCGGACGCAGACCGTGGATCGCCTTGGCGTTCGGGATTTCGGTGATCATGTCGCATTTCATCACGTCGCAACGTACGCGGGCGACGCGGGTGTTGGCCTTGTCGTTCATGAACAGGTAACGGCCATCATATGTGCCGTCGGTGAACGACATATGCGGGTGGTGCAGGTCACCGTTATCGTAGGTTTTCATGCCGCGCTTGGCGAGGAATTCCTTGGTTTCCGGCAGCAGGCCATCGGTCATGATCTTCAGCGATTCATTGGTCTGACCCCAACCGGTGGCCGAACAGCGGTTGAACACCGGCACCCGCATCAGCTCGCGCATGGACGGGAAGCCCAGAATGCGCAGCTCACCGGTCTGACCCGAGGACCAGAAACCGTAGTATTCGTCCAACTCACCAGGTTCGAGATTGGCGTTGGCCGCGGCGCTGGCCTGTTTTGCGGTCATCAGGGTTGATCCCAGACCGGTTCCGGCTAGCACGGCGCCAGTGGCGGTCGCCCCCAGCATACCGCGGCGTGTGACGGTTAGTTTGTTGTCATGTTCCGACATGATCGTTCCTCCTTTTAGGAAACGGTTTTCGGTTTGGCGTTTGGATGGTTCGCCGGTGGTTGTCCGAGTGGGGTCTTGAGATCGACCGACCCTGTCTTGGCCCGCCGTTTCAGTTGGCGGATAACGACGGGACATTTGTCCTCGGACTGGTAGAGCACCTGACAATGCAAGCAGGTGACACACTCGTTCGGATTGATCTCACCGGTGGGGTGGATTGCCTGAACGGGGCATTCGTTGGCGCAGGTCTGACAGGGGGTGCCGCATTCCTTGTAGCGGCGTAGCCAGTCGAACATGCGCATTCGGGCCGGGATCGCCAGCGCCCCACCCAGCGGGCAGAGATAGCGGCAATAGAACCGTTCGATGAACAGCCCGATCCCCAGCAGCAGCAGCGCAAAGACCACGAAAGGCCAGTCGCGCATGAATTTCAGAATGATCGCGGTCTTGAACGGCTCGATCTCGGCATATTTCTCGGCCAGCGGGATCGACACAAAGCTAAGACCGAAGAGCCCAAGGAAGATCATGTATTTCGCAGGCCACAGCCGTTCATTCAGACCCCAGGGCAGGGTCCATTGCGGCACTTTCAGTGCCCGTGCGATCTTGTTGGTCAGTTCCTGCAGGGCACCAAACGGGCACAACCAACCGCAATAGGCGCCGCGCCCCCAGAACAGCAAGGCGGCAGCTACGGCGAACCATTGGATGAAGACCAGCGGGTCCAGAAGGAAAGCATCCCAGCTGAAACCGGTGCGCACACTGCCCGCTAGTGCCATCAGGTTCACCACACTCAGCTGCGCATTGGCGTACCAACCGATGAAGAACAGTGTCAGCGTCAGGTACCCGATGCGGAACCAGTAAAAGACCCGGGCGTTCATCGTGGCGTGGAACTGGAAGAAGAACGTCGCGGTCAGTATCAGCAGCATGACGCCCAGACCGGCAATCTCGACTGTGCGATCCTTCCAGATACGTTTCCAAAGAGCGGCTTTGGCGGCGGCTTCACCTGTGGCGTCATCCACAACGGTGGGGGCTACGACTGGCAACAGGTACTGCTCAGGCAGTTTGTAGCCCAAATCGAAGGTCAGGAACGTCTTTTCAACCGCACCGACGGCGCGTTGCACCAACAGTTGCAGGCGGAACGGTTCGGCCGGATCAAACTCTGCCTCAGCGGGGATTTTGAAGATATCCAGCTCGGTGAAACTGGGCGCATCGGCGGCCGCAACTCTGCCCAGACGCTCTTGCTGTTTATCAAAGAAGCGTACCGAATTATCACCTTGAATCAGCTGAATACGGTCGAAAATTCCGCCACGTACATAGCCTGACCCCTTGAAGCTATAGGCGCCACGACCCAGCACCAGGATGGCTTGCTCGCCCTCGCCCAGCCACTCGGTCAGGTTTTGATACTCGGCCTCGCCCAGCAGCGACTTGCCGATCGACGGGACTGAAACCAACGCCAGATGCATATCGATGAAGGTGTCGTCGGGCGCGCCCCGTTCACGGCGCCTGATGGCGCGCTGGTCGCCGGTGGCCTCGAACGCAGCGTTGACCTGACCGACATCCAGTGTCAGGCGTCGGACCGAGCCGTCACCCGAAAGCGTTGTCCAGTCATAAGTGGCGTCTTGTGCCATATCGACTTCGCGCTTTGGCCCGTCGGCCTGCAGCGGTGACAAGCCACCCAACCCCAACGCCCGCGCTACCTTGATGCCGCCACGCACGAGACTGTCGTCGATCACCATGATTGTGACAGTCGCGCCCGAGATAATGTCGAGGTCATGGCCCTCACCGCCTGTTTCAGCCTCAACCCTAAGGTCCAGGCCGGCGTAGCCTTCGGTCAGTTCGACCATGCGTGCGTTCGGAATCCCGATCAGTACGATGGGTTCCGAATGCTTGACCAGCTTAACGCCAGTAAGCACCGCATCATTGTCGATCGCTGCAACGACGTGAATGGGTTTGCCGGAATAGCCTGTGGTGCCCACGAAATCCGAGGTCAGAAAGGCCCAGGCAATCGTTTTGCCCCCTTTCAGGATAGGCGCAACCGGAATGTCTTTTCTGATCGGGCCAAATGCCTCGGCGCCGGGGATCAGGTCCGCGGGCTCAAGTTCTGGCAGAAAACTGGCTAGGCTGTCGGCATGTGCGCTGATCGCCATCAGGCAGGACAGAAAAAAGGCCAGCAGGAAATGGATTGCGCGACTTACGACCACGGCGCACCTCCAATGATTGGGGTGGACGCCATGGACGCGCGCGGGGCGCGTTCGGTTTTAAATTCTGCTGCAGGGGGAGGACCCCGGGTTTCTGGCCACAGCCGGTCAGAGCCATTTAGATCGAAGGACCTGTTGTTTTGGCAAGATAAGAATTGAACCCTTCCTCGTTGCGTCACTTCCAGCGGCATGGGCAGAGGTGCGGCACCGGTCACGGCGCACAGCGCGCAATCGGCGCATTTGGGGCAAGGTGCGGTCGGGTCTGCATCGCCTTTTTCAAGATCAACCTCGACCCAGACCGCGCCGCCCTCCGAGCAGATCTCAACCCACATGCTTTGCCCGGGACTCGCCAGCGCCGGGCTAAGCAGCTGCAAAAGCAGAAGGATTATACCTGCCACCGCACAAGCTGCGCGGGACGCGCAAACAGCTGAAATGTGCAAAGGATTATGGGCGGGCATGGAGAATCCAACTCGGTGATCTTTCCCAAGTCCTAAGAGATTCCCGAAAGCAGATACTTGACTTCGGTTAGGCCTTTGGAGAATCCGACTTAGCCGTCTGCTTCGTCCATCAAACTGCGTACCCAGCGCCCTGCAAACCAGCAGGCAGGTACACCCAATGGGATTGACCACAGGATGGCGGTGACAGGCTCAATCACTCCGAATCCGGCGCTGTTGGCGATCAGGCCAGCCAGAAAAAGGTTTATGGCCACGGTCAGCGCAGACGCTGGATACAGCAATATGGCCAGTTTCCACACCGGCCATTTGCCCTCAGTGGCTGGTTCCTTCCGAGAAGGTGATTTTGTTCCAGACATTGTACTTTCCCGAAGGTTTGCGCATCGGCAGACGGCGGACCTCTTCCAGTGTTTTTGCATCATAGATGATCACCGCGCCGTCATCTTCCCAGATCGAAACCAACGCATGGCTTCCGTTCTTGGTGAATTCCACATGGGCCACGGTTTTGCCCGGCGCTGGGCGCAGGGTCCGCACGATCTCAAGGCTTTGCTTGTCGATCACATGCATCACATCCTTGTTGGGCCCAAAGAAAACATCGGCCCAGACATATGGCGAGTTTTCATGGCTGCGCATGAAAAACCCCGGCCCTTCGGTCTTGATCCGCTTGACCGTTTCCCATGTCTCCATATCGATCACCGAGACGGTGCCATCAGTCAGGTGCGGCGTTGCCATCACAGTTGTATCGCCGCGCCGCCAGGTAATCCCGGATCCCAGATGCGGCATGCCGGGCAGATCCAGGTCAGCCACTTTTTGGCCAATGACCAGATCAATCACCTGACCGCCGTTCCCGTCGCGAGATGCGCCCATGACGTATTCATAAGTCTGGTCGAAAAAGAAATCGTCCAGATAGTCGGGCGTAGTGATCTTGCGTACTGGGAAAGGGTTAGGGTTCTTGAACTGCCCTTCGATACGAAAATCGTGTCCCAGCCCGGATTGGGGTGGATTGGCGCCATAGAAGACCTCCCAAATCTCTGGCACATCCTTCAAGGCCAGCACAAAGCTTTCCCGTGGCGGAGCTTGATAAACGGCCGAAACGCGGCTGGGATTACCTTTCCTGCTTTTAATCTCGATCACTTTTGCCACCGAAAGATCCCGGGTGGACAAAAGGGTCAGGCTGTTGGGTAGGTAATTCGCCACCGCCAGCCATTTGCCATCGCCTGACATGGCAATGTTGCGGCTGTTTAGTCCCGCCCGCACGCGACCCACCTGTCGCAACGCCCAGATGTCATATTTCTGGACCCAGCCATCGCGGGACATGATGAACACGTAACGCCCATCGGGGCTGAACTTTGGGCCGCCATGAACGGCAAAAGGAGTTTCAAATCTGTCCAAAACCTCAAATGTGTCACCGTCCAGAACGCTGACATGGTGGTCTCCGGTTTCCACCACCAACGTGATGTTCATCGGATCACTGGACCAAACGGGCGCATCAATCTCGACATAGTCTGCGTCCAGCGTACGGCTGGCCATGATGTCTGCCTCGGCCCAGTCCGGGGCGGTCTCGAGCGGGGATTTCAGCCAACCTGCCAACTCCTCAATCTGCAGGGCGTTCAGATTATGCGCAAAGGCTGGCATCTGGGTGGCGGTGCGCCCTTCGGTGATCACGGCGGCAACCCGCGGCCCGCGCATGCGTTTTAGCGTTTCGGGTATCAAGGCCGGACCAACACCGCCCAGCCGGGTGTCACCATGGCAGGACGCACAATGTTCGGCATAGTCGGACTGGGCGTCGGCCCATGCGGCGCTGTTCAGCAGAAGCGCACACAGTGTTCCAAGCGTCCGAGCCCTAAAAGAACTGATGCGCCGGATCATGGCTTTTCCCCCGGAAAGGTGTGACCTGCAGGCGTTTGCCCGCTTTATCCACGCCAATTTCATCGTTTGACAGGTAACAGGCCGGGTCCTCGGCCCAGGGATCGCCCGTCAGTTGCAGGGCCCGAATGCGCGTGTTGCCACCGCAAACATCCCTGAGCTGACAAACTCCACAGCGCCCTTTCAGCGGACGTGGGCGAGTGCGCAGCATGGCCAGCATCTTGTCGTCCCCGGTCCACAACTCGGAAAACGGCGTCGTTTTCACATTCCCGACCGTGTAATCTGACCAGTAGGTGTCGGGATGGACCCGACCAAGATTGTCGATATTGGCCACCCCCAACCCGCTGGAGTTCCCGCCCCAGGCCGCCAAATGCGCACGTATATGCGAGGTCTTTTCGGCATCAAAATGCGTCCTGACCCAGTTCAGAAAATATCCGGCGTCGGCATCGTTATTGCCGGTGACGATATCCAGCGGGCGCCCGCCCGAGGCAGCCTCCCACGCACGGTCCAATAACAGATCCAGACCTTTGCGCGTGCGCAGATGCTCGGCATCCTCGCCTCTGTTCTTGTCGCCGCGACCGGCGTAAACCAGATGAGACAGGTAGAATTTGTCGACCCCCTCATCATCACACAACTGCAGGAGATCGGGCAGATGGTGCTGTGTGCCCTCGGTCAAACAGAATCGCAAACCGACCTTGATGCCGCGTTTCTTGCACTCGCGCACGCCGCGCAGGGCATCTGAAAAGGCGCCCTCGACACCTCGGAACCAGTCGTTTGTGGCCCCGATCCCGTCAAGTGATATGCCGACATAGTTAAAGCCGACATCAGCGATCATATCAGCGGTTTCATCGTAAATCCGCGTGCCATTCGTCGACAGCGCCAGCATCGGCACCAACTTGCGCGCCCGGTTGGCGATATCAAAGAAATCGAACCGATCCAGCGGTTCCCCCCCCGAGAGGATCAGGGCCGGGACGCGAAATTGGCCGAGATCCTCAAGGGTTACCATGGCTTGCTCGTGGCTGAGCTCACCCGGGAACGCGACGTCCGCCGAAACAGTATAGCAATGGCGGCATTTCAGGTTGCAGCGCCGGGTCAGATTCCAGATGACCACCGGCTTAACCGGGCCGGGGCGGCGCTTGCGCGCGAGGGTCGGGGTGACCAGTTGCTGCATGTATTCAGTCAGGCGGAACATGGCGTTTGGCCTTTCGGTTTCAGGCGCAGCCCGGTCTTTTTCAGGATGCGCGTTGAATACAGGATGTCCTTGCCCCGGCAGGCACTGCCCAGAATACCGGCAATCTCGGCCCGTTTTTCTTCGACTTCACCCCTGTCTTTGCCATGGACCATGGCGAACAGGTTGTAAGGCCAGTCGGGCAGGGCACGTGGACGTTCATAGCAATGGGTGACAAAAGGCAGACCGCCAATATGTGCCCCCAAATCAGCGATTTGACTGTCATCGACGTCCCAGACTGTCATGCCGTTCGAAGTCATGCCCAGTTTGTAGTGGTTCGGGGCTGCGGCGATACGACGTATAACGCCGCGCGCCTTAAGTTCTGCGAGGCGATACAGCAGCGCTTGTTCGTCCATCCCAAGGCTTTCAGCAACCCGAGCGTAGGGCGAAGGCACCAGGGGCAATCCGCCCTGCAGAACCTCGATAATCAGTCTGTCTTTTGCGTCGATCATGCCGCCACCCGGAAGCCAATGAAGAATTCCTGCAACTTGGGAAATCTGAGAACTTCGATCCCCGTCTCTTGTTCGATCGCATCGGCGCAGGCCTCAATCCCTTGGGGCGTTTCGGTGGCCAACACGAACCACATGTTCAGCCGGTGCGTACGTTCATAATTATGGGCAACTTCGGGATGCGCATTGACTTTGGTCAGGACGGATTCAAATGCCTCTGTCGGTATGGCCATGGCACATAGGCAAAAAGCCCCGCCCATCGCGGCTGCGTCAAAGAACGGGCCAAAGCGCGTGATGACCCGGTCATCCTTCATCCGTGATAGGCGAACCAACAGATCCTGTTCCGAAATCCCCAGTTCTTGGGCCACCATCGCATAGGGTTGTGAGGTCAGAGGTAAGTCGTCCTGCATTCGGTTCAGGATTGCCCGATCAGTTTCGTCCAGGGTCATGCCGCCGTCTCCTTGGGTTGGATCAGCGCGCCGGTCTGTTTGAAACAGCGCGTCGAAAACAACACCTTGTGCTGCGCGCCAAACAGCTCAGGCAATGCCGCAGCCCCGGCCAGGACGTTTCGCGCTTCGCTGCGCGAGCGGGCGTGGATCATGGAATACAGGCGGTAGGGCCAGATGTTTTCAACGGGTCGACGCTCATAACACAGTGTCACGCCAGGGTATTTTGCCAGCGCAGGCCCGGCACGATCGACCTGATCAGTTGGCATATCCCAGACCACCATCGCATTGGCCGACCAGCCCAGTGCCCGGTGTCTTACGATCACGCCAAGACGCGAGACAATTCCAGCCTCGTGTAAGATCCGGATCCGCGTCATGGCGTCCTCTGGTTTACGGTCCAAAGAGGCGGCCAGTGCTGCGTAAGGTTCGCAAACCAGCGGTAAGCCGGAACTAAGCGCCTGCATCAATGAGCGATCACCCTTTTGCAGAACGGAACAGTCCACCTTGCGCGGTGCCGGTACGTTGCGTTGCTTGCCTGTCATTCGAAAGCCCAAATCAACATTGAACGGCCGAACCAGACGCAAGTCCAAAACCTGCAAACCGGTTTGCAGGCCAATCCGGGCCAGAGTGGCGTCCACATGCGCGCGATCAGGGCCGGTCGCTACAAACCAGAGGTTCCATTTGTCCTCACGTTGATAATTGTGGTTCACACCGGGCTCTGCGTCGATCAGGGCGGCAATGTCCTCCAGATGCTCCTCGGGTGCGGCCACCGCGGCCAGAGTGCTGGCCGTCACCGCGCCCGGAGTGATCGTGGCCCCGACCCGGGTGATCCGGCCGGTCGAACGCATTCGCGCCAGACGGTTCAGCACTTCAGCTTCGTCCAGCCCCAGCGCCTTGGCCACTGGCTGAAACGGGCGGTCGATAATCGGAAATTCGCGCTGAAAATCGTCCAGCAGGCGACGGTCGATCGGGTCAGTGATATGTTGCATGGGTTACAACCCTGTCCTGTGCGCGCGGGCGGTGAAAAAGATACCCGAGGGGCTGTCCGCCGCGATCTCGCGCAGCTTTTCAAAGCTATGCGTGTCGTAGACCACGACCTTGTTGGCGTCGCGGACACTGATCCAGACCTCATGCCCGCGTGCCGTGAACTCCATATGCAGGACGGCAGGGCCCGGAGAGAATTCGTGGATGACCTGTTTGCTGACGCTGTCGATGACCTGAATTGTATCGTTCAATGGATGGGCAAAATTCACCCAGACCTGTCGCCCGTCCGGGCGCGCCATGGCAAAGACCGGCTGACCATGGGTTTGGGTGCGGCCTGTTTCTGTCAAGGTTTCGGCGTCAATCCACAGAACCTCATGGTGGCCGACCGCGGGCAGGACAAATTCGCGATCCGTCAGTGCCCAGCCCTCAAGATGAGGCATCTTGTATACCGGCATCTCTTCCTGTCCGCGCCCATAGCCCGGCAGCACGCGGATCGGTTTTGGATTGTCTGCCCATAGGTCCAGTGCGGTCAGCCCGTCCTCACCAAACAGACCGGTGATATAAGTGCGACCATTGGCGGTGATCAGCGCGTCATAGGGGTTCTTACCCATATCGGTGATCTTTGTGATCTCGGGCGCGCCATTTGCGAAATCAGCAATCCAGGTCTCGCCCGTGTCCCACATGGAAAACACGAACCGACGGCCCGGCGCATCGACAAGACCTATGGTTTTGCTGTCGGTGGGGATGTAGGCAACCAGTTCCAGCGTATCCGCGTCGAACACGCGTACGCCACCCGGCTCATAGTTTGACACCGCAACCAGTTGGCCGTCATCCGAAATCGCGCCGCCAATGGCATTGCCAGCCTGCACGACCCGATTTGCAATCTGACGGGTCACTATATCAACCTTGGTCAGCCCGCCATCGCGGCCAAAAACATAGGCAAAGCGTTCGTCGGGTGAATAGACTAGGGAGGCGTGGGACAGATCGCCCAACCCTTCGATCCGTGCCAATGCGGCCCGGTCCGACTGGTCCACCAATAAGACCGACCCTTTTGCCCGTTCGATCACAAGGCCCAGATCTCCGGTGGCGGTGGGGTCTGCATTGGCAGGTGTCATCATCATTAGGGCAACGATGCCAAGGGCAAGTTGTTTCATTTTGCCTCCTGTTCCAGCAGGTATCGGGCGATCCATTCGGCCTCTTCTTCGCTGATCAGGGGGCGCCAGGGGGGCATAGCCGTGTCGGGGATGCCGTCCAGTATGACCCCCGTCAGGACGTCCGCCTCGTAATGTTCCAGAGTTTCCGGTCGCAGATCAGGACCAAGCCCGCCTTTCAGGGACAATCCGTGGCACGAGCCGCAATCCTGGTGGACCAACCGTTTCAGGGCGGTTGGGTCGATGGCGTCAGCGGCCAGAGCGGAAGTGGCAACCAGAACGACGGCAGTCAGAACAGTATGCGCGGCCCAGCCCGGCTGCTTGCGGTCCATATGCGCCAGGCTACCCATGCGCCCGCTCCAAAATCTCGGTCAGGGCCTGATTGGCATAAAGCGAAACGACCTTTCCGATAATGAATAAGGTAGGAGCCTTCAGATCCGCCTTGCGCGCATCCGCGGCAATCTGGTCCAGTCGGGATACAAGGCGGCGTTCAGAGGCACTGGTGGCCTGCCCAACAGCCAGGACCGGGGTGGATCCGGGTAGGTTCTCGGTCATCAAGCCGATGGCGATCTGGCCGATATTGGCCACGCCCATATAGACGACCAGCGTCGTATCCGGGTCCGCCAGTCGTTTCCAATCCAGATCAAGAACTTTGTCGGACTGCCTGTGCCCGGTGACATATTGAACCGAGGTCGCCAGTCCGCGATGGGTCAGGGGCACGCCGGTCGAACAGGATGCGCCTTGTGCCGCCGTGATGCCCGGTGCGTATTCGACCGTAACACCGTGTGCCATCAGAAAAGCGGCCTCTTCCGAGCCGCGACCAAAGATCATCGGATCCCCGCCTTTCAGCCGGGCCACAACGTGACCTGCGCGTGCGTGTTCCAGCAGGATTTCGTTGATGCGATCCTGAGGAACAGTGTGGCACTTGGGGGCCTTGCCGACGGCGATCAGCCGCGCGCCTTCGGTGTGCATGGCCAGAATTTCATCCGAAACAAGGCGATCATAGACCACCACGTCCGCCTCCTGCAGCATACGCAGGGCGCGCATGGTGATCAGTTCGGGATCACCAGGGCCGGCACCAATCAGAAAAACCTTACCGCTCATGTGCAAACTCGCTTGTTCTGAATGTCTTCGGAACCCGGTGTTTTGGTCGTTTCCATGCGCGAATATGGAACGTTGCTGGGGGAACCGGGCGTGTCATGGAAACAAGTTGGCGCACAGGTAAACCGACCTCCTTGACTTAAGTTAAGGAGCACGGGAATTGCGCCCGCGCATCTTTCAGCGTGCCGCTTATCAGGGCTCTACGGTGACCATTCCGAACATGTTCTGTGTCTCCCAATGTGGTCCGCACAGGTAATCCTGGGCGCCGGGAACAAGAAATGTCAGATCAACAAATTCCTCGGGGAACAGGCGGTCACTCTCGGCTTTGCTGCCATCTTTCAGCAGGACGCTATGGCTGGTGCGTTTGTCTACGTTCACCCAACGCACTGTGGTCCCCGCTTTGACCGTCAGTTGGGCTGGGCAGAAATTGTATTTGTACATCAGCACAACCTCTGCATCTTCCACATCTGAAGACGGCTGACCGAACAGATCCACGTAGCGGGTTTCTGCCTCGGCGCAGATCTCAGCTGTGTCTTCGTCAGCGGCCACCGCAGGTGACGCCAAAGCCAGAAATGCAGGAAGAAGTAGGCGGATCTTCATCGTCCAAGTCTCCATACCTAATACTTTGGGGCCGGTTTACCCGGCCCCATCAGTCATTGCTCGACCACGTTGATATTGGCACTGTCGTCGTCCAGCGCGAAGCTTGTGTTCAGCGTTACGTGGTGGAATCGTGCCGCGGCAAAGTCATCGTGGATTGCAAAGCCGACCGTATAGGTCTTGCCCGGTTCCAATGGCACATCACCCGGTGCGCCCGAGTTTAAGGGCCGCGAGAACGTGACGGTCCAAATACCACCCGACAAGTTGGCCGAGGCGGCGATTTCGCCATCATTGACTATGCGCTGTTCCAGAAGATAGCCGTTGCTGGCGCTGCCATCGGCATAGACGCGCATCAGATCCAGATAGGTGCCGTCATCCAGATATTGCGCGATCTGCGCTTCGGCCTGCAATTTGTCCCAGCCACCCAGAGCTTTCCCGCGCCGGCCTTTGACTTCGACCTCGGTGCGGCTTTCGCTGATATATTTGGTCACAGTGTCCTGAGCGGCCAGGCGGCCTGCAACATCGCCATTGGCGACAATCGCATCTGCACCCGGGTCAAACGGCATATAGGTGTTGTCCGCGTGGCACGAGGCCCAGCAGCCCACCTGATCCCCCATTTCGATCCCGGTTCCGGTGATCATCATGGCGACCTTGATCTGGTTGTCCGGGTCCATCTTCCCGCCATCCACAAATGGTGCAGGATTGTGACCTGCATCCGGCCATTGCAGGCGGATATAGAGGTTTTCGGCATCATGGGCCGCCTGAACAGTTGCGTCGATCACACCACGTTTTCCAGGGATCGGGGTTGGTTCCAGCTCGCCGCCTGCGACGATCTTGTTTCCAATCATGTCCAATTCCTTGGCATGACAAGTCGAACATTGGTCGCCACCTTTTGTCAGTGGCCGGGCGCCGCCGTGGAACTTGCCATTCTGAACCCATTCAAACGAAGCCTGACCGGGATAAAACAGCTTCAGATCCGCGCTTGCGATGCTGGTCCAGTCGATATCGCCTCCGATATCGCTGCCACCGCCTGCCGGGGCTGTAGATTCTTCACCGCTTGATTTGGCGCGTTCTTCGGCGACTGCAGCGTCCACAGCGGCTGCGATCTGGGCTTGCACCGCCTCTTGTTGTGCTGTCTTGGCCGATTTTTCGGCTTCGGCCTCAGCCGCCTCCTTGGCTTCTACACGGTCGAGACTGGCCAGGTATTCTGGCGGAATTGCACGGATGAAATCAGGATTCGGGGCTTCAATCTGTTCCAGATATTCATCTGTGGCCCTGTCGCGGATGTTCGAATGCGCAATCCCTTTGTGGCAGTCGATACAGGTCTGGCCTGTCTCCATTGCGTTCAAATGTTGCTGGCGCGCGCGGGGGCGCTGGAACTCGGGCATCATCGATTCAAAGTCGTGGCAGTTGCGGCACTCGCGCGAATCTGTAGCCTTCATCCTTTCCCATTCATTCATCGCCAGATGGATACGCTTAGCTTCGAACTTCTCGGGTGTACTGATCGAGCCAACCACCTTGCCATACAGTTCTTTGGACGCCTTGATCTTGCGGATCATCTTGTGGGTCCAGTCCTTGGGTACGTGACAGTCGGAACAGACCGCCCCGACCCCCGATCGGTTCACATCGTGGATGGTCCCGGTGTATTCTTCATAGACGAAATCGCGCATCTCATGGCACGAGATACAGAACTCTTTGGTGTTGGTGGCTTCCATGGCGGTGTTGAACCCACCCCAAAAGACGATCCCGGCGGCAAAGGCAGCGGCAATACCGGCCACAGGCATTCCCCACAGGAAATACCGACGCCAGATCGGTGGTTTCTTATCTGGATCGGAGGTCATGTCCGGGCTCCGTTTTGGCTGTGTTGACTGGCGCGGCGTGTCAGGCCTGCGCATTCGGCTGATGGATGAAACAAGGACAGGGCGGGCGAGGGGCCCGCCCTGCTCCGAGTTGATCGAAACCCGTCAGGTGACGTGGTTCGACCGGTTGTAGACGTTGAACTTGCCGGTCGGGGCGTACAGCCCTTCGATGCGACCGATCTCTTCCAATGTCTTGGCGTCAAAGATCACGATCTGACCGTTGGGTTCTTTTGAATCCGACAGGTTCCACTTGGACACCCAGACCTCGGTTCCATCCGCGTTGAATTCAAAGTGAACAGCGGCGCTGCCTTCGTCTTCGGTGATCTGGATGGTTTTCACGATCTCGCCGGTCTCTTTCGAGATGACCTGCACAGATTGCTGCACTTCCGGTTCCGGGTGTTTGGTCTGGTCAGCCCAGATATAGTCCGATTCCGGATGCGTACGGACGAATAGGCCCGGACCGTCTGTTTCCACTTCGTAGCAGATCTTCCAGGCGTCATCGGGTCGGTTTTCGGGGTCGTTGCCCCAGACCGTCACGGTGCCAACCCCGAGGTGGGTTGTGCCAGCTACCGGTCCGCAATTCGGGTCAATCCAGTTAGCGCCCGGACCGGGATGCGGCAACGCGGCCGTGTCGATCATCGCCTCAAGCTTGTGGGTCTCGGTATCTACAACCACCATCTTGTTCGATGCGTTTGCAGCGATCTGGAAATACCGGCCCGTCGGATCGAAGAACCCGTCATGCAGGAATTTGGCGCTGTCGATCTTGTCGATCCGCAGATTGTCTAGATCAGTATAATCTACTTGCCACAGTTGCCCCAGCTCTTTGACGGCAACGATCCAGGTCGGCTCATTCGGAGTTGTGTAGATAGCGGCCACGCGAGCCTCTTCCACATAGTCCCCGTCCACGTTCACGCCGCGGGTCGATACAACCTTGACCGGCTCCATCGTCTGGGCGTCTACGATTGCAAAGTGCGGCGGCCAATAGCCCCCACCGATGACATATTTACCGTCGCCGGAAACGGCTACGTCGCGCGCGTCATACGCGATCTTGACTTCGGAAACCAACATCTTGTCCGGCGTCTGCCAGAGGTCGATCTTGGTCATCTTGCCGTCGCGGCCCATGGTGTACCAGAAGCGACCGGGCTGTTCCGGCTCTTCCAGCGAATGGTGTTCGGATGCTTTCAGAACGTGCACCGCATAGCCGGTCGGAATATGTGTCAGCACCTCTTTGGTGTCGCCATCGATAACAGCGACTTTGCCGACGTCACGCTCGATAACAACAAAGAAGTTTTCCCAGTTACGGCCATGCATCGGCTCGGTTGGGTAGTCCTCTTCTTCAACATATACCTTGCGGGTCGCCATCATCTGGTCCAGCGACATTTCAGGTGGTTTGGGCGGCTCCATCATGATGTAAGTCGCCATGTCTTTGATTTCCTGCTCGGACATGATGTCCGAGAAGTTGTTCATCCCGCCTTCGGTGCCCCAGGCGATGATCTTCTCAAGCCGCTCTTGCCCAAGCGCAAGTGTGCCGCCTTCGGTCACGGCGCCGTCAGCTGCGGTTTTCTTCCAATGCGGTTCAAGATTCTTGCCAGTGGCGCCTTTACGCAAGACACCGTGGCACCCCGCGCATTGTTCAAAGTAAAGTTGTTTGGACGCTTCAAACGCTTCTTCGTTCAAAGTTGGCTCTTCGGCGAAAGCTGGTGCAGCGACACTGCCCAGCAACATCGCCAAACCGACCCCGAAGACGCGGCCCGTTTTGGTATAGCTGATTCCAAGTGACATGATCACTCTCCATTTGCTGGTGAGGCGGTCCAAGCGTGGGGCATCGCGCAAGGGTGCTCCTTGACGAAAGTCAACACCAGCCGCGCAATTCAGGCGGCGGGCAGGGAAAACGTCAATTTTCCGGCTGGGAAAATCTGTATCTTTGGCACACTTTTTCGGCCGGTTTGATTTTTGTTAAGTCGCGCAGCCGGGCGGCTTGCTAGGGCTTGGAAAACACCAAGGAGAGCAGCCATGCCCGCAATCATCACCCGCGTGTTTGGTGAAGGTTTTCGTGTATTCTTTCTGTCCGCCGGCCTCTATGGCCTCTTTGTCGGAGTGGTTTGGGGGCTGTGGCTGACGGTGCCATATGCAGTGCCGGATTATGGCATGGCCCCGCCCATGTGGCACGCGCATGAGATGATCTTCGGCTATGCAACAGCCGCGCTGGGCGGGTTCTTTCTGACCGCGGTGCCAAATTGGACCGGCGCACCAGATGCGCGTGCGCAGTTCATAACGTTGGCCGCCGGATTGTGGTTGGCTGGTCGGATGGCGATGTGGTTTTCGGGAATGCTGCCTGCGGCGCTTGTGGCGGTGGTCGACCTGGCCTTTGTACCGATTCTGGCGGTCAAGATTGCAACCCAGCTCATCCGGAAGCCGAAACCTCAGAACATGCTCTTTCTGCTGTTGCTCAGCTTTATCTGGATTGCTGATCTGTTCACGCATCTTGAATGGACCGGGATGACGGATGACACATTGCATACCGGGCTGCGCGCGGGGTTGCTGGCGCTCTGCGCGATGATTGCCATTCTTGGCGGACGGATCACCCCGGCCTTTACCCGAAACGCCATGAGACGCGCGGGCGTTCCCGAGGCGAACTGGCCAATATCTGTGCCAATTCTGGACAAATCAGCGATGGCGGTTGCCCTGACCCTGCCACCAATCGTTCTGGTGCTGGGGTCAGGTGCTGTGGCTGGATCGATGGCGCTGGTTCTAGGGGTGGCACAGGTTTCGCGCATGGCCCGCTGGCGCGCGGGCTGGGCTGCGCGGGAGCCGATCTTATTGGCACTGTATCTTGGGCTTGCAATGCTGGCGCTGGGACTGATCCTCTGGGGGCTGTCAGTGCTGGGTTTC
Source organism: Ruegeria sp. CDSC025 (assembly GCF_059610805.1). NCBI lineage: Bacteria > Pseudomonadati > Pseudomonadota > Alphaproteobacteria > Rhodobacterales > Roseobacteraceae > Ruegeria > Ruegeria sp. CDSC025. The sequence goes on along the minus strand of NZ_JBXWOJ010000003.1, from coordinate 410,614 downwards.
GGAAACGAGATCGCAGCCCTACACATCCTGGGCATCGGATGCGTCGGCGGCATGACCCTGGCGGTCATGAGCCGCGCCGCGCTTGGCCACAGTGGTCGCGCGCTGGTGGCACCGGGCCCAATGGCGGTGGCCTATGGTCTGATGGCGGTGGCGGCCCTGTCGCGGTGGATTGGGGCAGATCTGAATGCAGGTTACATGGTTGCGATGCTGCTGTCGGACGGGTTGTGGGTCAGCGCCTTTGCGCTTTTCCTGATCGCGATGTGGCCCGTGCTGACGGGTCCCAAAGTGCAACGGTCAGCGTGATTTCATTTCCTTTTGCAAGTCTTGACTTTCGTTAAGGATATACCATGCCCATCCCGTCATTTTGGCCAGACTAGCTAATCTGCGCAAAGGAGAGCGCAATGCGAGAAGTCATGACCAAGAGCATGGCACGCAATATATTCTATGGCGGGTCACTGTTCTTTATCCTCATCTTTCTGGCTCTGTCGGCCCATTCTCACTGGTATATCGTGAACTCTGAGAACGCAGCAAAGCTCGATGAAAGTGTGATCAGGGGCAAGCACGTCTGGGAAAAACACGCCTGCATCAACTGTCATACCATCCTTGGCGAAGGTGCATACTTTGCACCCGAGGTTGGCAATGTGATGACACGTTGGGGCGTGCTGGACGACCCGGAATCGGCCTTTGAAGCCCTCAAAGGCTGGATGGAGGCGCAGCCGACAGACATTCCCGGTCGTCGTCAGATGCCCAATTTCAACCTCAGCGACGAAGACATCCGTGATCTGACCAACTTTTTGATCTGGACGGACAATATCGACGCTCAGGACTGGCCGCCCAACGAGGCGGGCTGAGAAGGGAACGGAGCAATGAAATACGAATCCCAAAAAATCGCCTATGCCTACTTTGCGGTGGCAATGGCCCTATTCGCGATACAGGTTCTGGGCGGCCTTCTGGCCGGCTTTATCTATGTATCACCTAATTTCCTGAGCGAGCTTTTGCCGTTCAACATCGTGCGGATGCTGCACACCAACTCGCTGATCGTGTGGCTGATCCTCGGGTTCTTTGGTGCGGCCTATTTTCTGATCCCGGAAGAGGCCGAGCGTGAGATCCATTCGCCCATGCTGGCCTATCTGCAGCTGATCATTCTGGTGGTCGGTACACTGGGCGTGGTCTTGACCTATACGTTCAACCTGTTTGAAGGCAACTGGCTGCTGGGTAAAGAAGGGCGCGAGTTCCTTGAGCAACCGAAATGGGTCAAGGCCGGCATCGTCGTGGCCGCACTGATCTTCCTGTACAACGTGTCGATGACCGTTCTGAAGGGCAAGAAGACCGCGATCACCAACATCTTGTTGCTAGGTCTTTGGGGTTTGGCGCTGCTGTTCCTGTTTGCCTTCTACAACCCGGGCAACCTGTCCTTGGACAAGCAATACTGGTGGTATGTTGTCCACCTGTGGGTCGAAGGTGTCTGGGAACTGATCATGGCCTCGATCCTGGCCTATCTGATGCTGAAGCTGACTGGGGTAGACCGTGAGGTTGTCGAGAAATGGCTCTATGTCATTGTCGCCGCCGCGTTGTTTTCGGGTATCCTTGGTACAGGTCACCATTACTATTGGATAGGCACACCAGGGTACTGGCAGTGGATCGGCTCGATCTTCTCAAGCCTCGAAGTGATCCCCTTCTTTGCGATGATGGCCTTTGCCTTTGTGATGGTCTGGAAGGGCCGTCGGGACCACCCGAACAAAGCGGCGCTGCTGTGGTCGCTGGGCTGTGCCACATTGGCCTTCTTCGGTGCCGGTGTCTGGGGCTTCCTGCACACTCTGCACGGGGTGAACTACTATACCCACGGTACGCAGATCACTGCGGCTCACGGACACCTGGCGTTCTATGGTGCGTATGTCTGCCTCAACCTGGCAATCTTCAGCTATGCAATGCCGATCCTGAAGAACCGCGATCCTTATAATCAGGTTCTGAACATGGGCAGCTTCTGGCTGATGTCCAGCGGTATGGTTTTCATGACCTTTGTGCTGACCTTTGCTGGAACAGTGCAGACGCACATGCAGCGGGTGGTCGGAGACTACTTCATGGATGTGCAGGATCAGGTCGCGATCTTCTATTGGATGCGCCTTGGCTCTGGCATCGTCGTGGTCTTGGGTGCGCTGCTGTTCATCTACTCGATCTGGGTTCCCCGGAAAGAGATCATTGAATCCGGCGCGGCCGAAACCCCAGCGGAGTGATGGATATGGATGGCTCCATGAAACTGAGAACGGGGGCGGCTGACGCCCCCTTCTACCTGCCGCAGGGTGATGAATGTGACGTGTTCGCTGCTGCCTATACCAACAACCTGCCGGTCCTGCTGAAAGGCCCGACAGGTTGCGGCAAGACCCGGTTTGTGGCGCATATGGCCGCCAGCCTTGGCCGCCCGCTTTACACAGTGGCCTGTCACGATGACCTTGCCGCTGCGGACCTGATCGGGCGCTACCTGCTGAAAGGCGGGGAAACGATCTGGGTCGATGGGCCCCTGACCCACGCGGTGCGCGAAGGCGCGATCTGCTATCTGGATGAAGTAGTCGAGGCGCGCAAGGACGTGACCGTCGTGCTGCACCCGCTGACTGACGACAGGCGCATCCTGCCGATCGACCGCACCGGTGAGGAGCTTGTGGCCGCGCCTGGTTTCATGCTGGTCGCCTCATATAACCCCGGATATCAGAATATCCTGAAAACCTTGAAACCCTCGACCCGGCAGCGGTTCATCTCACTGGAGTTCGACTTTCCGTCGCCCGAGATGGAGGCAAAGGTGGTTGCTAAAGAAAGCGGGCTGGCGCTGGAACGCTGCAAGCCACTGATCCGCTTGGCAGGTAAACTGCGCGGGCTCAGGGGGCAGGATCTTGAAGAGGGCGTTTCCACCCGTCTGGTCGTCTATGCCGCCACGCTGATCGCGCAGGGCATGTCCACCGACCGCGCGATCCTTGCCGCCATGATAGAACCTCTGACAGATGACGAGGACATCAAACGCGGGCTCCTCGATCTTGTCACGGCTGTCTTTGGGTGAGGCCGGCCGATGGTCAGGATCGATTTTGAGCCATGGGAACCCGAAGAAACGATCGGGAAACTGTGGCACTCCCTTGCCAGCCGTCTCGATGCACCCCAGGTGCATATTGGAGCCGCGGTCGACCTTTCTGAGGTCGCGGGGCGGCTGGCAGTCCTTTTTCGCGGGCTTGGGGGCAGCCCGGGCGTTGAATTGCGCCCGGTCTCGCCCGAGGTTTCACACCATCGCCTAAGCTGGCGCCGTCGGTTGGGTACCGAAGTTGAACTGATGCCGCGCGCTTCGTTCGATGGCGAAGTGCTGCGCCTCCCGGACCGTCTGGCGGTGTTTCCCGCGCGCGAGGCGAACGGAGCGCTGTATGTTTGGTTGGCCGCCGCAGCGGCCCATGCGGGAACCCGGATCGTTGAAGATGATCCGTTGCGCGCCGATCTGCACGCGCTGAGCGCTGCACAAACCATGGTTAATGCAACCTTGGACAACGCCCCCGGCTTGCGACCGCTTTACACCGAGCTTTGCAAAGGTGTTCTGCATGACCGCAACAAATCCGGTCTCCCGCCCGTGGAAACAGCGGTTGAAGAACTGATCCGCCATCGGCTGGGCGACCCCGCGCCTTTATCCTCGAAGGCCAGGCAATTCATGTCATTTGACGATGACCCGACTGCCCCACGCGGATATCAACATTTCCGCCCTGTCCCTCTTTGGCCGGAATTACGCGCAGTTGGTTTTTCAGAGCATAACGATGTCGAAAACCCCGATACCGAAGGCCCGCCCGAGGAATCGGGTGAGAAAACCCACCGTGCCCGGCGGCGCAAATCCGACCAGGCTGAACGCAGTGACAGTTTTATCCTTCATAAATTCGAGGCGATCCTCAGCTGGGCCGAGTTTCTGAACATCAACCGTCGCATTGATGACGATGATCCCGACAATGCCAAAAAGGCCGCCGATGATCAGGATGAGATCGGTTTGGGCCAGATTTCCAAGGTGCCACCGACCAAGCTGAAATTGCATCTGGACCTGGCACCCGAGGATGTGAATCGCGAACGTCTGTCGGGCCGTATTCTCTATCCGGAATGGGACGTGCGCACTGGGCAATATCTGCCCGATCACGTCAACGTTCTAACCTCGGACGCCGATATTCGTGAGGATGCCGCCGAGTTTGGAAAAGACCCCGCAACCGCCCGCCGTATCCGCGCCGTCAAACGCCAGTTCGAAGCGCTGCGCCCGGGCCGGGTGATGACCCGAGGCCATCTGGACGGCGATCAACTGGACATAGAAGCCGCCGTTCGGGCGCAGGTTGACCGCTGTGCCAACGGTGAAGGTACCGAACGCATCTGGCAACAATCCCGCCCCGAGGCGCGCGATCTGGCGGTTTCTATCCTGCTGGATATCAGCCGCTCGACCGAAAGTGCCGTGACTGGCCGCGCCGTGATCGACATCGAACGCGAGGCGCTGGCAGCGCTGGCCTGGGGCCTGAACGCCTGTGGTGACGATTTCGCCATTCACGCCTTCAGTTCACTGAAACGACAGCGGGTCTATGTGCAACGCTGCAAACGGTTTGATGAGCTGATGGGCAGCCAGGTTGAACAGCGCATCGCATCGTTACGCCCGGGGCACTATACAAGGCTGGGTGCCGCGATCCGCCATTGCTCGGCCGATCTGGCCACCCAAACGCGTAAGCGCCGGTTGTTACTGGTGATCACCGATGGCAAACCCAATGATCTTGACCACTACGAAGGCCGCCACGGAATTGAAGACACCCACATGGCCGTGCGCGAGGCGCGCCGGGCCGGGCAATCGGTCTTTGGCGTCACCATCGACAAGACAGGTAAAAGCTGGTTCCCGCGGATGTTCGGGCAGGGCGGCTTTGCCGTCATCCCGGACCCGCAACGCCTGACCATGGCGCTGCCGCAAATCTACCGCCAACTGGTCGGCGCATGAGCGACGCGTCCCTTATCGACGAGTTGCCCGGCGAATTACTGATGTGGGTTCTGATCATTTCGGAACTGCTGGTCTTTGGTGCGGGCCTGATCGCTTTCATGGGCGTGCGCCTGACCGATCCGGCGGGCTTTGCCGAGGCGCAATCGCATCTGCACCGCACCGGAGCCGCGCTGAACACTGCGGTTCTGGTCACCTCTGGCTATCTGGCCGCGCAAGCCTTGCATTGGCGGCAGATTGCGCGCTGGACTGCTGCCCGCCTGGCGTTAATCGCAGCTGCCGCGCTGGGCGTTGTATTCCTGATTATCAAAGGCGTGGAATACGCGGACAAGGCTGCACAAGGAATTACCTACGAGACCCATCCGTTCTTCCTGTTCTACTATCTGCTCACCGGCTTCCACGCGGCACATGTGTTGGCTGGGGTTGTTATCCTGCTGCTGGTCGCCTGGCGGGACAATCCCCGCAACATCGAGGCCGGCGCCCAGTTTTGGCACATGGTCGATCTCGTCTGGATCATGCTGTTCCCCGTGATCTACCTGTTGGGATGACGGACATGACCCAAACCTCATCGGATCCAAAAAGCTCCCGCTGGATGCTCCCAAACCCGCTCACCCGCGCATGGCTCAGCCTGTTGGTTCTGAGCACCGCTTCGGCCCTGCTGACGATACTCCCCCTGTCCTCACCGGTGTTGAGCGCAGGCATTTTGATCCTGGCCCTGTCCAAAGCCCGCATTATCCTTGCACGATATCTGGACCTGACGCACAGCCCGGCCTGGCTGAGCGGTTTCACCATGGTACTGACCGGATTTGCGATGGTGATCTTCGGCCTCTCACTGTTTGACATGAAAAAAGCCGCCCCCGTGGGGCGGCAGTTCTCCAAGTGCGGGGACGCCTCAGTTATTGTGCGGCCATCGGCATTCGCGCGATCTGACACCGTTGCCACAGGGCCGATAAGGCACCGACCAGATGGTCGATATCTTCGTTCGTATGAACCGGAGAGGGGGTAATTCTCAGGCGTTCGGTGCCTTTGGGAACGGTCGGATAGTTGATCGGCTGAATATAGATCCCGAATTCTTCCAGCAGCGTATCCGAGATGAATTTGCATTTCACCGGGTCACCTACCATCACCGGGATGATGTGGCTGGGATTGGGCAAATGCGGGATGCCTTCGGCGTCCAGTTTGGCGCGCACCTGCGCAACGCGGGTTTTCTGCAGATCGCGCTCGGTATTGGATTGCTTGAGGTGTCGGATCGATGCGGCAGCGCCAGCTGCTATTGCGGGTGGGAGGGCGGTGGTAAATATGAACCCGCTGGCAAAGCTGCGGACAAAGTCACACAAGGCAGCGGATGCCGCGATGTAACCACCAACCACGCCGAAGGCCTTGCCCAGCGTCCCTTCTATGACGGTCAGGCGATCCATCAACCCTTCGCGTTCGGCGATGCCACCACCGCGCGAGCCATAAAGGCCAACGGCGTGGACCTCGTCCAGATAGGTCATCGCACCATATCTATCCGCCAGGTCGCAAATCTCTTTGATCGGAGCGATATCCCCATCCATCGAATAGACAGATTCGAAGGCGATCATCTTGGGCGCATCTGAACCGGCTGCGGCCAGCTTTGCCTCGAGGTCCGCCAGATCATTGTGCTTCCAGATCACTTTTTGTGCCCGCGAATGGCGGATGCCTTCAATCATGGAGGCATGGTTCAAAGCGTCCGAGAATACGATCAGACTTGGGATCTTCGCAGCCAGCGTCCCAAGTGCCGCCCAGTTCGACACATAGCCAGAGGTGAACAGAAGGGCGGCTTCTTTCCCGTGGAGGTCGGCCAGTTCCTGTTCCAGCAAAACGTGGTCATGTGTCGTGCCCGAGATATTGCGTGTGCCCCCTGCGCCCGCGCCGCAACGGTCGAGTGCATCGTGCATTGCCCCGACTACGTCAGGATGCTGGCCCATTCCCAGATAGTCGTTGGAACACCAAATTCGTACGTCGCGCTGTAAAGCGCCGTCCGTCTGGCGTGCATTCGGGAACGCGCCACAGCGGCGCTGTAGATCAATGAAGATGCGGTAGTTGCCTTCGTCGCGCAGATGCTCAAGGCTTTCGCCAAAAAAACGCTCGTAGTCCATCTCGAACACTCCTGGGAATACTGGCTTTCCAGCAAGACTATGTGCCGGACCCGCTACGCAACATGACAAATGTCAAGCCGCAGAAAGGAAAGGCTGGCTTGGAAGCCGAAGGTTTGGCATAGCCTTGAGAGGACGGACGTACTGATCGGGTACGCAACTAGAAAAGAGGGGAAAGCTTCGTGGCGCATGAGGCACTAAAAGCGATCGCCAAGCAGTCACTATTGCTCAAAAGCTTTCCCGAGCATCATATCGACACGCTGTTAAGCCACGCGATTTGGCGGAAATATGATCGCGGAGAGACGATTTTTCTACAGGAAGAAAAAGCCCAGGCCATTCATGTGGTTCTGTCGGGCTGGGTAAAGCTGTTTCGCATGTCCCCTACCGGTGCCGAAGCAGTTGTCAGCGTTTTCACCCGCGGCGAAAGCTTTGGCGAGGCGGTCGCCTTGCGTAACGTTCCCTATCCGGTTTCGGCCGAGGCAGTTTCGGCCTGTGAGATCATGCACATTCCAAGTCCGGTCCTTTTGTCCCTTATGCGAGAGGACCCGGAAATTGGGGTGTCAATTCTGGCAGCTACCTTTACCCATCTGCATTCTCTGGTCGCCCAGCTTGAGCAGCTTAAGGCCCAGACCGGCGCACAGCGGGTGGCAGAATTTCTTCTGACTCTCTGCGAAGCCGAGATGGGGGACTGTGTTGTCGAGCTGCCCTATGACAAGATGTTGATTGCCGGGCGCCTGGGCATGAAGCCCGAAAGCCTGAGCCGCGCCTTTTCCCGGCTAAAGCCGTTTGGCGTTAAAATTGACCGGACACATGCCCTGCTCTCGGACATTCAAGTACTGCGAGACTATGCAGAAAGTGACCCCTCCGAAAAGTGACCGAATTTATTGGCCGGTGTTTGCCGGGTGCGCCAAAGAGCCCCGAGAACGTGCTTCTTTATTCAGGCTAGGACATGCGCATCGATCCCGTGAACACGATTCCCTGTTTCCGGATAAGGGCCTTGTGCAACGTCAGGTAATCCAGAACTTCAAAACAAGCTGGTTTTGGTGCTTGCTGGGTCCATGCAGCTGAGGTGATATGCCGTCAAGTTCCAGTCGGCATCTTCCGTCTGTTCTTAGGGTCGAAATCGAATGGGAAACTCTAACCTTTAGGGGCTTCTACGATGTCAAAAATCCGTTCAACGACTATCTAATTGGAACCGGCATTCTGACAGAGTTGATTACCGCTTTCCTGTCGATAGTCATTTTTTTTGCGGCTTCGGCGGAGGAAGATTGTCTCAACATCTTTGCCCACATGCGGGATGTTTTGCTTACGGTTCTAGAGTTGACCGAAGCTGAGCGGCTGCCTGAAACCAACACCTTTATCCAGCATAGTTTTGGCGGATCCAAATTTGCAGCACGCGATGATAAGCATGTGAGCACCGGATACGAACAGCATGTTGCAAAGGCTTATATGCAGGGACCCGTGTTTACCACCGGGTCAGTGCATCTTCGTCTTCGTCCTTGGCCGAAACCCACTCCGCACCAGCGGTGGTGATTTCTTTCTTCCAGAAGGGGGCGCGGGATTTTAGGTAGTCCATCAGATATTCGGCCGCCTCGAACGCATCCTTGCGATGCGGTGCGGCAGTGGCCACCATCATGATCCGATCCCCCGGAGCGAGCCTGCCATGCCGATGGATCACCAGCACATTGCCCAGCGACCAGCGGTCTATTGCTTCTTGCGCAATCTGGGTCAAGGCCCGTTCAGTCATGCCCGGATAATGCTCAATCTCCATCACGTCCAAATCGCCCGTGGCCAGATCACGCACAACACCGGTAAAGGTCACGATTGCGCCATTTGCAGCATCGCCCGCCGCAAAGTCATTTGCCTCGGTACCTAGGTCAAACGGGTCTTCCTGCACCACGATGCGCATGACCTCAGCCACCTGTCATTGGTGGGAAAAAGGCAACCTCACGAACGCCCGCCAACGGGGCGTCAAAATCCGACAATTCCTGATCCAGCGCAACACGTAAGGCCGACAGATCCGCAAAGGCCGCTGCATAGCGATCCTCGCGCGCGCTAAGTTCTGCGACCAGATCGGATACGGTGGCCGCCTCGGTTTCAACCCGTTCTTTCGGCAGTCCGATCCGTTCGCGGACCCATGCGAAATACAGCACATCCATCCCTTAGTTCTCCTTCAGGTGTGGCATGGCTTTACGTAGGTAGTCATAGCCGGTGATCAATGTCAGCGCTGCTGCGATCCACAGCAGCCACAGGCCGATCCGACTGGACCAGAACATCCCTTCAAGATGCCAGCGCAGGCCGTTCAGGTCGTCTTCCTGCCCGGTCAGAATCTGGTCGATCAGCGTTGGGTCCATGCCGAAGCTGGCCATCACAAAGTAATGCTCGAAGATGCCCTGTGAAAACAAGACGGCTATCGCCACCATCTGAGCCGTGGTTTTCCATTTGGCAAGTTTGGTAACTTTCAGCGTTCCAGCCGTATCACCCAGATATTCGCGCAGGCCTGACACAAAGACCTCTCGAAACAGGATCACAGTGGCAGGCAGGACCAGCCACGGCGTCCAGTGTTCGGCCGAATACCCGACCAAGATCATCAGCGCGATCACCACCATCGCCTTATCGGCAATCGGGTCCAGCATGGCGCCAATTTTTGTTTCCTGCTTCCACGCTCGTGCCAGATAGCCATCGAACCAGTCGGTTAAGGCGGCTGTCAGAAACAGGATCAACGCGAACCAGTCGGCATAGGGCCGGGTGAAATACAAAAACATCACGGCCAGCCCCGGGGCTGCCAGCAGACGCAGGACGGTCAGAATATTGGGCAGGTTCCACTTCATGCAGCGGACCCTACATCGCTAAAATCCAACAGAAAAGATAGACAGTCAAAAAACCGTACTTGTCCCCTGAACTTGGTCAAAGCGCCGCAGGCAGCGCGTGGTGCGTCCATGCCCCTTGGAGTTTGTTCTATTTGCGGTCAGGTTCACCGCACGTATCCGGGACAGAAGGCACCTCATGACAGCTCATATACAAACCGATGCCCGGTCAAATCTGACCGGCAGCCTGTGGATGATCGCCGCAATGGCGGGGTTTGCGCTGGAAGACGCGCTGTTGAAAGCGGCTTCGGGTGCCGTACCGATCTGGCAGGTGATGGTTCTGTTCGGGGTGGGTGGGGCGCTGGTCTTTGCGGCGGTTGCACTGGCGCGCGGCACGCAACTTTTTCAGCCGGATGTCCTGTCGCGCCCGATGAAAGTGCGCGTGCTCTTCGAGGTATTCGGACGGTTATTCTATGTCTTAGCCATTGTGCTGACGCCTTTGTCTTCAGCTACTGTGATTTTGCAGGCCACTCCGTTGGTCGTTGTCGCTGGCGCTGCGCTGATCTTTGGTGAAACAGTTGGCTGGCGACGGTGGAGCGCGATTCTGATCGGTCTGATTGGCGTTGTAGTCATCCTGCAACCGACCGGAGACAGCTTTTCGGCGCTGTCCATTCTGGCGGTGCTGGGCATGTTGGGCTTTGCCGGTCGCGATCTGGCCAGCCGCGCGGCCCCGGCGACACTGGGGACCGAGGTTTTGGGCTTTTACGGCTTCCTCAGCATCATCGTTGCCGGTTTGGCCTATCGCCTGTGGGAGGACGTGCCAATCGTCCCGCTCGATCTGTACAACGGTCTGTTTCTGACCGGTGCGGTGCTTATGGGTGTGATGGCCTATGCCTCGCTTATGAAGGCGATGCGGATTGGAGAGGTCTCGGCCGTGACGCCGTTCCGCTATACGCGTCTGCTGTTCGGTATCGGTCTGGGCGTGTTCCTGTTCGGCGAGCAACTAGACCAGACCATGTGGATCGGCAGCGCGCTGATTGTGGCCTCGGGGCTGTACATCCTGTGGCGCGGGCGGCGGGCCTAGCCCTTGTCGTGGAAGAAATCATAGACTTTTTGCGCCAAGCCGGCCGAAATCCCCTCGACCGCTTTCAGATCGGCCAGGTTGGCCCGGCCAACTGCTTTGGCGCTGCCGAAATGAGCCAACAGGGCACGTTTGCGCGCGGCCCCTACGCCGGGGATTTCATCCAGCGGTGTGGCCCCCACGGCCTTGGCACGCTTGGCTCGATGTGTGCCGATGGCAAACCGGTGGGCCTCGTCTCTTAGGCGCTGAATGAAATAGAGCACCGGGTCGTTGCGTTTCAGCGCAAAGGGCCTTTGGCCGGTGCGGTGAAATTCTTCCTTACCATGGTCGCGGTCAACGCCTTTGGCGACACCGATCATGGGGATCTCCTCGACCCCGTGCTGCGCCATAATCTCATGGACGGCGCTCACTTGCCCGGCGCCACCGTCAATCAGCAGCAGATCGGGCCACATTCCCTTGTCACGGTCGGGGTCTTCTTTTTGCAGGCGGGTAAAGCGGCGGGTCAGCACCTCTTTCATCATGCCAAAGTCGTCACCGGGGGTCAGGTCATCTCCACGAATGTTGAACTTGCGATAGGCATTTTTCATGAAACCTTCGGGGCCGGCCACGATCATGCCGCCCACGGCATTTGTTCCTTGAATATGGGAGTTGTCGTAGACTTCGATCCGGTTTGGCGGGGCATCCAGATTAAATGCCTCGGCGATCCCGCGCAACAGTTTGGCCTGCGTGGCACTTTCCGACATCCGCCGGGCCAGGGATTCACGCGCGTTGCGTATGGCCCCTGCGACAAGTTCTTGTTTCTCACCACGCTGGGGCACAAGGATTTCTACCTTGCGACCGGCTTTTTCGGTCAGCGCCTCTTGCATCAGATCGGCGTTTTCAATGGCATCTGACAGGATCAACTGACGGGGTGGTTCCTTGTTGTCGTAGAACTGACCCAGAAACGCCTCCATCACCTCGGCGGCTGACACATCTGCCCCGACGCGGGGATAGAAGTCCTTGTTGCCCCAGTTCTGGTTGGCGCGGATGAAGAACACCTGAACGCAAGCCTGCCCACTGTCCATATACAGGCCGATCACATCCGCCTCGGCCACACCGCGCGGGTTAATGCCTTGCGAGGTCTGCACCTGCGTCAGCGCCCGGATACGATCGCGCAGGCCAGCGGCGCGTTCAAACTCCATCGCCTCAGACGCGGCCATCATCTGTTCGGCCAGCTCCTCTTGCACTTTGGTCGACCGGCCTGACAGGAATCGTTCCGCATCCTTGACGCTTTCACGGTAATCCCGATCCGAGATCAACCCGACACAAGGCCCAGAACACCGCTTGATCTGATAGAGCAGGCAGGGACGGGTGCGGCTTTCGAACATCGAGTCAGAACAGTTGCGCAGCAGGAAGGCCTTTTGCAGCTGGTTCAGGGTTCGGTTCACGGCACCCGCGCTGGCGAAGGGGCCGAAATACGCGCCCTTTTCCTTTTTTGCTCCCCGGTGCTTTTTGATCTGTGGAAAGACATGGTCCTTTGCCACCAGAATATTGGGAAAGCTTTTGTCGTCGCGCAGCAGCACGTTGTATTTCGGTTTGAGCTGCTTGATCAGGTTCTGTTCAAGCAGCAGCGCCTCGGTCTCGGTCCGGGTCGTCAGGAACATCATCGAGGCCGTGGCCGCAATCATCCGCTCGATCCGGCCAGAGTGTCCCGGTCTTGTATAGTTCGACACCCGTGCCTTCAGATTGCGCGCCTTGCCGACGTAAAGAACTCGGCTGTCCGCATCCAGCATCCTGTACACGCCAGGTGAACTGTCGAGCGTTTTCGCATATCGCTGGATGCAGGCGTATCCTGTCGACTGGGCGTCATTCTGAGAGCTGTTGGTGTCGTCTTGAGAGGTCATGGCCAAAATATGTGATTCTTTGACCATGGCTGCAATCTTGAGCGCTTCAGATCAAGGGAAAACAAATCCACGTATTCTGTGGATAACTGTGCAGATAACTTTTGTTGGGCTTGAATTTTCCCTTGTTTCATTAAGGATTCCTTGATTTGCTTAAAAAATAGGCACATATGTAATCTATTGAATTTAAACAGTAAAAATTTCTACACATGGCAAGTGTATGAAAAAAAAGACATTTTTGTAACGGATTGATAACAGAAATGAGAGCGGTGCAAAACTTCCAGCACCAAACGTTATTCCACGCCCAGAACATCCGGTGTCTGCCATCCCAAATGCTGTCCGCCATCCACGCAGAGAATCTGGCCGGTGACCGCATGAGCATCCAGGAAATACCCAAGTGCAGCGGTGATGTCAGAGGGGTTTGACCCACGTTCCAGAATGGTGTTGGCGCGCTGTGCTTTGAAGTGATCTTCGGATTGCCTGTGACCCTGCATCGTCGGTCCCGGTCCGATGGCATTGACGCGGATCGCCGGGGTTAGCGCCTGAGCTGCAGTACGGGTCAACGCCCATAGCCCCATTTTGGCGACGGTGTAGGACATGAATTCGGGCGTCAGTTTGCGGACCCGCATGTCGACCATATTAACAATCAGGCCCGTTGCCAGCGGCTCGCCCGCATCATCGGTTTCTGGTTCCAGACCCTGTTCAGCCATCGCCTGAGTCAAAACGAATGGCGCCCGCAGGTTGCTGTTCATGTGGCGGTCCCAGCTTTGCCGTGTGGCCGTGTGGATGTTGTCGTATTCAAATATCGAAGCGTTGTTGACCAGGCAGGTAATGGGTCCGCCCAGTGCCTCGGATGCGCGTGGCAGCAGGGCAGCCACGCTTGCTTCTTCTAACAGGTCGGCCTGCAGAGCTACCGCATTGCGGCCCAGGGCCCTGATTTCAGCGACAACCTTAGATGCCTCTTGTTCAGAGGAGGCGTAATGGACTGCCACGTCGTAGCCACGCCGGGCCAGATAAAGGGCCATTGCCCTACCAAGGCGAATTCCGGCACCGGTAACTAGGGCTCGGGTCATGCGGCCTCTCTTTGTGTCACACCAACAAGGAAATAACGTAAACCGCGTAAAGGCTTGTCAACAGAATTCCCCATCCGCGGGTGATATCCCGTTTGAAAAATACAAAGGGGACCAAAAGGAGTGATGCGCCCAGCATGACCCAAAGATCAAATCGCAGGAATTCTGGATCAACAGGAATGCGCCCAAACAGGGTTGCAATGCCGACAATGGCCAACAGATTGAACATGTTGGACCCGATAACATTGCCCAATGCGACATCGGCTTGTCGGCGCAGTGCAGCCATAACAGTGGTCGCCAGTTCCGGCAGGGAAGTTCCCACCGCTATAAGTGTCAGTCCGATTACAGTCTCGCTGACGCCGTAAGTGCGGGCAATGATTGTAGCGTTGTCGACCAGAAGATGTGCGCCCATCGGCAGGCCTATCAGTCCGAGCACCAGGTAGACTGAAATCTTCCAATAGGGCATGTCTGGATCGGCTTCTTCCAGGCCATCAAAATCGTCATCCTCGGCGCAGGCTTTGCCACAGGCCTTGCGATGGGCATGGGCTTCTCTGAAGGCGGTCCATAGAACAAAGCTGAGAGCAGCCAGCAAAATCGCGCCGCTGAACAGGTTGAACACGCCGCAGAAGGCAAGGCCGATGAACAGAACAGTTGCCAGCAACATGAACACATAGTTCTTGCGGCTGTCACATTCGCTGGTGTGCAGCGTGGCAAGCAGCGCAGGCAGGCCCAGCACCAGCAGGATATTGGCCGTGTTCGACCCCACAACGTTACCCAGGGCGATGCCCGGTGCGTTTTCCTTAATTGCACTGATTGCAATCAGAAGTTCTGGCGCCGAGGTGCCGAATGCCACGATCGTCAAACTAACGATCAACGCCGGTACTCCAATCCGCAGGCTGAGGTTCACGGCACCGCGTACCAGCGCATCACCCGCCAGCAACAGGATCAACAAACCGAGACCGGATAACAGCCATGCCGTCATGCGCGGCCTCCTTTTTCGCAGGCACAGGGACCTTTACCGATCCTGAACCGATGACAGCGCGGGCATCTTGCGGATTGTAGTTTTTTCTGCCCCGGGAACCGCAGTTTGCCGAACATTGCCAGGACGCCCATGGCAATCAAAAAGAGGGTCACGATCTTGATAATCACGTTACAAACCGAAACGTGCGTATGCGGCACGCTCCTCAAGTCCGGCAACCGCGTCCTGTGCCAAGGAGGCGCCGAACCGTGACCAGAATGGCTTGCGCAGCCCGTAACGGCGGAATTTTACTTTATCGCCAAACCGGTCCTGCATTTTGGGTTTGAGATGACCGATGCCGTCGATCAGGCCAAGTTCATGCGCGCGGCGTGCCAGCCAGACTTCGCCAGTGAACAGATCAGCACCCGTTTCAAGCTTTGCCCCGCGTCGTGCTTTGACATGAGCAGTGAAGTTCTCGTGGATATCGCGTAACAGGCCTTCAAGCCTTGCGACATCTTCAGGTTTTTCCGGGGCAAAGGGATCCAACATGGATTTCGAATGGCCCGCCGTGTGCACTCGCCGTTCGAAACCCTGCCTCTCAAGGAAAAGATGTGCGCCGAACCCCGAAGAGATCACGCCAATCGAACCCAGTACCGAACTGTCATCGGCGTAAATCTCATCAGCTGCCGCTGCCAACCAATAGCCACCCGAAGCTGCCACATCCTCGACAAATGCGAAGACGGGAACATCCAGTTCTTTCGACAGACGCTGAATGCGCGCACCGATCAATGAACTTTGGACCGGGGATCCGCCGGGCGAGTTGACCTCAAGCGCGACGGCGGCAGGTTTGCCTTTGCGAAATGCTTTTTCGAGAACCGGCGCCAGAGTTGTGTCAGACATCGACCCGCGCCCGGACATGCCGATTGCACCCGATAAGCGCACGACCGAAACGGTTGGCTGTTTTTTGAGAAACGGCAGGCTGACCTTCATGGGTGCCGATGTAGAGTGCGCCCACGCGGTAAACAAGGGAGCGGCTGACCGTTATCGGTCGCGTGGACGTATTTACTGAAGGTGATGGGCAAAAATGCAACGCCGTCCATGGCCTAACTCCGGATGCGCCAGCCAGTTTTGAAGATCCATCCGATGATGCCCAGACACACGCCGGTAAACGCCAGTATGGCCAAAAGGCTGAACATGATCGGCACATCGGCCAGGCCGTAAAACGACCAGCGAAAGCCCGAGATCAGATAGACGACCGGGTTGAACAGGGTGATGGTCTGCCACAGCGGGGGCAGCATCGAAATCGAATAAAAGGTACCGCCCAGAAAGATCAGCGGTGTCACCACGAGTTGCGGAACCAAAGACATCTGCTCGAAATTGCTGGCCCAGATGCCGATGATGAAGCCCAGCAAGGAAAAGCTGAGGCAGGTCAGGACTAGAAATGTCACCATGGCAAGCGGGTGTTCAATACGCAAATCCACAAAGAATGCAGAGGTCACAAGGATCACGACACCCACAAACAGCGATTTTGTCGCCGCCGCTCCGACGTAGCCGATGACGATCTCGATGAAATTCACCGGCGCCGAAAGAAGCTCATATATCGTTCCCAGAAACTTTGGGAAATAGATCCCGAAAGAGGCGTTCGAGATCGACAGCGTCACAACAGATAACATGACCAGCCCCGGAACGATGAATGCGCCATAGGAGACGCCTTCGACCTCTTGGATGCGGCTGCCGATCGCCGTGCCAAAGACAACGAAATACAGCGATGTCGACAGGACCGGAGATATGAAGCTTTGCGCAAGGGTGCGGAAGAACCGGGCCATTTCGAACCGGTAGATGGCAGTAATGGCGGACCAGTTCATGTGGCTTCTCCCGACACCATATTGACAAAGATCTCTTCAAGGCTGGACTGACGCGTTTGTACATCGCGTAAAATCAGTCCGGCCTCGGCCACATCGTTCAACAGGGTGGTGATGCCAGTGCGGTCGGCATTTGTGTCGTAGGTATAAACCAACGTGTCACCCTTGCCGTTGAGTTTGAGGTTATGCGCTGACAGGCTGTCGGGGACGGTTTCAATGGGCTCGGTCAGCATGACTTCGATCTGCTTCTTCCCCATCTGAGACATCAACGTGTCTTTGTCCTGGACCAGCAGCAGCTCACCCTTGTCGATGACGCCGACACGGTCGGCAATGGCCTCGGCCTCTTCGATATAGTGGGTGGTTAGAATGATGGTGACACCGGCCTGCTTCAACTCGGCCACGATTTCCCACATGTCTTTGCGCAGTTCGACATCAACACCTGCGGTCGGCTCGTCCAGAAACAGAACACGCGGCTCGTGTGCCAGCGCTTTTGCGATCAGAACCCGACGTTTCATACCGCCCGATAGTTCTTTGATCGCGTTTTTGCGTTTTTCCCACAAAGACAATTTGCGCAGAATTTCTTCGATACGTGCGTTGTTCTGCCCAAGCCCGAACAGCCCGCGCGACAATCGCACAGTGTTCCAGACCTTTTCAAAGGGTTCGAGCGCGATCTCCTGCGGAACCAAACCGATCATCCGGCGGGCTGCGCGAAAATCAGTCTGGATATCGTGGCCGCCGACGGTCACGCTTCCTGAGGTTGGCGTCGTTATTCCACACACCGTCGAAATCAGCGTGGTCTTGCCTGCACCGTTGGGACCAAGAAGAGCCAGGATTTCTCCCTGCTCGATGTCCAGAGACACGCCCTTTAGCGCCTCAAAACCTCCGGCATAGGACTTTCGCAAATCCCTGATGGACAGAATTGTTGTCATGCGCCTCCCCCGTTCTGGCGGCGACACTACCCTGCGAGTCAGCCACAGAACAGGCCCAATTCACACATTTTGCTCAGCTTTCCAATTGGCCTTTCCAGTCCGGGCTTGCATTTCCTGGCTGGCCCCGAAACCCTGCGCGGGCAGGAGGACTGGTATGTTAAGTGGAATTCGGATCATCGAAATCGAGGGCCTGGGCCCCGGTCCCTTTGCCGCCATGCTGTTGGCCGATCTCGGTGCAGATGTGATCACCATCCACCGCAAGGGGCAGGCCGCGACTCCGGGCATGCCCGAACAGTCAGTTCTGGATCGGGGTAAGCGCTCGATCAGCCTGAACCTCAAAGACCCGGCCGATCTGGATGTGGCCCGGCGCCTGATCGCCACGGCTGATGCACTGATCGAAGGGTTTCGACCCGGTGTGATGGAAAAGCTGGGCCTTGGCCCTGATATCTGTCGCGATCTGAACCCAAAGCTGATTTATGGCCGTATGACCGGTTGGGGACAGGACGGCCCCTTGTCCAAGAATGCCGGGCACGATCTGAACTATATCGCACTGTCCGGGGCGCTTTGGTATGCGTCGCAACCGGACCAACCGCCGCAAACCCCGGCCACTTTGGTGGGTGATATCGGTGGCGGTGCCATGTATCTGGTCGCGGGCATTCTGGCCGGATTGCTGAATGCGGCACGCACAGGAAAGGGCACGGTCGTGGACGCCGCTATTTATGACGGCTCGGCCCATATGATGAACCTGCTGATGAGCCTGCGCCAAACCGGAAACCTGTCAGATACTCGCGGACACAGCCTTCTGGACGGTCCCCATTGGAGCCGAACCTATGCCTGCTCTGATGGTGGATTTGTGGCGGTGCAGTGCCTGGAGCCGAAATTCTATGCCGAGTTCCTGCAGATATTGGACCTGTCTGGCGATCCCGAATTTCGGCAGCAATATGATGCTTCCACCTGGCCCGCGCTGACCCTGCGGCTGGCTGAAATCTTTGCTGGCAAACCACGTGATCATTGGGCGGCGCTGTTTGCAGCAAGTGACGCCTGTGTTGCACCGGTGCTCAACCCGTCCGAAGCGCAGAACCATGCCATGAACACAGCACGCCAGATCTGGCTTGCCCCCGACGGTATGCTACAGGCCGCCGCCGCGCCGCGGTTTTCCGAGCGGGAGTGGAAGCCCAGACCCAGCCCGCGCCGCGGAGATCATACACAAGACATACTGGCCGAGCTGGACGCCCGACCCAAAGCCTAGCGGTTGCGCACTGCGTCGATCATACGCTGAACGTTGTCGGGATCGGCATCGGGCGTGATGCCATGACCCAGATTGAAGATATGCGGCCCTTTGGAGAATACATCGACAATCCGCCGGGTCTCGTCCACCAGCGCTTGACCGCCGGTCACCATATGCGACGACGCCAGATTGCCTTGTACGCAACCATCCACCTGGACATGCTCGGCGCCCCATTCCGGCGAGACCGAATTGTCCAGCGCGACGCAATCAACCCCCGTGGTTTTGGCGAACCCGATATAGCCATCTCCGGCCTCTCGCGGGAATCCGATCACCGGGATGCCGGGGTGACGTTCCTTGATGGCCTGGGTGATTACGCGGCACGGCTCGACCGCATATTTGCGGAACGCCTCACCCTTCAGCGATCCGGCCCAGCTGTCGAATATCTTGACTACCTCGGCGCCTGCCTCGATCTGGGCTGAAAGATATTCGATCGTGGCCAGCGTGATCCGGTCCAGCAGCGCTTCGAACAGCGCAGTATTCCCCTCGCGCAGCGCATGGGCGGGGCCTTGATCCGGGGTGCCGCGTCCGGCGATCATGTAGGTCGCCACTGTCCACGGCGCGCCAGCAAAACCGATCAAGGTTGTCTCGGACGGCAACTCCTGTGACAGGATGCGCACTGTCTCATAGACTGGCGAGAGTGTTTCGTGGATATCCTCGACCGATTTCAGCGCATCAAACTCGGATTGCTGCGTGATGGTCGACAAACGCGGGCCTTCACCGGTGACAAACCAAAGATCCGCACCCAGCGCCTGTGGTACCAGCAGGATATCCGCAAACAGGATAGCTGCATCGAACCCATAGCGACGGATCGGCTGCAATGTGACCTCGGCCGCAAGCTCGGGATTGTAGCACAGAGACAGGAAATCCCCGGCCTGCGCGCGCGTTGCACGATATTCTGGCAGATACCGTCCGGCCTGGCGCATCATCCAGATTGGAGGCACATCCTGCACCTGTCCTGCCAATGCCCGCAGCAGTTTCTTTGTTTCGGCCATCTGTGCCCCCAATCGTCTGGTTTGTGGCAACGGGTCTTCCTTCGGCGGCAATTTGTCAAGCTCTGCCCCCATTGTCAGGGCAATGTGACGCGACTAAAGCTGTGTCCATGACATTGACCCTGCCTTCACCCGCCTCACCGCTGAAAATCGGCACCCGTGGTTCGCCCCTGGCGCTGGCGCAAGCCTATGAAACCCGGCAGCGGTTAGGCACAGCCTTTGATCTGCCCGAAGATGCATTCGAAATCGTGGTGATCAAGACTACCGGCGACAATCGCGCGATGATCGACGCTGACCGCCCGCTGAAAGAGATCGGCAACAAAGGCCTGTTCACTAAGGAAATCGAAGAAGCGATGCTGCGAGGTGATATCGACATCGCTGTGCATTCGACCAAGGACATGCCGGTCGAACAGCCCGCGGGTCTTGTGTTGGACACGTTCCTGCCGCGCGAAGATGCGCGCGACGCTTTTATTTCGCCCAGCCTGAACTCTATTCATGACCTGCCCAATGGCGCGGTGGTTGGCACCTCGTCTTTGCGCCGCCGGGCTCAGCTGTTGAACCGGCGCCCTGACCTGAATGTGGTCGAGTTCCGTGGCAACGTGCAAACGCGCCTGAAGAAACTGACCGATGGCGTAGCGGATTGCACGTTTCTGGCGATGGCAGGTATCCGGCGCCTGAATATGGACGACGTTCCCGCAACTGCTATCTCGCCCGAGGATATGCTGCCCGCTATTGCACAAGGTACAATCGGTATCGAACGCCGCAGTGACGATCCCCGTGCTGCAGGGATGTTGGAGGCAATTCATCATAGCGAAACCGGGTATCGACTTTTGGCCGAGCGCGCCTTGCTGGCCGCGCTTGACGGGTCCTGCGAGACTCCGATTGCCGGGCTGGCTGATATCAGCGGTGGCATTCTGCGCCTGCGCGGAGAAGTCCTGCGCCCGGACGGGTCTGATTCTATCGCCGAAGACGCCACTGGCGTGATTGGTGATGGTGCAGAAATGGCGCGTGCAATGGCCGAAAAACTACTGACAAAGGCCGGCCCCGGGTTCTTTGATTGGAAGAATTGAAGATAAATTTATTTAATGTGAACTAGTTCACTGTCGCGCTCTCAAAGATCAGGCATTAAGGATGCACACCGATTGAGAAATCGGGTTGGTCTCGAAGAAGTCGAAAGTTTTTGTTAGTCTGTCCATTTTTAAGTGGTATTCGAGGGGGCGAGACCAAACCCCGACATTCAGTCAGTAAGGGCCGCTGTCTCATTAAGACGGCGGCCCGTTTACTTTTGGGTGTCTCAAATAGCCGCGACGTCTTGAACCGCTTGCACAATCGCAGCCCGCTGGTGAAGCGATGTCAGTACATATAATTGCCTGTCTTCAAGACTGGATGCGCGGGGCAGTGGAATGATCCTCGTGCCAAGGGGCTAGAAAATCCGTCGCATTTTCTTATCCGGTGTAAAGTGCAAGCGTTGATAGTACCTGTAAGAGGCGTAGAGTGCTTCAGCACACCGCTTCATTGTGACGATTACCGGAGACCAAGATGGCCGAGACTTTCGACGAAGATCTGTTCCTCAGAGGGCTGGAGCAACGCAAAAGCACCCTGGGCGCGGAATATGTTGAGAAAAACCTGGCCGCCGCCGACGATTTTACCCGGCCGTTTCAAGAGGCAATGACCGCTTGGTGCTGGGGTTTCGGCTGGGGCGACGATGTGATTGACGCCAAGACCCGGTCAATGATGAACCTGTCCATGATCGGCGCGCTGGGCAAGATGCACGAATGGGAACTCCACTGTCGCGGCGCCATCAGCAACGGCGTCAACAAAGAAGAAATCCGGGCCATTATTCACGTGATCGGCATCTATTGTGGCGTGCCGCAGGCGCTGGAATGCTTTCGTGTCGCGCGCAAGGTTCTGGACGAGGCAGAAACAACCTCTGAGACATGATCATGAATTGAACTGTGCCCAAGCTGCATCAAGCTGAAGGGATTTTCGGGCCCGGTTTGGCAGGTGTCTGAAACACACAACGGGGCCCTATATTTGCGGGTGTCGCAAGTTGCCGATTCCTCTGGTTCTCTTAGTCCGCGTTGTTGATCCGGCCGCGTAATTCTTCGGCCTCCTGCCGCGCGGCGCGCAACCCGTCCATGGCAGCGCCCAGTTCCGCCTCGGTCTGGGTGAGCTGATTGGTTAGCTCGGCCTCACGCTGTTGCAGATAGGTGATGGCCTGATCGCGGGTTTCTTCGGCCTCATGCAATTCCTGGCTCATGCGATCCAGATCGGCGACGTCGCTTTGGCGAACACGAGACAGACGATGGGCCAGCCAGTTGGCGAACCACCCCATGCAGAAGGCTGCGAACAGGATGATGGCGGTGGCAATGATGAATTCTATTCTGTTCAACTTACTGATCCTCTGCGCCGGTATCTGCGGCGTCTTCTGGCGTCTCTGTCTCGGCCTCCAGCGCCTCAAGCCCGGTCTCGGAATTGGCAATGGGCTCGGGCCGGATCAGGCGGAATTCAATGCGACGGTTTTCTTCTCGGCCTGCCTCGGTATCGTTGTCTGCGATCGGTTGCGTTTCACCATATCCCACGGCCGAGTAGCTTGACGTTGGGATGCGGCGTCCGCGCAACTCATTCAGGATCGACTGAGCCCGCGCCTGGCTGAGTTGCTGGTTCATCTCTTCGCGGCCCTGACTATCTGTATGGCCCTGAATTTCAATCCGGATGGGGCCGCATTCGCGCAGAATCTCGGCGATCTGATTGATGGTATCGCGCGAATCCGCGGCAACCGTGGCCGATCCCGGTTCGAATGCGATTTTGCTGCTGGCCTGAACTTCGGCAAGCTGGTCTTCGCACAGCTCTGGGTCGGGCAGGCTGTCTGCGGGTTTCGGCGGCTCTTGATAGGTGATCGAAAGGGTGAAACCTTTTGCATCCCCAAGCTTTTCCGACAGCAATCCGGCGATACGGGCTTTGGCGTCCGGGTCGTAGCTGACCCCGCTGAGAGAAACGTCGTCAGGGGTAACAGTCAGAGCGCCGTTATGCAGCAGAGACAACGCTTCCAGCCCCGCCAGAACACGCACCGGCCAGTCTGCGGGTAAGTCGGAGGCGATGCGGGTGGCGGTATAAACCTGTTCCGATCCAAATGCCGCGCGGGCAAAACTGTCGGCCATGTCGCGCGATGTCTCATTGCTCAGACGACCGCGCATTTGGACCAGCCCTTCGGGGCTGCGCGTGGTCGAGAACTCGGGGGGGCCGGTGGATTCGGCGGTTTCGGGTTTGGGCAGGACGGCGTGCAGGGCGAAAACCTCGGGCAGCGCATTTTCCAGCTCGCCCACCACACGGTCAAAGACCCCAGCCTCTGTTCCCTGCGCCGCCACCAGCGTGATATCCGCATCCGAAATCGTGACCGAACCCTGACCAATCTTGGACAGGGCACGAATGCTGAGCGTTGCCGCTTCGGGCCAACGGGGTGAGGGCACGCCCAAACCGATTGTACAGTTAAACGAGCCGGCAAGGCCTGCCTCTTTGGCAGCAGCGACGATGGCATCCCGCGCTTTTTCATTCTGGGCCGAGCAGGCATCGAACTGGCCGCCGTTGGCATCAATCAGGTAGCGAAGTGTAAAGGGGGTGATTACGGGGCGCGGAGCCGAGATCGACAACCCGATTCGCAAACTGGGAGGTGCTGCGCGGGTCAGGCTCTGTTCCAGTCGTTCTTTTTCCCGCAGGCTGTCTGCAATGGCGGTGATTTTCACCAAACCGGGGCTGGCCGATATTTTGGCGCGCGGCAGGCGGGTCAACGCTTCGAGCGCATAGTTCAACGCGTCGTCCCAGCCTTCGGGTATAGGGTAATCCGCCGTTTCCATCAGGTCCGAAACGGTGTCGCCGTCCATCCGGCGCAACCTTTCGATCAGCTCGCTGCGGTCTTGGCTTGCGGGTATCAGACCAATAATCGAAATACCGCTGTCGTTTCGCAAAATTTCAGCGGAAAAGCGCGGTGCTGCCAGTTGCCGGGTGGGGGCGACCTGCATGTCGTCAATAACGCGTGAGGTATCAACCTCGGTCCCGGCTGCGGTCAGCGCATTGAACCGCGTTGCTTCGTCAATGGCTATGCCGGTCAGGACAACGCGCAGGCCATCGGATTCGACTTCGGCCCAGTCATGCCCTTTTAGGTCAAGCGCACGCCGCACGGCGAGTTCCGACGCTTCTTCAACTTTGGTTACCGCATATCCTGCGGCCACAAGCGATAGGCTGGCCGAAACGAGGAATATCAGGGAGGCAGCTAGGAAATAGGGCAGGCGCATGTGCGGGCAGACGACTCCTGAAGTTATTGAGCAGGACTCTTACAGAGGCCCGCGCCGAGGTGCAATCAGAGCAACCCAGCAATGCAAAGGAAGATCAGCGGAATAAGGCCGGTATCCCGGTTGGCCCGGAAAAGCTGCAGCAATTTGGCGTTGTCTTCGGTGTCCAGCCCGCGCAGTTGCCACGTCATATGCCACCCCATTGCCCAAGGTCCCGCCAGTGCAACGAACATGGCTGTAATCGGCTCCTGCCCTGTCATGGCTTCGATAATGGCCAGCGCCATCAGGGATACGGTTGCGGCCAGGAAATACTTTAACCAATGCGCAGTATTTGTCCCGAACAGGCGGGCGGTGGATTTGATACCGATCAGCTCGTCATCCTCGGCGTCCTGATGCGCATAGATCGTATCATAGAACAGCGTCCAGGCGATGCCAGCCAGGTACAGAGTGATCGCCGGCCCGCCGACCGTTCCGGTATGCGCGGCCCAGGTCAGCAGGATGCCCCAGTTGAAAGCCAGCCCCAGAAATACCTGTGGCCACCAGGTGAACCTTTTGGCGAAGGGGTAGACAGCGACGGGCAACAGGGACAGCACGCCCATGGCGATGGCGGCCTGGTTGAAGCTCAGCAGAACCAACAATGCCAGCAGGCATTGCAGCACCATCCAGATCGCGGCCTGCCGAACACTGACCTGCCCAGATGGGATCGGGCGCGACCGGGTCCGTTCCACTTTTGCATCAAAGTCGCGGTCCGAAATGTCATTCCATGTGCAGCCCGCGCCGCGCATCAAAAAGGCACCGATGGCACAACCGATGGCGATCCAGAGGTCCTCCCACCGCGGGGTGCCGTCGCTGAGGATGGCCAGCGTCAGTCCCCACCAGCAGGGGATCAGCAGCAGCCATGTGCCGATAGGCCGATCAGCCCGGCTCAGCCGCAGGTAAGGGCGCGAGAATTCCGGCGCATAGGTGTCGACCCAGTTGCCGCTGACCGCATCAGCGACCTGACCGTCTGGTGTTGGCGCATTGCCTTGCATATGTAAGGTCTCATGAGTGCAAAGATCAGACTGTATGTAGAGCACCCTTTGGGTCCGGGGCAATCGGTAGAATTGACGCGCGAGCAGGCACATTACCTGTTCGGTGTCATGCGCCTGGCTGTAGGGGGGCAGGTTGCCTTGTTTAACGGACAGGACGGAGAATGGCAGGCCGAAGTGGCCGAAGCGGGAAAGCGTGGCGGTGTACTGACCTGTGTCGAACAGACCAAACCGCTGCAACGGCCACCCGACCTGTGGTTCCTGTTCGCCCCGATCAAAAAGGCACGCACCGATTTCATCGTTGAAAAGGCGGCGGAAATGGGTGCGGCGCGGATCATGCCGGTGCAGACAGAATTCACCAATTCCGAACGTATCCGCCAGGACCGCTTGCAAGCCCACGCGGTCGAGGCCGCCGAGCAATGCGGCGGTACCTTCGTGCCCGAGGTCGCCGATCTGCAGCGGCTGGACCGAGTTCTGGATGGCTGGCCCGAGGGGCGTCAACTGATGTTTTGTAACGAGGCCGAGGTCGGCTCGGCCCTGCGCCTGGCGGCGCATGAAAAGGGGTTGCCATGGGCGATCCTTATCGGACCCGAGGGCGGCTTTTCCCAACGTGAACGTGCCCGGCTGACCGCCTTACCCTATGCCCATGTCGTCAGTCTTGGCCCGCGTATCCTGCGCGCGGATACTGCAGCCGTTGCGGCTCTGACCATGTGGCAGCAGGCGCTGGGGGACTGGTCATGATTTGGCGTCTCGCGGAGGAGGCGGATGTACCGAAGATCGACCAGTTTCTAATGCGCCACATTCAGACGTCGATGTTCCCCTTGGCCAATCTGCGTGATTTTGGATTGCGGGGCACGGACCGACGTGCCGTTAATATCTGGGTGTTGGGCGACGATCCCCGTGCGGCGTTCTCCATCACGAATGAGGGCATGGTTTTACCGCAATGTCCCGATTGCACAGATGAAGAACTGGCCGCTGCGATTGATCTGATCCGGGGGCGTGCCTTGTTCGGAATGGCGGCTGAGGCAACACAGGCCCGCCGGATCATGCGTCTTGCGGGGTGGGAGGATCGGCCGGCAACGCTGAACAGCGATGAACCGGGTTTCACGCTGGATTTGGAACAGCTTGCTATTCCGGATGCCACAAGCGCAGAATTGGTGCCTTTAGGTGCGTTTGATCGTGAAATCGTCGAAAGGTGGCGGTCTGACTACCTGATCGAAGCAATGGAATTCAATTCGTCACGAGCGCAAAAACAGTCTGGCTTGGATTGCGACGCCTATACCGCACGTGATTCTCATCGTGTGTTGCTGGTCGACGATCGGCCTGTCGCCATGACTGGTTTTAATGCGTGCTTGCAAGAAGTCGTGCAGATTGGTGGGGTCTTTACACCTCGTGAAATGCGCGGCCGTGGATATGCGCGTCTGGCCGTCGCGCTGCATCTGGAGGAGGCGCGCCGTACGGGTGCGAAACGCGCGGTTTTGTTTGCGGCTTCCGATTCCGCTGCGCGTGCTTATATCGGTATCGGTTTTCAATCCGCGGGGCAGTACTCGCTCATCCTGTTCATAAACCCAGAGGATACCGCATGAGTTTCATCCGACCCGAAGCGAAACTGGCCCTGTGGCGCTGGCGCGAAGTGCTGGTTGCCGGTGTCATTCTGTTGGTTGGCCTCAGCTGGATCAGCGGCCCGGGTGGGTTGCTGGGCTGGTTGGGCTGGGTTTTGGTGGCGGTGTCGCTTGCACTGGCCGTGATCGGGGTTCAGCGCTCCAGGTTTCGCACCGGCGTCGGTGGCCCCGGAGTTGTGACCATCGACGAAGGCCAGATATCCTATTTTGGCCCGCTGGACGGTGGCATGGTAGCGACGCGGGAAATCGAACGGTTGGCGTTGGATCCATCCTCGAATCCGGCGCATTGGGTGTTGGAACAGCCTGGCCAGCCGACGCTTCACATTCCTGTGAATGCCGAAGGGGCCGAAGCGCTGTTTGACGTGTTCTCGGCGCTGCCGGGGTTGAAAACAGAACATATGTTGTCGGAATTGAACGGTGGGGCCGTACATCCCGTAGTAATTTGGGAGCGTCAGTCGATGCGCCCTGCGCATATGCGGTTGCATTGACACCGCCCTCGTTTGCGACCACGACTGACCAACAAGACAGACACATCAGGATCGGAGCACGGTTCATGTCCATCCCCCAGTCCGGCGGCGGACCGATCGAACGCCACGAGCAACTTGCCGAATATCTGGAAGCGGGCTGCAAGCCCAAAGCCGATTGGCGTATCGGAACCGAACATGAAAAGTTCGGCTATTGTAAAGACTCACTGAAACCGCTGCCATTCGAAGGCACGCGGTCGATTGTGGCGGTGCTTGAAGGGCTGCGCGACCGGCACGGCTGGGCCGAGGTGCGCGAAGCGGGCCACCTGATCGGTCTGGAAAAAGACGGCGCCAATGTCAGCCTTGAACCGGGCGGTGCACTAGAGCTGTCTGGTGCGCCGTTGGAGACGATCCACGAGACCTGCGACGAGGTGAACACCCACCTGCGCGAGGTTAAGGATATCGCTGATGAAATCGGCGTGGGCTTTATCGGTCTGGGCGCGGCCCCGATCTGGACCCATGAGCAGATGCCTCTGATGCCCAAAGGCCGTTATCGGCTGATGAACGATTACATGGAAAAAGTAGGCTCCATGGGCCGCGCCATGATGCGGCGCACTTGCACGGTTCAGGTCAATATCGACTTTGGGTCCGAGGCAGACATGGTGCAGAAACTGCGCGTGGCGCTGGCTTTGCAGCCTGTGGCGACTGCGCTGTTTGCCAACTCGCCATTTTTTGAGGGTAAGCCCAACGGCCAGAAAAGCTGGCGCAGCCATATCTGGCGGCATCTGGACGATGCACGCACTGGTATGTTGCCCTTTGTGTTCGAAGAAGGCTTTGGGTTCGAGCGCTACGTGCAATACGCGTTGGATGTGCCGATGTACTTTGTCTATCGCGATGGCCAGTATATCAACGCGCTGGGCATGTCCTTCCGCGATTTCCTGCAGGGCAAACTGCCCGCGCTGCCGGGTGAAACACCTACCCTGTCCGATTGGGCCGATCACCTGACCACCGCCTTCCCCGAGGCGCGGATCAAGAAATTCATGGAGATGCGCGGCGCGGATGGTGGCCCTTGGCGGCGTCTGTGTGCGCTGCCTGCCTTCTGGGTTGGCCTGACCTATGATCAGGGCGCGCTGGATGCGGCCTGGGATCTGGTCAAGGGCTGGGATGCCGAAACGCGCGAGGAACTGCGCGTTCAGGCGGCCGTCAATGGCCTGCAGGCGCAGGTTGGCGACATCAACATGCATGATCTTGCCCGCGAAGTGGTTGCGATCTCGGAAAGTGGTCTCAAGGCCCGGGCCTATCCCGGCGCAGGTGGTCTGGTTCCCGATGAGACGCATTTCCTGAATGCGCTGAAGGAAAGTCTCGATACCGGCAAGGTTCCAGCGGATGAGTTGCTGGAACACTACAATGGCGACTGGAACGGCGATCTGACTCGAATTTATCCCGAATACAGCTATTGACCCACCGCGTCCCGCTTGCATTCGCGGGGCGGGGCCGATAGCAGGTTGGCGACCAAATTCAGAGGGCGTCATGGACGATCTTAAGGCAAAATATCTGGGGCAGATCGCCGAGGCGGGCGATGAGAACGCGCTTGAGGCGATCCGCGTCGCCGCCGTGGGCAAAAAGGGCGAGGTCGCGCTGAAGATGCGCGAGCTGGGCAAGATGACCCCCGAGGAACGTCAGGTCGCAGGCCCCGCGCTGAACGCCCTGAAGGATGAGATCAACTCGGCGCTGGCCGCCAAGAAAGCCGGTCTTGCCGATGCCGCGCTGGATGAACGTCTGCGCACCGAATGGCTGGACGTTACCCTGCCGACGCGCGCGCGCCGCCAAGGCTCGATCCACCCGGTCAGCCAGGCGACCGAGGAACTGACTGCGATCTTTGCCGAACTGGGTTTCTCGGTGGCTGAAGGGCCGCGGATTGAGACCGACTGGCACAATTTCGACGCGCTAAACATCCCCGGCCACCACCCCGCGCGGGCCGAGATGGACACGTTCTATATGCACCGTGCCGAGGGCGACGAGCGCCCGCCGCATGTGCTGCGCACCCATACTTCGCCGGTCCAGATCCGCTCAATGGAGCTGCAGGGTGCGCCGATCCGCATCATTTGTCCGGGCGGCGTTTATCGCGCTGATTATGATCAGACCCACACGCCGATGTTCCATCAGGTCGAAGGGCTGGCCATCGATAAGGACATCTCGATGGCGAACCTGAAATGGGTTCTGGAAGAGTTCGTGAAGGCGTTCTTCGAGGTCGACGATGTCGAACTGCGCTTCCGCGCCTCGCACTTCCCCTTTACCGAACCGTCGGCAGAGGTCGATATCCGCTGTTCCTGGGATAACGGCCAGCTGAAGATCGGCGAGGGCGACGACTGGATGGAGATTCTGGGCTCCGGCATGGTCCACCCCAAGGTGATCGCCGCCGGTGGCATTGATCCCGAGGTCTATCAGGGCTTTGCCTTTGGTATCGGCATCGACCGTCTGGCGATGTTGAAATACGGCATTCCGGATCTGAGGGCGTTCTTTGACAGCGATCTGCGGTGGTTGCGGCACTACGGGTTTGCAGCGCTGGATATGCCGAACCTGCATGGTGGTTTGAGCCGGTAGTTGTATCCGCTGGGCGTATATCTGGCTCGGTACATCGATTGGTGGCACCGCCGCGTAGCCAAAGCTCCTTTGGTGTGGTTGGTTGGAATTACGGTCTCAGTAATTGTTTTTCAGATTGCAACGGTGCACATGTTTGAAACCGCTGTTCGCTGGATTTTACCCTTTGTTGGGATCGCTTTGCTTCCCGGTGCATGGGCGGCAATGACTGTTCATTCCAATCGAATGAACCAAAGGAAAGAAGCGACAGATCAGCAGGAAATCGCTAAGAAGTTCATTAATAAATATGCGAAAGAGAAGTCGAAGTAGCTTATTTTTAGGCACGAGAGATTATAGCCACGTATGCTGAAGTGAGGCATCTTTATGCCGCGCTATCGCCAGACCGCCCGCACGGGCTGGCGATTTGTCTCCGTCAGTGCAGCGCTCGAACTGTGCGCGGATTTGGCAGAGATAAAGTGCCTTACACAGTCTTGGGATCGCCATCCTTCGGTCTGGCGATAGCGCTGCTTTCGCTGAATTCCCACGGCGTTGTGACGTGACTTCGTGCACGGGGCGGGTAGGCTCCGAGTTATGTTTCGGATTCTGACCTGCCTGTTTCTTCTTCTCCCGCTCCAAGCTGCAGCAAATGGTTGCCATGGCGACGCGGCCTGCCCGCTGGGCGACCGTTCCTATCATGTGCTTGAACCCGACGGCTGGGATGGCGAAAGCCCTCTGCCGGTATTGCTGCATTTCCACGGCTGGGCACGGCAGGGGGATGTGGTGGTCAACCACGAAAGGATCGCAGGGGCCACCAAACTGCGCGGCGTATTGCTGGTGGCCCCGAACGGGCTGGGCAAAAGCTGGGATTTCTGGACCTCCGAGACCGATGACGTTCCCTTCGCGGATCGGGTGCTAGAGGATGTGGCGGCGCGCTATCCCATCGACCCGGATCGCATCTATGTCTCGGGCTATTCCTATGGCGGCGCGATGGCGTGGCGCTATGTCTGTCAGTCCGGCGATGACGTTGCGGCCCTGCTGGCTGTAGCTGGCAGCATTCGCCAGACCGAAGATTGCCCGCAGGCGCCGCGCCAGGTGCGCCATGTGCATGGGTTGGACGACACGGTGATGGATTTTCCCTTGGGTCCGGGCGGAGACACGACCTATCCGGTGGCGTTGTGGAAGGCGAAGTTCGATTGCAACGGTGCAACCCCGCGTGGCGATTGGAGCGTGAAGCCTTTCCTGACCCTCAGCCGCGTGAAGTGGACCGATTGCGCGCAGGGGCAGGTTACGTTGGACACGCATCCGGGCGGGCATTTCATCCCTCATGGCTGGATCGGCTGGCAGTTGGATGAGCTGGCCGGACGAACACCAGTCTATCCCTGACCCGTTTGACAGCCCTTTGCATCCGAGGTCATTTGCGCAGGCCATCTGACCAAGGAGTCCTTTCTGATGAAACCCCTGTTGGTAACCGCCGCGATCCTGACCGCAACCTCCGCACTGGCGCGCGACGCCTATCCGCCTGTTGATGTTTTGGTGCAAACGGACAAGTCGGTGATCGGAGAGCCACTGGAATACCCGGACGGCACACCGCAGATCACCATGGCCATCATTACCATGCAGCCGGGTCAGGTGACCGGTAGTCACCGACATAATGCTCCGCTGGTGGCCTATGTGCTGGAAGGGGAAATCACTGTCGATTACGGCGCGGCGGGGACAAAGACCTACAAAACCGGTGATGCCTTTGTCGAAGCGTTCCGATCCCCGCATGTGGGGGAGAATACGGGCGAAAGCATCGCGCGGATTTTGGCAGTGTTTGCCGGATCGGATAGCGTCGCCAACACAGTTGCCGAACAGTAGGTGATCATGTGGCACACGGCCTCTTTCCCCTTGTCTGAATATCCGTTACACGCGGGCTGACCCAAGATTATGCGGAATACGACCGATGAAATTCACCCTTTCCTGGCTCAAGGATCACCTGGACACTGACGCGTCGGTCGATGAGATCGCCGAAACGCTGACCGATCTGGGGCTCGAAGTCGAAGAGATCGTCAATCCGGCGGACCGACTGGCGGGTTTTACGCTGGGAAAAGTGACCCATGCCGAACAGCACCCTGATGCCGACAAGCTGCGGGTCTGTACGGTTGCGACGGATGAGGGTGATCTGCAGATCATCTGCGGCGCGCCCAATGCGCGCGAAGGTATCACTGTCGTGGTCTGCAAACCGGGCATGTATATTCCGGGCCTGGACATCACCATCAGCGTCGGCAAGATCCGCGGTGTCGAAAGCTTTGGCATGATGGCCTCGGAGCGCGAGCTGGAGCTGTCGGAAGAGCATGACGGCATCATCGAGCTGCCCTCGGGTGAGGTCGGCGATCAGTTCGTTGACTGGCTGGCCGAGAATGATCCCGCAAAGGTCGATCCGATGATCGAGATTGCGATCACCCCGAACCGTCCCGATGCGCTGGGCGTCGCCGGGATCGCGCGCGATCTGGCGGCACGCGGGGTCGGCACGCTGAAAGAGCGCGACTATGTGCCGGTGCCGGGCGATTTCGTCAGCCCGATCAAGGTGACGATTGATGATGACACGCTGGACGGAGCACCTCATTTCACCGGGCGTCTGATCAAGGGTGTCAAGAACGGCCCCAGCCCGCAGTGGCTGCAGGATCAGTTGAAGGCGATCGGCCTGCGTCCGATCTCGGCCTTGGTGGATATCACCAACTATATGACCTTCGACCAGAACCGTCCGCTGCATGTCTTTGATGCGGACAAGGTTCAGGGCAACCTGCGCGTACATAGGGCCAAGGGCGGCGAAAAGCTGGTGGCGCTGGACGAAAAGGAATACACGCTGCAACCGGGCATGATGGTGATTTCGGACGACAACGGCCCGGAATCTATTGCAGGGATCATGGGCGGCGAAGAAACCGGCTGTACCGAGGATACCGTGAACGTCTTCCTCGAAAGCGCGTTCTGGGATCATGTGCAAATTGCACTGACAGGCCGGGCGTTGAAAATCAACTCGGATGCGCGGTACCGATTCGAGCGCGGCGTCGACCCGGAATACACGCTGGAAGGATTGGAACATGCAACGCAGATGATCCTGGATATCTGCGGTGGCGAGGTCTCTAAAGTAGTTGAGGCAGGCAAAGCACCAAACCATGCGCGATCCTACAAGTTGGACTCGGCCCGGGTGCAATCGCTGGTCGGGATGGTCATTCCCGAAAGCGAGCAGCGCCAGACCCTGACCCGTCTGGGTTTCCGCCTTGAAGGCGAGATGGCCCATGTCCCCAGCTGGCGCCCCGATGTCATGGGCGAGGCTGATCTGGTGGAAGAGGTCGCACGAATTGCCTCCCTGACCAAGCTTCAGGGCAAGCCGCTGCCGAGGGTCACTGATGGCATTCCGAAACCGGTTATGACTCCCACTCAGCGCCGCCAGTCGATGGCGCGCCGCACCTGTGCCGCATTGGGTTATAACGAATGCGTCAGCTATACATTCATTGATCAGACATCCGCAGCGCTGTTTGGCGGTGGCGATGAAGCGACGCAGTTGGAAAACCCGATTTCGTCCGAGATGAGCCATATGCGCCCCGATCTGCTGCCGGGGCTGTTGCAAGCGGCGGCCCGCAATCAGGCGCGCGGCTATGCAGATGTGGCGCTGTTTGAAGTTGGCCCAGTTTTTCACGACGGCGAGCCAGGCGATCAGAAAATCCAGATTACCGGCCTGCTGGTCGGTCGCGACGGCCCCAAGGATGTGCATAGCGCCACACGCCCGGCGGATGTGTTCGACGCCAAGGCAGATGCCGAGGCCGTTTTGGCCGCCATCGGCGCACCCGCCAAGGTTCAGATCCTACGCGAGGGCGACGCCTGGTGGCATCCGGGCCGGCACGGCAAAATTTGTCTGGGTCCGAAAAAGGTACTGGGCGTTTTCGGCGAGTTGCATCCGCGTGTGTTGCAGGCGATGGACATCAAGGGCCCGGCGGTGGCTTTCACTATCTGGCCGGATGAGGTGCCTCTTCCGCGTAAATCCGGGGCGACCCGCGCGGCGCTGGAGCTGCGCGATCTGCAGGCGGTCGAGCGTGACTTTGCCTTTGTCGTCGATGAAGGCGTCGAGGCACTGACGCTGGTGAATGCCGCTGCCGGGGCCGACAAGGCGCTGATCGAGGATGTGCGCGTCTTTGATGAATTCATTGGCGGCAGCCTGGGTGAGGGCAAGAAATCTCTGGCCATCACCGTTCGGCTGCAGCCAACAGATGTGACCCTGAAAGAAAAAGACATCGAAGCGGTGGCCGAGAAGATCATCGCCAAGGTTTCCAATGCAACGGGCGGCGTTCTGCGCGGCTAACGCGACCGTAATCCAAATGCAAAGCGCGCCCTTCGGCGCGCTTTTCTCGTTTCTCAGACGCCAGTGTTGCCGTGCTGCAACGTCCCTGCGTCCTGAAAATCCAGGGGTTGAGTGGAATCACCCCCTGGCCGTAAGTCCAGCCCCCTGATGCAATCACAATCCGGAGTCTGCCAGATGCCAGATCCCAGCCTCGCAAAAGCAATGCCCAAACCCTGATTGCCCGCCAACTGACCGGCGGGCCTGTTTCCCGTTGGAGAGTTGTCATGAAACGCCAAGACATCTCGATGATCCGGCAGATTCTGCCGGAAGAGATGCCATTCTACTATTATACCGACCGGCAAAGCCCCTGGTTGCTGTGCCAGTCGATGGAGGCCGAAATGTCGGTTTCGGATCTAAAGCAATCGGGGCTGTCCCGTTTGCTGGCGCGTCCTTTGCTGAAACCCATGATCGCGCGGTGCGGCGGGGTTTTGCGGCGGCACGATGTGCTGGCCGTGGCCCATGCGGATCGCGCCGTGCGTCTGAAGGGGCTAAGCCCTGCGGCGTTCCATGGTTTAGAAGCGGTCTATCAGTCCGAATGGCTGGATTTCTGCCTGAGCTTTGAGCGCTGGTCTGGTGAACAAACCACGCGCAAGGCGCATAACCTTGTGGTGCAGTTGGGCTTCCCGACCGAGCATGCCGAGCTGTTGTGGAAATTCGAACAGCGCGCGGCGGCGGGTGCGTTCCAAAGCTGTTGGCACCCGGTACGCACGCATGGCCGTCCGACTCTGGCCTGGTGCCGCTTGGATATAGATTTAACAAGTGGCTATTGTCTGATTGAAGAAATTCAGTCCGACTGGTTGCGCTTTGTCGGCCATGCCCGGCGTCGACTGCAATGCCGGGCGCCCCGGTCGCGTGAGTTGCGTTTGACGCGTGAATACGAGCAGGCGCTGCAGCAGAAATGCGCGAAAATATGGGCCGAGGTCATGATGTTGGCAGTGTTGGTGCTGCTGCGCGACGAATTCGCCATTCGCGAAGTCTGGATGCACCAGCCAGAACCGGGCGCGCAGCTGAAAGGGATCACCTGGGGACGGTTGCCGCCTCGGTCGATCTATACCCGTTTGCCCCGCAGTTTCGGGTTCGAGCCAACATCCGAGATGCCGGGGTTTCTGGGAAGCAAGCAGCGCAGCGCGGCCCGTAAGGCAGTTCCCAACGGGCAGCCGGTGTTTTGGCGGCTGGCTTTCTGAGCCCCCCCCTTGGGTCAGGTCCATTTTGTCTTTAGGGTCGCCAATAAAATCAAAGGAGAAATCAATGGGCCTGAACGTCTACCTGTCCGGAGAGATACACACCGACTGGCGCGAGCAGATCATTGACGGGGCGAAAGGGTTGGACATTTCGTTCAACAGCCCTGTCACGGTTCACGAAGCCAGCGACGATTGCGGCGTTGCAATTTTGGGGTCCGAGCCAAACAAGTATTGGCATGACCACAAGGGTGCGATGGTCAATGCGATCCGAACCCGCAAGGGCATTTCAGACGCGGATGTCGTGGTCGTCCGCTTTGGCGATCAATACAAGCAATGGAACGCAGCCTTTGACGCGGGATATGCGGCGGCTTTGGGCAAGTCGATCATCGTAGTGCACGGGCCAGATCATCAGCACGCGTTGAAAGAGGTTGATGCAGCTGCCCTGGCTGTTGCTGAACATCCCTCGCAGGTGGTGGATGTGCTGCGGTATGTTTTGACGGGTAAGCTTCCAAGCTAAATGGATGGGGTGAGGTATTGCCTCACCCCACACGTGTTAACCTGGGGAAGGAATCTGCAGCCCGCGCTGAACGGCGGGACGCGCAAGAAACCGATCAAGATAAGATTGGAGATTTGAGTACTCATCCCAGCCAACAATGTCTCGGGCACCATAAAAATCCAACCCGCGCAGCCAGGGGACGATTGCAATGTCGGCGATCGAGTAATCCCCGGCGATCCATTCCTGGCCATCAAGTTGATTGTTCACGACATTCAACAGCCGCTTTGCCTCGTTGAGATAGCGCTCACGGGGGCGCGGATCTTCGATCTCTTTCCCGGCGAATTTGTGGAAAAAGCCAAGTTGCCCAAGCATGGGACCAATTCCACCCATCTGGAACATGAGCCATTGGGTAATGCGATGTCCGTCGCTTTGTGTCTGGCCCATGAATTTCCCTGACTTCTCGGCCAGATACAACAGGATCGCACCGCTTTCAAACAGGCCCAGGGGATGTCCATCAGGACCGTTCGGGTCAATGATTGCAGGGATTTTGTTGTTTGGGTTCAGCGACAGGAACTCGGAGCTTTTGACATCCGCATCCGCAAGCGTGACCAGATGTGCCTCGTAGGGCAGGCCGGTTTCCTCAAGCATGATCGAGGCTTTGACGCCATTAGGCGTCGGATAAGAATAGAGCTGAATGACCGAAGGGTCTTTGGCGGGCCATTTGTCTGTAATGGAATAAGACGCAAAATGTGTCATGGGGTCTCCTGAATAAGCCGATTGGGGAAAAATAGTTACGATTTCCCATAAAAACATACATTTTATAGTGCAATTAGCGCACAGTTGCCGTGCGTTTAGGCGCATAAAAATGACAACAGGGAAAGAGGGAAGTTATGTTCCAGGAGTTCAAGACATTCATTGCCAAAGGCAATGTCATGGATATGGCGGTGGGTATCATCATTGGAGCCGCATTTACCGCAATTGTTACGTCGCTTGTTGGTGATCTGATCAATCCATTGATTGGCCTGTTTACGGGTGGGGTTGATTTCACCAACAACTACTCCGTTCTGGCCGGTGATGTCGCCGAAGGGGCGAGCCTGGAAGCGGCGCGGGAAACCGGTGCTTCTGTTTTTGCATATGGTGCGTTCATAATGGCGATCATCAACTTTCTGATCATCGCCTGGGTGGTTTTCATGCTGGTCAAAATGGTGAACCGGGTCAAAGAGGCGGCAGAAGAGGAAGCACCGGCGGAAGAAGAAGCGCCAGCCGGGCCAAGCGAGCTGGACATCCTGATGGAAATCCGCGACGCACTGAAAAAGTGACTCCTGCAGTTACGGCAGAAGAGGAGCCCACCAGATAGGTGGGATTCAATTAACGATCTGAAAGCAGAAGGAAACCCGAATTGGAGCAGACGATGGAAATGGCAAATCAAGCCATGGATATGGCAAACGGCTATGTGCCAATCTTGATGAGTGCGGGCAAGGCTCTGATTGTTCTGATATTGGGCTGGATTGCGGCAGGAATGATCGCTGGGGTTGTTCGCCGCCGTATCAACAAAACGCCCCATATTGATCCGACGCTGGGCAATTTTGCCGCCAGCATGATCAAATGGGCCATTCTGGCCATGGTAATTGTGGCTGTTCTGGGCATCTTCGGGATCGAAGCAACCAGTATCGTTGCCATTTTGGGCGCTGCTTCGCTGGCCATTGGCCT
The DNA here is from genome assembly GCF_059610805.1 of Ruegeria sp. CDSC025. Taxonomy (NCBI): domain Bacteria; kingdom Pseudomonadati; phylum Pseudomonadota; class Alphaproteobacteria; order Rhodobacterales; family Roseobacteraceae; genus Ruegeria; species Ruegeria sp. CDSC025. Next base: position 372,907 of record NZ_JBXWOJ010000003.1, on the reverse strand, counting down.
GGCGCTGCAGGGTACACTTAGTGATCTGGCAGCAGGCGTGATGTTGGTTGTCTTCCGGCCGTATAAGCTTGGCCAATATGTCGACATCGGCGGAACAGCCGGAACTGTCAAAGATCTGAATCTGTTCACGACCGAACTCGTGACCCCCGACAATGTGCAGATCATTGTACCCAATGGCCAGGCTTGGGGGTCAGTTATCACCAACTACTCGGCACACGAGACGCGTCGTGTAGATTTGGTGTTTGGTATCGACTATGGCGATAGCGCGGATGAGGCGATGAAAATCATTCTGGACCTCGCAATGGCTGACGGGCGCATCCACGGCGATCCCGAGCCCTGGGTGCGGGTCACAAATCTGGGGGACAGCTCGGTCGATCTGACGGTGCGCTTGTGGTGTGCCGCTGTCGATTATTGGGATGTCAAATTTGAAATGACCAAAGCAGTCAAAGAAGCGTTTGATGCAAAAGGCGTTTCGATACCATACCCGCATTCGGTCGAGATCCAGAAACAGGGATGATGCTCCCGCCCGTCGCTCGGGCATTGAAATACCCTCCTCCGGTTGGGCCCGGCGCCGCGCTAATCGCGCGGCGTCGTTGTTTTTGGTGCCCCGTTCAACGCTGTGAACAGGTCACGCCGCTTCGAAGAGGCGGCGCTATGCCCAACGCTTCAGGGGTTGGAGGCTTCCGTCAGGATTTGATGACGACGTTGGGGGATACCACGTCAATCCCAAGCGCTTTGCCAACCGCATAATAGGTGAGTTGGCCGGCGTGAACGTTCAAGCCAGCCAGCAGGTGCGGATCATCCTGACAGGCCTGTTTCCATCCTTTATCCGCCAGTGCTAGCATGAACGGCATTGTGGCGTTGCCCAGTGCTATTGTTGATGTTCTTGCAACCGCGCCGGGCATGTTGGCCACGCAGTAATGCATGACGCCGTCAACTTCATAGATCGGGTCCGCATGGGTTGTGGCCTTTGAGGTTTCAAAACAGCCGCCCTGGTCGATGGCAACATCCACAAGAACCGCGCCGGGTTTCATGGTGGACAGCTGCGCGCGCGTCACCAGTTTCGGCGCTGCAGCACCCGGAATCAGCACAGCGCCAATCACCATGTCGGCTGTCTGGATCAACTCCGCGGTCGCACCTGCAGTTGAATACTGGTTCTTGAACTGACCGCCGAACACGTCGTCCAGATAACGCAGCCGGGGCAGAGACCGGTCCAGTACCGTCACATCCGCGCCCATACCTGCAGCGATCTTGGCGGCATGGGTACCGACGACGCCCCCACCGATAACCACAACTTTTGCTGGACCAACGCCGGGGACGCCACCCATCAGCACTCCGCGGCCGCCATTCGCCTTTTGCAGCGTCCAGGATCCGACCTGTGGTGCCAGACGGCCCGCAACCTCGGACATGGGTGCAAGCAGGGGCAGACCTCCATTTGCATCGGTCACTGTCTCATAGGCGATAGCCGTACAGCCCGATTCCAGCAGGTCATGGGTCTGATCCGGATCCGGGGCCAGATGCAGGTAGGTGAACAAAAGCTGCCCTTCACGCAGCATCTTGCGTTCGCCCGCCTGGGGTTCTTTGACTTTGACAATCATCTCTGCGGTGGCAAAAACTTCTTCTGCACTGTCCACGATGCGGGCACCTGCGGCGACGTAATCATCGTTGTCAAACCCGGCGCCAATGCCAGCTCCGTTTTCGATTATCACGTCATGGCCACGAGACACCGCCTCTTGTGCGGCGTTGGGCGTCATGCCGACACGGAATTCCTGCGGCTTGATTTCTTTGGGGCAACCGATTTTCATTAGGTCTCTCCGTTCCTAAACTGCCTAAATAATGGGCGGTTTCGGGTGCAATTTCTGTGAAACTCTGCCCGCATTCCGGCTTTTCTTCGGGAAAATCTTCGCTACAATGGGTAAAACCCGCAAAGGAATTGCGTGGATGAGCCTTGATACGACAGATAGAAAGATTTTGGCTGCCTTGCAGCGGAATGGTCGTATGTCGAATGCTGAATTGTCCGAGCAGGTGAATTTGTCGCCTTCGGCCTGCCACAGGCGGGTACAGAGGCTTGAGGCCGATGGCTATATCCGCAACTACGTTGCCTTGTTGGACGCGCGCAAGATGAATGTGCCAACAACGGTGTTTGTCGAGATCACCTTGCAGGGCCAGGCCGAGGAAGTACTGGAGGCCTTCGAAAAAGCTGTTGCGCGGATCCCGGATGTTTTGGAATGCCACCTGATGGCAGGAACTGCGGATTACATCCTGAAGGTCGTTGCCGAAAACACCGAGGATTTCGCCCGCATCCATCGCCAATATCTGTCTCGACTTCCAGGCGTGGCGCAGATGCAAAGTTCATTCGCGCTTCGGACTGTGTTCAAGACGACGGCGTTGCCGGTTTAACCTAGGCTGGGCCGGGATAGGTGAAAATCACCAGATGCGCCGCGTTAAAGGCGAAATGCATCAGAACCGGAACCCAAAGCCGTCCTGTCGCGTAATATCCCAGGCCACATGCCGCGCCAAGAAGGGCTGCAAAGACAACCAATGCAGGTCCACCTGCAAAATGTGCAAGCCCGAAAAGCAGGCTGGTCGCAGCAATCCCCGCAGCAGCCCCCAGGCGTTCGGAAAGTGCTGATTGCAGATAGCCACGGAAAAAGGCCTCTTCCGTGAGGCAGGTCAGAAACAGGTTGGAAAGTGCAAAGATCATCCACCAATGGGGAAGGGTGAACTCTGGCCGGATGGCACCAACTGAGAGGCCCAGTAGAAACAGGGCCGGCAATGCGACCAGCCCGACCGCCAGCGGCGATTTGCGTATATACGCTACTCCATCATTCATGCGTGGCCAGGCCAGAAGGACGGCGAACAGGATCAGAGGCTTGTCCAGGTTCAGGTACATCGTGAAATCGGTGCTGCCCGGACCGGCATGAACCCGGTCCAGTACCAGTAGGTTATGAAAGCCCGGAACCAGATGTGCGTCCATGGCCAGGCACCACAGGATCAAGGCGATATGTCCAACAAAGGAAAACGCACCGTTCAAACCGCGTAGCATCAACGCTCCGGTAAGACCTGCTGACGCAATAGCTGCGGCAAAGGGCGTGACCAGACCCAAGGTCAGAGCAATCAGGCCAAAACAGGTCAGCAGAACGAACCCCAAAGACCATTTCCCTGAAACAGCGCATATCTGCGCGGCGATCAGGATAAACCAGGGCCAAACAACCGGCAGAACAGATATGAAATGCGCCACGGCCCCTCTCTGAAATGACCTGTGCTTTGATGCCCTCAGAACACTCGGGCTGGCAAGTCATGTTAACAGGCTTCATACAAGCTGAAGTAGGGGTGGCTCTGGCGATTGAATGATCCAGCCGAGCGGAAATGCCAAGTTTCCGAATTCCTGGGGCAGTGATCTTGCTGACCCCGGCAGATAAGCTTAGAAAAAGGCTTTCATCTACCTCTGTGATGACATCAGGCGGTTACACGCGCCTGATAGGGTCCTGACCCGTTAATTGATAAGGAGCAGACCTTGACCGACGAATTTAACCATGCACCAAAAGACTGGCTCGAAGCCGAGTTGGAAGACGCGCTGGACGAAGATTTTGAGATCGAATTCAGCGAGCCCATGCTGTCGGTGGAAGTGCGGAAGATCTACAAGGATCAGCATCCCGACATGCTGGATCGCAAGGTCTATTTCCGTAACTTGCTGCGACTTCAGGCTGAACTGATCAAGGTGCAGGACTGGGTGCAACATACCGGTGCCAAGGTCTGTATCCTGTTTGAAGGCCGGGACAGTGCTGGCAAGGGTGGGGTGATTAAGCGGATTACGCAGCGCCTGAATCCGCGTGTTGCCCGGGTGGTTGCTCTGCCGGCGCCCAGTCGTCGTGAGCAGAGCCAGTGGTATTTCCAGCGTTACGTCCCGCATCTGCCCGCCGCCGGTGAGATCGTTCTGTTCGATCGGTCCTGGTATAACCGTGCCGGGGTCGAAAGGGTGATGGGGTTTGCCAGCAAAGATCAGGTTGATCAGTTCTTTCAGGACGTTCCCGAATTCGAACGGATGTTGGTTCGATCCGGGATCATCTTGCTGAAATACTGGTTCTCGATCACGGATGAGGAACAGCAGCTGCGATTCCTTATGCGGATTCACGATCCTATGAAACAGTGGAAACTGTCCCCAATGGATCTGGAATCCCGTATCCGCTGGGAGGCCTATACCAAAGCCAAAGAGGACATGCTGTTCCGTACCAACATCCGAGAGGCGCCCTGGTACATCGTCGAAGGCAACGACAAAAAGCGTGAGCGCCTGAACTGTATTGAGCATCTTCTGACCAAGATCCCCTATACGGATGTACCGCAGGAAAAAGTTGATCTCCCGGATCGCAAATATAATCCGGAATACGAACGGCGTGTTTTGCCGGACGAGCTGTACGTGCCCAAGATTTACTGATCACGAAAAACGCCCCCGGATTCCGGGGGCGTGGCTTTAGTTTTCGCTTGTCCGGCCTTCAGAACACAAAGTCGTCTCTGGCCAGGTCCGATAACAAGGTATCTTCTAGTGTCAGGGTGTGGCCGTTACCGGCATCGATGATGACGTCATTTCCGGATTGCGAAATGTGGTTCTTCATCAGATCGTTATACCCAACGATAGACTTGGCCTGCCGGAGGTTGACGATATCCTCGTCGGTGAAATCCGTCACAGTATCCGCGCCCTTGGTGAAGTAGAATTGATCCACTCCGGTGCCACCGGTCATGACATCTGCGCCATTACCACCAAGCAATTTATCGTTGCCAGCGCCACCGATAAGAATGTCGTTGTCCTGCCCGCCTTTAAGCACATCGTTTCCGGCGCCGCCGTCCAGCTGGTCAATGCCATAGCCGCCTTTCAGAAGGTCTTTGCCATCACCCCCATTCAGGTCGTCATTATCAGCACCGCCAACCAGAGTGTCATTTCCGCCTTCGCCGTTCAGGGTGTCGTCGCCGGAGCGGCCAAGCAGCTTATCTCGGCCGCGGCCACCAACCAGGGTATCATCACCACCGCGCCCATCCAAAAGGCCAGACTGTCCGGATTTCAAAACGAACCAGTCATCCGCAGCAGTGCCGATCTTGCCAGCCCTGACGTCCAACTGCCCCGAGGGCGGTGGAGGTGTGGAACCACCGGAACCACCCGAACTGCTGGTATCAAGCTGCAAAGGCGCAGAGGTCCGTGCAAAGTTCTGGGTCACCATGATGGCGTTCCAGCCGTCATAGTTTCCGACCTCAATCCCAATTCCGATAACGGTCACGTTGGCGTCCAGAATATTCGCGCGATGGCCGGAACTGTTCATCAGGCTGTTGTGCAGATCCTGAACGTCATCCGACAGCCCCGGCGCACCGCGGACACTCTGCCATGCGATGTTTTCAGTCGCACGCCAGCTTCCGGAGAATTCGAAGCCCGCATCTTCCATTCTGTCCGATGGTCGCGAACCTCCGGCGCCGGTATGGCTGAACTTATCGACGTTCAGCATCCACTCGCTGTGATCTTCCGCCGCTGCGTTCAGCCGAAGCTCAAGCTTGACCGGTTGTAAGCCCGCCTTTGCCCGCTCTGCATTGATCAATGCGAGCATCTGCCGCTCTAGATCGCTGGCCGTTGACATGATTCTGCCTCCAATAGATTGCGTTATTTTGGCGGGACATTAGTGGCGAGAACTTGGCGACGAGAAGACACAATCGTGCCGCTCGGGGTTGGTGGGCAGATCGCCACCGGAAGTTGAATCTGAGTTCGCGATTTATCGCGCATTGACGCGGGGTTGCGTCAGCCAGTCGCGAAAAAGCGCGCAACGTCACCCTGAAAACGACAAACCCCCGGGCGATGCCTCGGGGGTCGTCAAATAGTGTCATCCAAAACTGGACGAGGAAGGTGCTTAGAGCAAACCTTCGCGCTGTGCTTTCTTACGTGCCAGTTTACGGGCACGGCGGATCGCTTCAGCTTTCTCGCGCGCTTTTTTCTCGGACGGTTTCTCGAAATGTTGCTTAAGCTTCATTTCGCGGAACACGCCTTCGCGCTGCAGCTTTTTCTTCAGGGCACGAAGCGCCTGATCGACGTTATTGTCGCGAACACTAACCTGCATGTGGTTGTCACCACCTTTCTAGATAGAGTTGCAAGGAAATTGCAGGAATTGGCCGTATAGCAAAGCACCTCTATCTTGTCTAGTACTGGTCCTGATAACCGGAGAACCGCCATGACCACCACCTATGAAGACGCCAAGCAGCAGCTTTTGGATGCGATGCTGACACATGTTCCCTTCGATGGCTGGTCGGAAACCAGCTTTCGCGCGGCGATTGAAGAATGTGGAATGGATGACGTTCTGGTGCGTGCGATTTGTCCGCGTGGTGCCGTTGACCTGGCGTTGACATTTCATGCGCGCGGGGACGCAGTGATGGCAGATCGCCTTAAAACTGAGGATTTGGGCGATATCAAATTCCGTGACCGGATCGCTGCTGCCGTCCGCTTCCGGCTGCAGGCCGTGCCGGATAAGGAACTCGTGCGCCGGGGTATGACCATGTTTTCGCTGCCAAGCCACGCGGCTGATGGCGCAAGGGCAGTATGGCAAACCTGTGATCTGATCTGGGACACGTTGGGAGACACGTCGGACGACGTGAACTGGTACACCAAGCGGGCGACATTGTCGGGGGTCTATTCCTCGACCCTGTTGTTCTGGTTGGGGGACGATTCGCCCGGGAATCAGAAAACGTGGGAGTTTCTGGACCGTCGTATCGACAATGTCATGCAGTTCGAAAAGCTTAAGGGGCAGGTGAGGGACAATCCTCTGTTCAGACCGTTTCTTGCTGTTCCGAATTGGTTGGCCGGGCAGGTTAAAGCTCCGGCTAAAACCCACGGCACGCTTCCCGGATTCCTGACACCGCGCAAGTAGTCCTCTTGCTACTGGGCCTTGACGTTTCAGCCTGCTAGGCATTGGCCAAAGGAGATCTACCCATGACTCAGATGATGCGCGCCGTTGAAATCACCGAACCCGGTGGTCCGGATGTTCTGCAACTGACAGAACGCCCGATGCCCCAAGCTTTGGCCGGTCAAGTGATCCTCAAAGTCGCCTATGCGGGGGTGAACCGCCCGGACGCTCTGCAGCGCGCCGGTGCCTATAATCCACCTCCGGGTGCCAGTGATCTGCCGGGTCTTGAGGCCGCGGGTGAGGTCGTGGCCGTCGGGGCGGGGGTGGAAGACCTATCCGTTGGCGATCAGGTCTGTGCTTTGCTGCCGGGCGGCGGCTATGCCGAATATGTGGCCACACCTGCGGCGCATTGTTTGCCGGTGCCTGCGGGGATGGGCCTGAAAGAGGCCGCCTGCCTGCCCGAGACCTTTTTCACGGTCTGGTCCAATGTCTTTATGCGCGGCAGCCTGAAGGCCGGTGAGCGGTTTCTGGTGCATGGTGGTTCCAGTGGTATCGGCACAACGGCGATTCAGCTGGCGAACGCCTTTGGAGCGCGGGTTTTTGCTACTGCAGGCTCGGCTGAAAAATGTGAGGCCTGTGAAAAGCTGGGTGCCGAACAGGCGATCAACTACCGTGACGCGGATTTCGTAGCCGCGATGCGGGCCGAGGGCGGGGCGAATCTGATACTGGACATGGTGGGCGGCGACTATATCCCACGCAACGTCAAGGCGCTGGCCGAGGATGGGCGGCTGGTGCAGATAGCCTTCCTTCAGGGGCCCGTGGTCGAGCTGAATTTTGCGCTTATGATGGTCAAACGGCTGACCTTGACTGGCAGTACCCTGCGCCCGCAAAGCGATCTGGCCAAGGCAAAAACCGCTTCGGATCTGCACGAAGCGGTCTGGCCTTTGCTCGAGGCGGGAAAAGTTGCCCCTGTCATGGATAGTGAGTTTGATCTGGCTGATGCGGCGGCGGCCCATGCCCGGATGGAAAGCTCTGGCCATATTGGCAAGATTGTTCTGAAAGTTGCGGGATAAAGCTGTGTTTCAGGCCACGGCACGCCGATAGAGATGCCAGGTGGCGTGGCCCAGTACCGGCATCACGACGATCAGGCCCAGCAACATCGGGATCGCTCCGATGACCAGCAGCGCAGCAACGATGAATCCCCAGCTCAGGATGACGCCCGGATTGTGACGCAACACCCGTACGGATGTCACCACGGCGACCGGAACGCCCACTTTGCGGTCCAGCAGCAGCGGAAAGCTGACGACGCTGATTGCCAGGGCGACGAGGGCAAACAGAAACCCAACAGCGTTCCCGAACAAGATCATGGTCCATCCAGCGGCGGTGGTGAACACTTGGGTTAGAAAGGCACCCAGCGACGCGGGCAGGTCAGGGCCGAGTGTCTGAACATAGATGCTCTGCGCGACCATCAGCCAGACCAGAAACAGCATGACCATGTAAAACGCCAAAGCCAGAATTGCACCCAGGGAAGGGGACCGGAACACGCCAAACGCATCCAGCCATCCAGCCTCGCCACCTTGTTCTCGTTTGCGGCTGATTTCGTACAGGCCAAGGGCGGCTACCGGACCCACAAGCGCAAAACCACCAACCAGCGGTGCCAGCAGTGGAACCATGTTTGTGTTCAGCCCAATTCCGAACATCAGAAAACCTGCGATCGGATAGATGAGCACCACGAATATCGCATCGGCCCTTGTATCCAGAAAATCGCTGTATCCTGCCCTCAGGCAGGCCCAAAGATCATCCATCGTCAGCGTACGAACCACTGGCAGGTGTCGTGTATCCGCGCTGCCGATATGGCTGATATTTTCAGCTAGGTGATCCCCGGTCGCACCTATGTTCCGTGCCGCCCAGGTGATCGGATTGCCAATCGTTTTGTCCATTGCCGTCCCCTCCTGCATTGCGATGTTGCGCAGCGGGGTCAATCCGGCGACTTGTTGCTTTTGGCCGGACCAGCCAGCAACGCCTTGGGCATAGTATAGCACAAATTTTCGCGTTTGGGTTGCGCCTCGCGTAATCGTGTCGATTGCCCTGCGTCACAGGCATGTTAGCTTGGCCTGAGGCTAGAGGAGGACAACATGCAGAAAACGGCACGAACCGTCGTCATCCATGAACACGGCGGCCCCGAGGTTCTGAAGATCGAAGATCGCCCACTTGGTGAACCCGGCCCCGGTGAGGTTCGTATTCGTCATCATGCCTGCGGGCTGAATTTCATTGATGTATATCAGCGCACTGGGCTGTATCCGCTGGATCTGCCTCAGGCTTTGGGCATGGAGGCCGCTGGCGTGATCGAAGCCGTCGGGGAAGGTGTAACGCATCTGGAACCCGGGCAGCGCGCGGCCTATGCTGCCTCTCCGCCCGGAGCCTATTGCGAGGCACGGGTCATGCCCGCCGCACAGGTGTGCCCGCTTCCGGATGGAATTTCTTTTGATGCGGCGGCCGCGATGATGCTCAAGGGGATGACAGTCGAATATCTGTTTCATCGCACCACACCGCTGAAACGCGGGGATACCGTGCTGTTTCATGCAGCTGCCGGGGGTGTTGGCTTGATTGCCTGCCAATGGGCCAAATCCGAGGGGATCACGTTGATCGGTACTGCCGGAACCGATGAAAAATGCAGTTTGGCGCAGTTCAACGGTGCCGCGCATTGCATCAATTACCGGACCGAGAACTTTGCCGAGCGCGTCGCGCAGATCACCAAAGGCAAAGGCGTAGACGCGGTGATGGATTCCATCGGGTCGGACACGTTTGACGGATCGCTCGACAGCCTGAAACCGCTTGGCATGATGATCTCGTTCGGCAATGCCTCGGGCCCGGTGCCTCTGATTGATATCGGTATTCTGGCCAAGAAAGGATCGCTCAAGATAACGCGGCCAACGCTCTTCACACATATTTCGGACCACGCGGTCTGTCAGGCCATGGCGCGGCGCCTGTTCAACAAGGTCGAAGGCGGCGAGGTCAAAATCCACATTGATCAGAGGTTCCCGCTGGATCAGGTGGCCGAGGCCCATCGCGCACTTGAGGCGCGCCAAACCACAGGCAGCACAGTTCTTGAACTGTAAATGAAAGGAACCCGGCGTTTGTGCCGGGTTCCGTCACTGTTTTCTTAGAACCGGTAGGTGGCGCGGGCCTGGATTGTGGTCGCGTCCACATCAATTCCGGTCGAATCGAAATCGTTGAATTCGTGATACAGGATTTCGCCTCCAACGCTGACATTGGGGGCGACAATCTGTTCATACCCAGCGCCGATGAACCAACCATCGTCACTGCCAAGATTGTCCGTACTCGCCTCGGCATAGCCCCCGATACCATATAGCAGCCCCACCGGAGTCACTTTGTATCCGGCGCGTGCTTTGAGGCGCCAAACGTCTTCGACCTCGACGCCGGGGGTCAGTTCAATGCTGGTCCAGTCATAGTCAAAGCCGCCACCGACAACCCAATCCCCCAGATCATAATCATATCCCAACACGATACCACCAATCGCGCCATCACCGTCGACGCCCGAAACATTGGTGTCGATATCGGCATAGCCGACCTGAAGGCCGCCGTAAAAGCCCGTCCAGTTGCCCGAGGATTGCGCCGAGGCGCCTCCGGCCGCAATAGAGGCGATAAAGGCCGCAATAAAAAATCTTCCTGTCATTCTGTTAACCTTTCTTTCGAATTGGTCTTCAGCAAACCTTTGCTGCTCATTTGTACGTGGTATTGCCAGGGCCCGGTCTGACGACCGGATCGCTGTCTTTTGGCTGTTTCCGTACCTGATTTCTGTGCCGCCGCTTCGGGGCACTGGCCCACGTTTTTTTTGGGCTCGTTCCTGCTTGAACAACTAGGGTGAAAAATGGCGGTTTCAAATGGTAATCGGCGGCAGGGTGAACTGCCGCCGATCCGGTGTTTTTCTTGGGCGGATTATTGCGCCTGCAATTCCGAAGGGCTCTTGTCGGCGATATCTTTCCAGTTGGTGTCGGCGCGCTCGTTAAAGCCGGGGATGTCGCCTTCCCAGCGTTCCTGAATATCTGCGGACAGATTCAGGTACAGCTTGTTGTCGACGATTCTCCAGTAGTTCGGGTCGCCGTCAAACTTGAAGCCCATCGCGGTGCCGAATGCGCAATAGCCACCATAGGCGGGCAGGTAGGCTTCCGGGTTTTCTTCAAACGCGACTTTGTTTTCTTCCGAGGCAAAGCGGTACAAGGCTTCGTTGTGCAGCGCAGTGATGCGGTAATCGCCCTTGGTGGCTTCGCCAGCGGTGAAGTAAGCGACCGGGTCATAGCCCTGTAGCGCCAGACCGGTCGAACTTGCGTTCAGTTCGACGCCTGCAGCCAGGGTTGAGCTAGCGATGGCAACAGACAGCGCGACGCCGCCGATAAGGGATTTGATCTTGTTCATTGTTTTCACCTTTCGTGAATCGAGCTGCCGGGGGATTCCGTAATTGAGTCTGGGCAACTCTGATTGTTTTGTTCCGTGCGGTCGGTAATTGGCCGCCACGACCCCGAAGTGGGCAGCGTATTGATCACGTTCAAAACAACTAAAGGTGATTGTGTGCTGGCAAACGGATCCTGTGCGTTTCCGCTCAGGATCCTTGGGTGCGCGTATCAGCAAGGATTAGGGTTCAACCCGGAACCGGCGGGGTTCCAGCCAGCCGATGACCGGCTTGCGACTTGCGGCATATCCTGCAACCGAACGTTCCAGCCGATCCGCAAGAACGGGCAACCGGCTGACAGGAACCTTCGGGAACAGATGGTGTTCGCGGTGGTAGAACATCAGATAGGCCAGCCGCGCCAGCACCCCGCGCTGACTGCGCGCGGCAACGCCACTGTCATGCGTGCCCTGATGGGTTATCCAGACCGCAAACAGGGCGGCAAGGCATTGGGCTGTGCTCATCGCAGCCACGTGCAGCAGCAGGGTTTGCGATCCGCTCAGCACAGCAGCGGCGATCACGGCAAGCACCAGCCCCCAGTCGATCAGGATGCGGCGACGGGCCTTGGCGTTGGCGATCCGCCAGGCCGCACGGTTGATGTCGAAGGGAAACCGGGGTCCGTATACCAAGACCTGCGCAAGGGTCATGTGCCCGCAATTCCCCTCGCAATCGCCCGAACCCATGGCGTGTTTGTGATGCAGCAGGTGGCATTGGCAGAAAGCGTGATTAGAACCCAACATAAGCGCGCTGAGCACATGCATCACCAAGGAATCCTGCCGCCGCGACAGCCCGAGATTGCCATGGATCGCTTCGTGGTTCAGGCGCAGGGCGCACAGAAAGAACAGAAAGCTGGCCATAGCACCAAGTGGCCAGAGGGCAGTACTGTAGAGCGTCAGAGAAAGCAGCAGCCAAGGCAGCGGTAGCATCAGTTCCTTGATCTTGTCCCAGCGGTTCAGGGGAACCAGGTCGGCCCATTGGATGCCTTTCGGGGCGCGTTCGGGCGGGCGTTTGGGCTGGATCATGTCATGCTCCTTATTACATCATATTCTGAGATTTCTGTATTGAGAGAAATTTGAGGGTAAAATTTTTAGGGCGACTTGTCCCCTTGTCCCTTGGGCAGCAGCCGGGCGATGCGTCCGCCAAGTTTGACGATTGCCAGTTGAACGCGGCGAGGTAGACGGTTCACATCGACATACCAGTCGTCGAACATTTGCATGGTTTCTAGCGTCTCATCAATCCGCTGGCGCACTTTGGGCGAGGTGCCGTCGCTCTGGGCCTCTTGGGCAACGATACGCAGTGCGGCCAGAGTGGGCGCATATTCACGTTCGCGGCGGCCTTCGACCACAGCTTTGGTCAGGTCAAACATGTCCCGGATCGAATGAAAGTGATCGCGCCGGTCACCCAGGTTTCGGCTGGCTTTGATCAGCTTCCAGCCTTGCAGTTCCTTCAGCCCGGTCGAGACGTTCGAGCGGGCCAGCCCGAGCGTTTCACAGATCTCATCTGCAGTCATCGGTTCGGGCGAGATGTGCAATAGAGCGTGGATTTGCGCGACCGAGCGGTTCACACCCCACTTGGTACCCATTTCCCCCCAATGGAGGATAAAGTCGCGCATGGATTCAGTAAGGTGCATAATTGTATCCAGTAATTTCTGTAATGACAGAAATTACAGATAGAATTGATTCGATCAAGAACCAATTAACTCAGGCGGATATCAGGTCTTGGACCCGATCCTGGGTTCGGTGCCAGCTTTGATGCGCGAGATATTGGCGGCATGGCGCCAGTACACAAGCAATGTCAGGACGATTCCCAGAATAAACGTCGACCCGTCACTCAAAACCATGACCCAGGTTGTAGACAGGGACGCTGCTGCAAGGGCCCCAAGCGACGAAATCCGCCAGATGGCAGCGGCCACCAGCCAAGTTATGCAGCAGGCAATGCCCACGCCCCAGTCAAGCGCTAGCCAGAGGCCCAGAAAGGTCGCGACACCCTTGCCACCTTTGAAGCCCAACCAGACTGGAAAACAGTGGCCCAGAAACGCGGCCAATGCGGCGACCTGTACGGCGTCTTCCCCGGCCATGGCACGGGCGAGCAAGACGGCAGCGGCCCCTTTCCCGGCGTCAAAGATCAGAGTCAGCGCGGCGGCGGCCTTGTTGCCGGTGCGAAGTACATTGGTCGCCCCAATATTGCCCGACCCGATATCGCGCAGATTTCCCAGTCCCATCACCTTGGCGATGATCATGCCAAAGGGGATCGACCCCATCAGGTATCCAATCGCGGCCCAGAGGATCAGCTGGGTCATCGTACTGTCGATCAGGGGCATCAGGGTCTCCGGTATACTTCTTGGCCTGCCACAAAGGTTGCGGTGACCTTACCTTGCATCCTCTGGCCGTCAAATGGCGTATTCTGCGATTTGGATCTAAGCGTGAACCGGTCCAGCACAAAGGGCACATCCGGGTCGAACAGAACCAGGTCGGCCGGCGCGCCCTCAGACAAGCGACCGCTGTCCAGACCCAGTCGTTTAGCTGGGTTCAGAGCCATCGCGCGGAACAGAGTCGGCAAGTCCAGTTGATCAGAATGGTACAGGCGCAAAGCCGCAGGCAGCAACGTCTCCAGCGCCACCGCGCCCGAGGCCGCCTCTTCAAACGGGAGGCGTTTGCTTTCTTCGTCCTGTGGCGTGTGCATGGAACTGATCGTGTCGATCAGACCTGCCCGCACCGCTTCGATGACAGCCCGCCGGTCATCTTCCGACCGCAGCGGAGGTTTGACCTTGAAGAAGGTGCGATAGTCGGCCACGTCCAGCTCATTCAGCGTCAGATGGTGGATCGAGGTGCCAGCAGTGATGTCCAGCCCGTTCCGCTTGGCCCGTTCCAGCGCGGGCAGGGCGCGGGCGGTGGTAATCTGATCGGCGTGATAGGCCGCACCGGTCATTTCCAGCAACGCAATGTCGCGGTCCAGCCCCATACGCTCGGCCATTGGGGAAACGGCGGGCAACCCGCGCAAGGCGGCGAATTTGCCGCTGGTGGCGGCGGCGCCAGCGCTCAGCCCCGGTTCCTGAGGGTGGGCGATCACCAGCGCACCGCAGGATTTCGCATAGGTCAGCGCGCGGGTGAACACTTTGGTATCTGCAATGACATGATCACAGTCGGTAAAGGCGACGGCACCGGCATCCAGCAGAAATCCGATCTCGGTCATCTCGCGCCCCTCGCGCCCTTTGGTCAGGGCCGCCATGGGCAGCACGTTGACCGGGGCATCCGCCTGTGCGCGCCGGGTCGCAAATTCCAGCGTTTCCGGCGTGTCCACGGCGGGTAAGGTATCGGGGCGCGTCACGATCGTGGTCACACCCCCTGCCGCCGCCGCCAGGCCTGCGGATTTATAGCTTTCCTTGTGCCGCTCGCCCGGCTCGCAAACCTTGACGCCGAGATCGACGATGCCCGGTGCCAGGCAATGCCCGCCGCAGTCGATGACCTGCGCGTCAATCGACGGGGCCGCACCTTCGCCCTTGGCCACGATACGGCCATCAGCCACATGCACCCATCCCGGTGCGTCCGCGCCAGTTTCGGGGTCGATCAGGCGGGCGTTGGTGAAGATCAGATTGCTCATGCCATGGCCCTTTCAATAGCGGTTTTGGTAGCGGCGGGATCTGCCTGATACTTGATCAGGTGCTTGTCCCCGCCTTTTGTGACGATTTGAACAAAGCTACCCATGGTTTTGACAGCCTCGATCTGGTTCAGCGCCACTTTGCGCGGGCCAGGGCCGGTCAGAGTAGTGTCTGTCATTTCCCATGCGGCCGTCAGCTCTTCTGAGGCCAGATACCACGCACGAATGCCGATTGCAGCAAGGCCCGCTGGCGCGCCGGTCCACACATAGGGATTACCGATCAGCCAAAGGATGATCATGGCCCCTGCCATAGCCGCGGCTGCCATCAACGTGTTGGTGCGGATATAGGCCCCTTTGTCGGGCGGGAAAGTCACAGGATCAGCCATAGGGCACCTCCGATAACCAGAAGGATCAGCAGCACCAGAACCGCAGAGCCCATGCGACGCGGTCTGTCATTTTGCGGTGCGGATTGCGGCGCCGAATACGGTTTCGCGCTTTCCGTCTCAATTCGGCCACCTGCCCAGCTTGTTGCTTCTTCGGTGTAGAGGCCGATCAGGCGCAGCCTGCGGTCGGGGCGCAAAGCGGCTGCACGACCGTGAAAAGCGGCGCTGCGGACCACCAGAACCCAGCCGTCAATCGCATCCAGCGCTGTGTGGTCCAGCTGATCTGCGGACACGTCGCAGCCCTCGGTCAGATAGCCATAGAGGCCAAGGTCTTCGAGGTCCGAGACGGGAAAGACGTCAACCTGTTCGGGATCCAGCCCCGCTACCCCTAGAATCTGATCGACGGCTCCGGGTTCGCGGAGAAACTTGGCCTCTTCCGGGCGCATGTCGAGTGCGAACAGGCGGATAACGCCGTGTTCATGGGATGCGACGACCAGATCGCTCATGCGGCCTCGCGCAGATTGCGGGCCAGCAGTTCCATCGCAGCCATGCGGACGGCGACACCCATCTCAACCTGCTCCTGAATGACCGAGCGGTTGATATCATCGGCTAGCGTTCCGTCAATCTCGACCCCGCGGTTCATTGGGCCGGGATGCATTACAATGGCATCGGGTTTGGCCTGCGCCAGTTTGGCGGCATCCAGCCCGTAGCGATGATAGTATTCACGTTCCGAGGGGATGAACCCGCCATCCATCCGCTCTTTCTGAAGGCGCAGCATCATCACGACATCGACGTCTTGAAGGCCTTCGTTCATATCGTCATAGATCTCGGCTCCAAACTCGGCAAATTGGCTGGGGACCAGCGTTGGCGGGCCAATCAGGCGAATGCGGTTTTCCATCTTGCCCAGCAGGATCAGGTTCGACCGCGCCACGCGGGAATGGGCGACGTCGCCGCAGATCGCGATGTTCAACCGGTGCAGGCGACCCTTGGCGCGGCGAATGGTCAACGCATCCAGCAGCGCCTGTGTCGGGTGCTCATGCCGCCCGTCGCCTGCGTTCAGTACGGCGCAATTCACCTTCTGCGCCAACAGATCAACCGCGCCGGAATGCGGGTGCCGCACCACCAGAAGGTCGGGATGCATTGCGTTCAGCGTCATCGCCGTGTCGATCAGCGTCTCACCCTTTTTGATCGAGCTGGCCTGCATTGCCATATTCATCACATCCGCACCCAGCCGCTTGCCTGCCAGTTCGAAACTGGCCTGAGTACGGGTCGAATTCTCAAAGAACATGTTGATTTGCGTCAGCCCCGCCAGCACATCTGAGTGCTTGTTCGGTTGCCGGTTCATCTCGACATAGGTCTCGGCCAGATCAAGAATGGCGGTAATATCGGATTGGGACAGGTGCTCGATGCCAAGAAGGTGACGATGGGCGAAACGCATGGGCGGACTCCTGTCTGACAATCGGCCCGCTTATAGAAAGCCGCGCCGCGCAAGGCAACCTTGGGATCAAGGCGTTAGGGCAGTTTCTCGCACCCCCCCTCGGGCAAGCACTGTTCGCCGGGTTTGCACCATTTGCCATAGCCGCAGTCGATCGCCTTAACCGGCACACATCCTTGATGGTTCGAACATTTGAATCCGGGGCGGCATTGTGATCCGGTTTTCTCGCACAAGAACCAACCGGGCTGTGCGCATCCTCCGCCTGGCAGGCAGGATGATCCGGCCGCACAGGTCAGCCCGTTCTCACAGGTGATGGGGCTGCCGTTGGTGGCTGAATCCGGGTCGAATTCGGGGGTGTTTCGCTGACATTCCCCGCGCGCGTTGCAAAAGCTGTCGCCGGGGCAGTCCAGACGCGTCGTGCATGCGTTGGCCCCTTTGGGTGCGCAGCGCAACCCGCCTGCCACGCAGCGCTCGAACGGGCCGCAGCTGCGGCCGCCGCCGCAATAGGTGCCGCCCAGCGGGATGCAATGATTGTCGAAACTGCATCTTTGCCCACCGGAACAGCACCGACTGCCACAGGCGAACTGCCCCGCCCGGCACTGATCGTTTCGGTCAAACAGCTGCGCCGAAACAGGCCCGCTGGCCATGGCCAACAGCGCCCAAATTGAGAGGATTCGAAACAGGATCAGCATGATTGCCCCAATGGTCGGTGCGACCGAGCGCGCAATCAAGGCCAATTCGCTTTCCCTCGGTCAAAAGGAGGTTAGATTGAGTGTTATGGAATCGGCTTTGGATTATCACACAGCGCGGGCTCTGCTGGATTGGCAGATTGAACTGGGCGCGACGGATGCGATCGGGGATGCCCCGGTGGACCGCTACACGTTGCCCGACACTGCGCCCAAATCCAAAAAGCCCACAGCGGTACAAACGGCGCCGGAAAAGCCCAAGCCGGTCGATGCGTTGGCGATTGCCGATTCAGTTGCCAAGACTGCTGGATCGCTTGAACAGTTGCGCGCTGCGATGGATGCGTTTGATCATTGCGAGTTGAAACGTGGCGCGCGCCAGTTGGTGTTTGCCGACGGGACGCCGGGTGCTCGGGTGATGATTATAGGCGAGGCTCCGGGCCGGGATGAAGATCGCGAGGGCAAGCCCTTTGTTGGCCGGGCCGGGCAGTTGCTGGACAGGATGTTGTCCGCGATTGAGCTGAACCGTGCCGAAAACGTCTATATCACCAATGTCCTGCCCTGGCGGCCCCCGCAGAACCGGGATCCCAAGCCCGAAGAGATCGGCATGATGAAGCCGTTTCTGGAGCGCCACGTCGCATTGGCCAAGCCCGAGGTTCTGGTCGTGATGGGCAATATCAGCTGTCAGGCGGTGCTGGGCAAACGCGGTATAACTCGGTTGCGCGGCCAGTGGGATCAGGCTTGGGGGCTGCCGGTCATCCCGATGTTTCACCCTGCTTACTTGCTGCGGCAACAGCCAATGAAACGGCAGGCCTGGGCAGATCTGTTGGAGTTGAAGGCCTGGCTGGAGGGCAAGTGATGCGCATCCTGGCCTTTTCCGACCTGCATATGGCGCGCAGCCGGGCGGTCGAATTGGTTGCCGCCAGCGCCGAGGCAGATCTGGTGATCGGTGCTGGTGATTTCTGCAATATGCGGCAAGGGCTGGATCAGGCGATGGAGATGCTTGCAGGCATTTCGGCCCCTCTGGTCCTAACCCCCGGCAATGCCGAAAGCGTCCAAGAGCTGACAGCGGCTGTGCCCGAAGGTGTCCACGTGCTGCACGGCACCGGGATGACTGTGGACGGGGTGCGCCTGTTTGGTCTGGGATATGGTGTGCCCGTGACGCCTTTTGGCGGTTGGTCCTGCGATCTGACCGAGGCCGAGGCCGCCGAGTTGCTGGATCGGTGCGACGCTGCCGATATTCTGATTACGCATTCTCCGCCCAAAGGGCATGGCGATGTCACGTCAATGGGCGGCGCCGTCGGTTCGGTCGCGGTGCGCGACGCGATCGAGCGGGTGCAGCCGCAGCTTTCTCTGCATGGCCATATCCATGACAGCTGGGGGTATCGCGGGGCAATCGGGCGCACCCAGGTGGCCAATCTGGGGCCCAGACCAAATTGGTTTGAGCTGCATTGATGATCGAAACTGTAACCCTTCTGGCGTTTATCCCGGCTGCGCTCGCTCTGAACCTCACACCCGGAGCTGATATGATGTTCTGCTTTGGGCAGGGCCTGCGCAAAGGCGCACGGCCCGCGCTTGCGGCCAGCGCCGGTATTTCTGCAGGGTCGATGGTGCATGTCCTGCTGGCTGGGCTTGGGTTTGGCGCGGCGGTATCGACGCTGCCCTGGCTGTTTGATGTGATCCGTTGGTTGGGGGTGGCCTATCTGCTTTATCTGGCCTGGCGTTCGATCCAAAACGGTGCTGTGCCGGCCGAGGCACCGGCACATAGCGGGAAACTTGCGTTTCGTGATGGGCTGCTGGTCAATCTCACCAATCCAAAGGTCATCCTGTTCGTGCTGGCCTTCATCCCGCAATTTGTGGACCCGACCTTGGGGCCAATCTTGCCGCAGTTCCTGACCCTTGGCCTTATCATCGCGGTGGGCGGCTTTGTGGTGAACGGGATGGTCGGCATGTTTGCCGGTGGCGCGGGCCGAGTCTTGGTCTCGAACCCGCGTGCCTCGCGTTTCATGGGCTGGGTGACCGGAGGGATTTTTACGGCGCTCGCCATTCGGCTTGCGATTATGGAAAGGGCCTGACGTCATATGTCACGCATCGACGAAAGCAAAAAATTCATTCCAGTTCGGATCGCCGTCCTCACTGTCTCGGATACGCGGACGCTGCCCGAGGACCGATCGGGACAGACTTTGGTGGATCGGATTCAGGCGGCGGGCCATTTGGTCGCGGACCGCAAGATCCTTCCGGATGAGCGCGCCCAGATTGTAGAACAGCTGCGCGTGTGGATCGCAGATCCTGAAATAGATGCCGTCATCTCGACCGGGGGTACCGGCCTGACAGGGCGCGACGTTACAGTCGAGGCGCATCGGGATGTCTACGAGAAGGAAATCGACGCGTTCGGCACGGTTTTTACAATCCTGTCGATGCAAAAGATCGGCACCTCTGCCGTCCAGTCGCGCGCCACAGGTGGCGTCGCCGGGGGCACCTATCTGTTTGCATTGCCCGGCAGCCCCGGTGCCTGCAAGGATGCCTGGGATGGAATATTGCTAAAACAGTTCGATTATCGTCACCGGCCCTGCAATTTCGTGGAAATTATGCCCAGATTGGACGAACATCTGCGACGGAAGTAAGCTGGTTACACGTTCAAATGTGTATTACCGCTTTGTGGCTTGGCATTTTTCGGGGCAAAGCTACCTTCTGAAATGCTAGCCTGATGCGAACGGGGTGATAGTAAATGCGCTTTCTGAGGCAGAGCCTTGCCGGAGTTTTCCTGACGTCCTTGACGTTGGCACTCTTGTTTGTGGCGGTTCAGATGATCGCGGGTGCAGTGCAGGATGTTCTGACGCGCGAGGATGCCGCTCCGCAGGCGCGGGAGCGCATTTTTGCGGTTACTGTCCGGAATGCCGAAGTGGAAACCGTAACGCCTTATCTTGAAGCATTTGGCGAGGTGCAAAGCCGCCGCCGCCTGGAACTGCGTGCAGCGCTTGGTGGCCGTGTGATTACTTTGTCCGAAGATTTCGAAGATGGCGGTGCTGTCACTGCAGGAGAGGTTCTGGTCGAGCTTGATCCGGCGGATGCACAATCGGCGCTGGATCGCGCCAAGTCGGACCTGCTGGATGCTCAGTTTGAGGAACGCGATGCCGAACGGTCGCTGCTACTGGCGCAGGATGAGCTGAACTCGGCCGAGGCGCAGGCCGAATTGCGGGGCCGTGCCCTGCAGCGTCAAAAAGACTTGAAAAGCCGGGGGGTGGGCGCGGCGGCATCCGTGGAAGAGGCGGAACTGGCCGAAGCATCGGCACAGCAATCTGTTTTGGCCCGGAGGATCGCGCTGGCACAGGCGGAATCGCGCGTCGATCAGGCAACGACTTTGCTGGCACGTGCCCGTATCGCGCTTGCGGCTGCCGAACGTGATTTAGAAGACATGACCATCCGCGCTCGGTTTGGGGGAACATTGACCGACGTGACTTTGGTTGAGGGTCGCCTGGTGTCAGCCAACGAAAAACTGGCCGAATTGGTTGATCCCAAATCACTTGAGGTGGCCTTTCGCGTCTCGACCGCGCAATTCGTGCGCCTGCTGGATGCTGAAGGGGATCTGATCAATTCCCCGGTCACTGTATCGCTAGAGGTTACAGGAGCCGATCTTGCGGCACAGGGCCGCATAAGCCGCGATAGCGGCTCGGCCGGAGAAGGGCAAACCGGTCGCCTGCTTTATGCCTTGCTCGAGGATACTTCGGGATTCAAACCCGGTGATTTCGTGACAGTCTCGGTTCAGGAACAGCCGCTTGAGAACGTGGTGCGCCTGCCGTCTTCGGTTCTGGATTCAGCAGGGACGGTTCTGATTCTGGGCAAGGATGACCGGCTTGAGGTTCTACCAGTGCAGTTGATCCGCCGTCAGGGGGATGAGGTGCTGCTGCGCGGGCGGGGGTTGGAAAGTCGCGAGGTTGTCGTTGGTCGAACGCCTCTGCTTGGGGCCGGTGTCCGGGTCAGGCCGCTGCGGGATGAGGCCAACGCAGGGGGCCAGACGGATATGGTCGAGCTGTCCGAGGAACAGCGTGCCCAGCTGGTGGCGCAGGTCGAAGCCAGTGATGCATTGCCTCAAGATGTCAAAGCCCGCGTGCTGGGCCAACTGGGCGAAGCCAAGGTTCCCGCGTCGTTGGTGCGCAGCATCGAAAACCGAGCCGGAGGTTAGGCGCGATGATGCGCGAAATTCCCGGCGCGGCTGGGGGGATACTCAGCTATTTCACGCGCCACAGGACGGTCGCCAACCTGCTGCTGCTAGTTATGCTGGTGCTGGGCGCGGCGGCCATCCCGAATATGCGGGCGCAGTTCTTTCCCGATGTGATCCTTGAACGGGTGGATGTCAGCGTTAGCTGGGATGGAGCTGGCCCTGAAGATGTTGATAATGGCATCGTTCAGTTGTTGGAGCCGGCCCTTCTGGCCGTTGAAGGCGTGTCCAGCACCTCTTCGACTTCGCGCGAGGGCACAGCCCAGATCCGGATGGAGTTCGAGCCGAACTGGGATATGTCTCGCGCGGTCGAAGAGGTCAGAACAGCGGTCGACAGTGTCACCAACTTGCCAGACGACGCTGATGAGCCGACCATCCGACGCGGTGCCTGGCGCGATCGCGTCACGGATGTTGTCGTCACCGGCCCTGTCGATCCTGAACAGCTGGCCAAGTTCACCGATGAGCTGATCAACCGTTTGTTCGCTGTTGGCGTGACCCGCACCACGATCCGGGGCCTTGCCGCGCCGCGCATCGTGGTCGAGGTGCCCACCGCGCAGTTGATCGCCAATGACATCACCCTGTCCGAGATCGCATTGGCCATCGCAGCCGAGGTCAACGCCAATCCGGCGGGCGATGTGACAGGGGCCAATGCGCGCATTCGCACCGGCACCGAAAAGCGCAGCCCGGAAGAGATCGAAGGGATTACGCTGCGCAATTTCACCGATGGCTCAAAGCTGTTGATCGGTGACGTGGCGCAGATCCAGATTGAAGGTGTCACCAGAAATCGTAGCTATTTTGTTGGCAAGAATCCGGCAATGTCCGTTCGTGTGGATCGGTCAAATCTGGGGGACGCGATTGAAATTCAACACACGGTCGAAGATGTCGTCTCGCAGATGCAAGCCAGCCTGCCCGAGGGCGTAAAGGCCGAGCTGATCCGGACACGGGCGCAAGCGATCACCGACCGGCTGGATATTCTGGTCGATAACGGGCTGGTTGGGCTGGGTCTTGTGGTCTGCCTGCTGTTTCTGTTTCTGAATGCGCGGATTGCCTTTTGGGTTGCCGCGGGTATCCCGGTGGCAATGTCGGCGGCGATTGCGTTCATGTATATTGGCGGCCTGTCGATCAACATGGTGTCGTTGTTCGGCCTGATTATCACTCTGGGTATCGTCGTGGATGACGCCATCGTTGTGGGTGAACATGCCGATTTTCGCGCGCGACGGCTGGGTGAGCCGCCAATGGTGGCCGCCGAACGCGCCGCACGTCGCATGGCGATGCCGGTCTTTGCTGCGACGCTGACCACGGTTATCGCCTTTTTCGGCCTGACTGCGATTGGTGGCCGTTTCGGAGAGTTGATCCGCGACATCCCCTTCACGGTGATAGCGGTATTGATCGCCTCGCTGATCGAATGCTTTCTGATCCTGCCCAACCATATGGCCCACGCGATTGCGCACTCTGCCAAGGAACATTGGTATGACCTGCCGAACCGTGTGGTGAACAAGGGGTTTCGCTGGGTGCGCGATACGCTGTTCCGACCGCTGATCGCCTGGGTAATCTGGGCACGCTATGTGGTGGTGTCGGCGATGATCGTCATTCTGGCCAGCCAGATTTCCCTGTTCATACGCGGGGACGTGAACTGGCGGTTCTTCAATGCGCCCGAGCGTGGATCGGTTACAGGCAATTTTATCATGGCCGAGGGCGCAGGCCGCGCGGATACGTTGGCCATGATGCACCAACTGCAGGCCTCGGTAGAGGCGCTTGGCCAACGCTATGAAGAGCGGCACGGGCGCAACCCCATTGATTACGTGCTGGCCGAGATCGGGGGATCCGCGGGCCGTGCACTTTCGGCAGCGGATGGCAAGGACACGGATTTGCTGGGCGGGATTTCGATCGAGTTGATAGATGCCGACCTGCGCCCCTATTCGAGCTTCGAGTTTGTCGGAGAGTTGCAGGAAATGGCGCCAAGCCATCCCAAACTTGAGCTGCTCAGCTTCAGGGGCTGGCGGTCTGGTCCGGGAGGAGATGCGATTGACGTGCAGCTCTACGGCGCCGATGTGAACACGCTTAAAACGGCTTCCGAGGACTTGCAGGTCGCGCTTTCGAAATACCCTGAGGTTTCAGCGCTGGAAGACAATCTGGCCTATGACAAGGAAGAATACATTTTGGATCTGACCGCGCAGGGACAGGCGCTGGGCTTTCGGATCGAAACATTGGGCCGGGTGCTGCGGGACCGTCTGAACGGGATCGAGGCCGCGACCTTCCCGGATGGCCCGCGCAGTGCCGAGATCCGGGTTGAATTGCCTGAAGGAGAACTGACCGCCGATTTCCTGGAACGCACACTGATGCGCACGCCCGATGGAGTCTATGTCCCGTTGGCCGATATCGTTTCGGTTCAGCGTAAATCCGGATTCTCGACCGTGCGGCGTGAAAACGGACTGCGGGTGATTTCGGTCTATGGCGATATCTCCGAGGATGATCCAACACGCGCGGCCGAGATCGCCCGTGCGATGAGCGAGGAAATTCTGCCCAATATCGCAGCCACACGTCAGGTCGAGTGGACCATGGCAGGTCTGAGCGAGCAGGAAGAAGAGTTTCTGTCCGAAGCCCGTACCGGTCTGATCCTGTGCCTGACGGGCATCTATCTGGTGCTGGCCTGGGTCTTTGCCAGTTGGACCCGACCATTGGTGGTGATGGCGATCATTCCGTTTGGTTTGGTCGGAACCATTTGGGGCCATTATATCTGGGAGGTCCCGCTCAGCATGTTCACGGTTGTTGGCCTGCTTGGGATGACCGGAATCATCATCAACGACTCGATTGTTCTGGTGACGACGATTGACGAGTATCAGCAGACTCGTGGGCTGATGCCCTCCATCGTCGAGGGGACATCGGACAGATTGCGGCCAGTAATGCTGACGACGCTGACCACGGTTCTGGGCCTGACCCCACTGTTGTACGAAGGATCGCAGCAGGCACAGTTCCTCAAACCGACCGTGATCACGCTGGTCTATGGGTTGGCGTTTGGGATGGTGCTGGTATTGCTGCTCGTTCCTGCCCTGCTGGGGATCCTGAACGATCTGTCGCGGCCAATGACGGCCATGCGTCGCGCAATTCGGGCGCCGGATCGTGTGGTGCAGGGGGCGCTTGTTGTCACCGGGTTTGCCTTGATGCTCTGGTTTGCGTTGACGATGATCTGGCCTGCGGTGACCGGGTCTCCACCGGGCCTTGTTTCGGGGCTTTATGCCGGGCCAGAGGGCCCCTCAATCCTGCGGATGGGGTTTGGAGCTTTTACTGCCGGCGCCACGGTGATTCTGGTGGTGAGCATTGTTTTGTCGGGCCTGTTGTACGCCCGTCTCAAAGGACGCACTGCCTAGCCCTGACGCAGGGCGGTTTCCAACAGGTTTGAGACTCGGTCGCTCATGGGCAGTGCGCCTTGTCGGATCAAGTCCAGTGGGAACCAGCGTGCATCCATTGCGTCATCCCCCGCAACCGGTAGCCCGGTCTGATACTGGCAGGCCACGCCAACCAACAGGTAATGAGACAGAACCGCGCCATGAGCGTCGCGGCGCAACAGGTCCAGATTGTCCAGATACCGCAACGGCTCGGCAATCACCGAGGTTTCTTCGCGCAGTTCCCGCTGTGCTGCCTGCAGGACGGTTTCGCCCCATTCCACATGGCCGCCGGGAAAGCCCCATAGCCCCTTATCCGGTTGCTTGCTGCGCTGAACCAGAAGGACGTGCCCGTCATGAATGACGACCGCAAGCGCACCGATTTTCGGAGTTTGCATCATGGGGTCAGCCAGCGCTGCACCCCAGAATGTCCACCGCGTGATTGGCACCCAGAACAGTGATCCGGATCTTTGAGCGATCCAGCGCAAACGGACCGCCCGAGGCGTTGATCACCTCGGATGTGGCGACCAGAGTACCGCCCTGCCGTTTGGCGTCGGTTTGCGAGGCCCACAGCTCGGGGTTGCCGGGTTCGATCACGGCGATCTCGCGGCCACCTGCGGATGGCATGGTGACGCGCGCCTCGATCTGCATTCCGTCAGACGTCGGGGTCAGGTGGCACCGCGCGTTGGCGACCCGGGCTTCTTTGGCGGAATAGGGACGCTTGGCCAGTGCCGCCGCGATCGTCGGGTTGCGCTCTGCTTCGGCGTTCAGGGTATGATCGAAGCCCAAACGTTCCGGGATGCAGACGTCTTTGCAGACCCCCAGATCCACCGTGCCTTTCAGCCGCACGGGTTTGGCCGGGTTCTTCGGCGAAATCTCGACCGGCAGGACCATTTGATTTTCGTATCCAATCGACTGCAGGCCATTCTGGTCAAAGACATCCGGCGCGGGCCATGTGATCGACACGCTGCCGACATTGGTTGATCTTTTCCAGTCGAACTGTGGCGGAATACCCGCATCGCCCGGCGCCCGCCAATAGGTCTTCCAGCCGTCCTGCAGGGTCACCCGCAGCGCCCCAAGATAGGCTCCATTTGCTGTGCGCCCGCCGTCCAGGATATCCAATTCGGCCACCGAGCCGACCACTTGTGCAGATGCCGGTCCAATCGCGCCAACGGTCACGGCAAGGGCGGCTGCCAGAAATGTCTTGTGAATGTTCATACCCTATAAATGCGTGGTCTCGAGGCGAATTCCAAGTCACGTTCGGGTCACTCGAATGAAATCTAGCGAAATCGCCGCTCGTCCCTTGCCAATACCGGGACTGCGGGGGCATTGTTGATGGGAGCTCAGCAAGAGATGTCGTCTTATGGATCTGACCGGTAAACTGTTGATTGCGATGCCTGGGATGGGCGATCCGCGTTTCGATCATTCGGTTGTCTATATTTGCAGCCATGGCGACGATGGCGCGATGGGTCTGATCATCAACAAACCTTCGGATTTACGCATAAAGACGCTGCTGGGTCAGTTGAACATCGCTTGCCGTATCCCGATCGTGGGTGAGCGTCTGGTGCATTTCGGCGGCCCGGTCGAGATGTCGCGCGGATTCGTCCTGCACAGCGCCGATTATGACGCGAACCTCCATTCCCTGCAGATTTCGGACGATTTCAGCATGACTGCAACGTTGGACGTGCTTGAAGACCTGGCCTCGGGGCAAGGGCCGCTGAATTCTATGCTGACGCTAGGGTATTCAGGCTGGGGACCCGGGCAGCTTGAGGATGAGATCGCGATGAACGGATGGCTCACAACCGAGGCGGATTCGAAGCTGGTGTTCGATGTCCCCGATGATCAGAAATGGGAGGCGGCGCTGGCAACGCTGGGCGTCGATCCTCTGACTCTGTCTGCCAGTGCAGGGCGCGCCTGATCAACTGTCACGCGGTGCTGCAGCCCGGCGCAACCGGTCGTTGATAGCGGCGCCCAATCCGTGGTCCGGAATAGGGGACACGGCAATCGGGCGTCCGGTGCTGTTGAGCTTGTGCAAAGCGGCAAAAAGATTGGCCGCTGCCTCGGTCAGGTTACCATCAGCGGACAGGTTCAGGTCGCATTCGACCGGTCCAAATCCCAAGAGAATCTCGTCACCATGTGTAGTCTGCGCGTTCAACCGGACCGCCACGTCCGGGGCGTAATGCGACAGCATCTGTCCGGGTGCTGTTAGCGTGTCGCCCGATTGGTGTAGATGCAATGCCGTGCCGAGAGCTGCCTCGATCTGGTCCAAAGCCACCCCTCCGGGGCGTAGCAAAGCGGATTCTCCAGCGAGGCCGACAATGGTGGATTCCAGCCCGACACCGCAGGGACCGTCATCCAGAATGGCAGCGATGCGCCCGTCCAGACCGGCGCGGACATGCGCGGCTGTTGTCGGGCTGATCTGTCCCGAAGGGTTGGCCGAGGGCGCAGCGACCGGCCCGTCGAACATCTCGAGAATAGCCCGGGCAGAAGGATGCGCAGGCACCCGAACCGCCAATGTATCCAGCCCGGCAGTGACAAGCGACGATACACCGTGCCCTTCCCGCAGCGGGAGAACCAGAGTCAGCGGGCCGGGCCAGAACGCCTGTGCCAACGCCTCGGCCTGATCTGACCATTCAACAAACCTGCGCGCGGACTCTACCGATGCGACATGCGCAATCAGAGGGTTGAAACTGGGTCGGCCCTTGGCGGCATAGATGCTGGCGACAGCCTCTCCGTTGCGGGCATCCCCACCCAGCCCATAGACCGTTTCAGTCGGGAAAGCGACCAGCTGTCCCTGCCTCAGAAGATCCGCAGCCTGAGCAATTCCCGCCGGGTCGGCTGACAGTTCGAGTGTACCGTTAGAGATCATTGTGAGTGACGCCGCGTTTTGATTGCTTGTAGCATAAGGATGGGTACGTAATCGTTCAAACCCAGATGAATAACGGCGAGTCAGCGGATTTCCAACCCCGGCGTCGCGGACCGTTCAAGACAGCCCCGAGGTAATATTATGCCCTATCGCGCACCAGTTGCAGATTACGAATTTCTGTTCCGCCATGCGGTTGATTTTGATCGTATTGCAGCGACCGACAAGTTCGCGGAAGCAAGCGAAGACGTCGTCAGCGCCATCCTGACCGAGGCTGGAAAACTCTGCGAAGAGGTCATGGCGCCGCTTCAGCGGAACGGAGACCTAGAGCCCGCGCGTCTGGAAAACGGCGTGTTGCGTACCTCGCCAGGATTTAGCGACGGTTGGAACGCTATTGCCGAGGGGGGCTGGATCGGCATGAGCGCTGATCCCGAATATGGCGGTATGGGGCTGCCGATGACCTTGACCACTGCCGTCAACGAGATGATGTCTGCGGCCTGCCTGTCACTGCAACTGGCGCCGCTGATGACGCAGGGCCAGATCGAAGCACTGGAGCACCACGCAAGTGATGAGCTGAAGAACCTATACCTGCCCAAAATGATCGCTGGTGAATGGTCGGGCACGATGAACCTGACCGAGCCTCAGGCCGGATCGGATGTGGGTGCGCTGACGTCGAAGGCAGAATCGAATGGAGATGGCACCTATTCGGTGTCTGGTCAGAAGATCTTCATTTCCTGGGGTGACAACGATTTTGCTGAAAACGTGTGCCATCTGGTGTTGGCACGCCTGCCCGATGCTGTTCCCGGAACCAAGGGAATATCGCTGTTTCTGGTGCCCAAATACCTGCCGGACGAGAATGGCGATCCGGGTGTGGCAAATGACCTGAAAGTGGTTTCGCTCGAGCACAAGATGGGTCTGCATGGTTCGCCAACTTGCGTGATGCAGTATGATGGCGCCAAAGGTTGGCTTGTGGGTAAGGAACATGGCGGAATGGCTGCGATGTTCACCATGATGAACAACGCGCGACTGGGCGTCGGCGGACAGGGTATCGGTGCCGCCGAAGGCGCCTATCAGCAGGCCCTAGAATATGCGCTTGAGCGGAAGCAAGGCAAGACACCTTCGGGCACAATCCTCGATCACGCCGATGTACGCCGGATGCTGATGAGTATGCGTGCGGATACTTTTGCTGCGCGTGCGATCATGCTTGCAAACGCAGCCGCGATCGATATGGCCAATGCAACAGGCGACGCGGACTGGGTTTCGCGCGCGGCCTTGTTGACGCCGATAAACAAGGCCTTCGGTACCGAAACCGGTATGCGGGTTTCGGAAGAAGGCGTGCAGGTCCATGGCGGTATGGGCTTTATCGAGGAGACCGGCGCGGCACAGTTCTATCGCGACGTCCGTGTGACCGCGATTTACGAGGGCACCAACGGCATTCAGGCCATGGACCTTGTCGCACGCAAGATGATGGATGGCGGCGAAGCGGCGTCCCGTTTGCTGGACGAAATCGAGGATCACGCCGAACGTGCGCGTGGGTCGATGCCGGAACTGGCGGGTCCTGTCTGGGAGGCCACGGAAAGCCTGCGTGAAACGACCGAGTGGCTGATATCGCAGTCCGACATGAACACGCGATTTGCTGGCGCCGTGCCCTATCTGAAGGCATTCGCCCGCGTTCTGGGCGGTCACTATCACCTCAAGGCGGCCCTTGCCGAGCCAAACGGCACCCGTTTCAAGCTGGCACGCTTTTATATCAATGCGTTGTTGCCTGAGTTTTCGGGGCTTTTGGTTCAGGCGCAGAACGGTGCAGATGACGTCTTTGCTCTCAGCGCCGAGGAAATGGTAGCTGCCTGATGGACGGTGATACACATTTGACGATCCGCTATCCTTGGCCCGAGGCTCCGGCCCTGGGCGAGGCCGTTGAAATTGCCGAAGGCGTGCTTTGGATGCGGTTGCCGCTGCCTATGGCGCTGGATCACGTCAATATCTATGCGCTGGATGATGGCGACGGATGGACGGTGATCGACACTGGCATGTCCTCGAACAAGACGCGCCGTATTTGGGCGGACCTGATGGCAGGACCGCTGGGGGGCAAACCCGTGACGCGCGTGGTGGTGACACATCACCATCCCGATCACGTTGGCAATGCTGGTTGGTTTCAATCTGAACACGGGGCCGAGCTGGTCACGTCGCGTACCGCATGGCTGTTTGCACGGATGCTGACGCTGGATGTGCAGGAAAACTGGCCGCAGGAAACGCTGGATTACTACCGAAGCGCCGGGATGGATGCCGATTTCCTTGCCAAAAGGATGACAGAACGGCCCTTCAATTTCTGCGACACGGTCTATCCGATGCCGCTGGGCTTTACCCGGATCAAACAGGGCAGCGTCATTCGTATGGGCGGGCGCGACTGGGATGTTCATATGGGCAATGGCCACGCTCCCGAACATGCAACTTTTTGGAGCCGTGACGATAATCTGGTGATCACGGGCGACCAGGTTCTCAGCTCGATCAGCCCCAATCTGGGCGTCTATGTTACCGAGCCCATGGCGGATCCAGTGGCGGAGTGGATGGAAGCCTGCGAGCGCCTGCAGGACCTGGCGCGCCCGGATCATATGGCGCTGGGCGGGCACAAACTGCCCTTTACCGGCCTGCCGGTCAGGATGAGGCAGTTGATCGACAACCACCACAGCGCGCTGGACCGTCTGCAGAATTATCTGGACCAGCCCAAAACCGCTGCTGAGTGCTTTGTGCCCTTGTTCAAACGCCAGATCGGTGAAGGAGAGTATGGGCTTGCTCTGGTCGAAGCAGTTGCACATCTGAACCATCTCTACCACATTGGTGCTGTTACCCGAACGCGGCGCGCGGACGGGGCGTGGGAGTTTCAGCGCAAAGGGTAGAAGGCATGGACAAGATCGAAACCTCAGCCGAGGCAGCGGAATCAGCAGCATTGCCCCGATGTTACGAGGTGCATGCCAACCCGGATGCGAAATCCGGCGCCAAGGACCTGCCCGGCCAGTTGCAAAAGCCCGTAGCCACCAAAAGCTCGGCGCAATGGGCCTATGAACGGTTGATCCTGTATATCCAGAATTTCGAGAATACGCTGGATGCGGATCATGAGGTCGCCATGGGATTTACTGGCGGTGATGCCGGGGTAATGCGGATCGAAGGAATGGGCTATTTCGACCCTGATATCATCACTTTTTACGGCGCAGATGGGTCCGGGGCGCGAACCCAACTCGTGCAGCATGTCAGCCAGTTGAATGTAATGCTGCGAGCGCTGCCCAAATCGGTCGAGGATAAGCCCGCCAATCGCATCGGATTCCGGCTGGCGGCTGATCTCGAAGAAAACTGATAGCCTGACTTGCAATTCACGTCTGCGCAGCCTTGAATGAATCAATCATTTGGGGGGCGCAACGTGGCCACTTTCTCTGCCGTTACAAAAGCATACAAGGGCGCGTGGGCACGCCGCCGGGTCTTTGTGCCGATCTATGTCGCCGTGCGCCTGTTGCTGATTGCGCTGATTGCGCCGGGCGTGGCGATTGCGGTGAACCTAGCAGTTTCGCTCTCCAGCCAGACCGCCCTGACGGATCAGGATATTGCCGCGTTCATCCTGTCTCCGCTGGGGTTTGCGGTCGCAATCGCAATGCTCAGCCTGTTCCTGCTGGCCGAGGTCTTTGTCTTCTCGGTCATGGCCGGGTCGCTGAGGATGGGCGAAAGCGATCCGTGGCGCGCGGGGAGCGCGGCGATCAAGTTGATCCTGTCGCGCCTGCCTGCGCTGTTTGGATTTGCTGCACGCCTGGTTCTGCGGATCATCCTGTTGATCCTGCCTTTCGCCGCTATCGCTGCTCTGATCGCCTGGTGGACGCTGACCGAGTATGACATCAACTATTACCTGACCTTCCATCCGCCGTCTTTCTGGATCGCCGTTGCGCTGATCGGAGCTGTGGTGCTGGTCATGGCATGGGTGCTGATCCGCAAGCTGTCCGCATGGGCGCTGGGACTGCATCTGGTTCTGTTCGAAAACCTGCCACCGGCTGATGCTTTCCAGGTCAGCGCGGATCGGATGGAGGGCAAGCGCGGGCGGCTCAAGATCGCACTGGTGTTCTGGCTGGGGCTGAGGGCAGTTCTTGCCGCGCTGATCGCTTGGGGCGCGGGATCATTATTCGCGTTGGTGCCCCTGCAGGGGGCAGAGCATCTGCGGCTGGCGCTAGTTTACAGCCTTCTGGTCGCCGGGCTCTGGTCGTTGGCTGGGCTGGTTTTGGCAGCCACCGCGCTGGGAGCACTTGCGGTTTTGCTGGACGGTTTTTTCAAGATCCGGACCTCTGAACCACCACATCCCGCGCCAGGCAATCTGCGCATTGGTCTGCTGAGTGCTGTTGGCATTGCGGCGGTGGCGGTATTGGTCGGGCTCTGGTTCGGTCAATCCCTGCTGGAACACGTTCAGGCCCCTGACAGGGCCGAGGTGATCGGCCACCGTGGTGCCGCTGCGTTACGGCCGGAAAACACCATGGCCTCGGTTCTGAAGGCGATTGAGGACGGGGCGGACTGGGTTGAAATCGACGTGCAGGAAACGGCGGATGATGAGATAATCGTCGCCCATGATAGCGATTTCATGAAGCTGGCCGGGGTGAACCTGAAGGTCTGGGATGCCACGATGGAAGACGTGGCCGAGATCGATATCGGCAGTTGGTATGACCCGGAATATGCCGATGAACGCACGCCAACGCTGCGCGACGTGCTGGCTGCGGCCAAAGACAGGGCCAAGGTGATCATCGAGTTGAAATATTACGGTCATGACGTCGATCTGGAAAACCGCGTTGCGGCCTTGGTCGAGGAATTCGGCATGCAGGATGACATCGCTACCATGTCGCTGAAATACCCTGCCGTGCAAAAGATGAAGGCTCTGCGTCCCGATTGGCGCGCGGGGGTTTTGGCGGCAACCGCTGTTGGCGATCTGTCGGGTCTCGAAGGGGATTTTGTGGCTGTCAACGCCGCCATGGCCACGCCGGGGCTGGTACGTTCGGTGCAGGCCGCGGGCAAGGATATCTATGTCTGGACGGTGAATGACCCGTTGCAAATGTCGGCCATGGCCTCGATGGGGGTGGATGGGCTGATCACGGACCGACCGGCAATGGCCAAAGAAGTCTTGCGTATCCGCGCTGAAATGGGGCCGGCAGAACGTCTGATGCTGTGGCTGGCAACGGTGCTCGGCATGGCCGTTGATACCGATGCGATGCGCGATGAAAGCCCGTAATCTGGCCGTTTCTCTGGCGCTGATCGCGGCGCCAGTCGGGGCGCAGGACTTTATGCGCAGTCTTGAGATGCCCGCCCATCGCGCGCTGATCGCACAGCGGGGCGCTGCGGAATTGACGCCATTTGAAACGGATGGCTGCTCGGGCGGGTTGTCAGCCAGTTGGCGCTTTGTGGCCGACACGTTTCCCAGCTTTCAGGCCCTGTTCGAGGCGCATCCCCCATGGGAGAGTTGCTGTGTCAGCCATGACCGGGCCTATCACCACGCGGGCGGAGGCCTGCGCCCCGAAGACAGTTATGACGCGCGCCTGTCAGCCGATGACAGCCTGAGAGCCTGCGTGCGGCAACACGGGGATGAGAACGCCGAAATTTACGCCGAACGCTATGACATGACTTCGGATCAGATACGATCCGCCCATGCCATAACCGCCGAGGCCATGTATGGCGCGGTGCGATTGGGCGGGGCGCCCTGTTCGGGTCTGCCCTGGCGGTGGGGGTTCGGATATCGCGGGTGTTCGGTCTTTGATTCCGTGTCACCTGCGCCCGAATGACGTGGTGACAGGCCCGGGATTTTCGATTATCCAACGTATCAAACACGCGAATTAGGATTCTGAAAATCATGGCTGAACATAAGCACGGCGAAATGGACATCACCGTTCAAACCAAAACCTTCAACGGTTTCGTAAAAGCGACCACATGGTGCGTGGTGGCGATTGCTTTCCTTTGCCTGTTTCTGGCGGTTTTCGCCGCTTAATCCCGGGCGAGGCTGACCGCCGTGATCAGATTTGTGATTGCCTGCCTGCTGGCAGCAACAGTGGCTGGCTGTGCCGGTTCGCAGCGTCCGCAGGCCGATCAGACCGAAGTTGTGGCCCGTTCCTATCGTGATCCGGGGCCATCAACACTGACGCTCTATACCATGATCAGCACCCGGACCGGTTCGGGGGCGCATACCTCGCTGATGATAAGCGGCAGCGAAAGGGTGATCTTTGACCCCGCAGGCTCGTTTCGCGCCGATGTGGTGCCGATCCGAAACGATGTTCTGTATGGCATCACGCCGAATGTCGAACGCGCTTATCGCAGCAGCCACGCACGCGAAACGCATTATGCGCGTATCCAGACGATTCAGGTGACACCACAGCAGGCCGAAATTGCCCTGCAACTGGCCAAGCAGATGGGCCCTGTATCCGAAGCGTTTTGCGCCAACTCAACCTCGCAGCTATTGCAGCAGGTGCCGGGTTTCGAGCAGATCAATACGACCTTCTACCCGGTCAAGCTGTCCGATCAGTTCGGTGAACTCCCCGGCGTCGTGACCACCGAATACCGCGAGAATGACGATGCTGACCTGCAGGCCGGTTTGGCCTCGAACAATGCGCGCCTGAACCAGTTGGAAGCGGCCTCAACCCAATAGGTACAGCAAGCCATAGAGCGTGCCCGCCCCGGCAAAGATGGCAATGACCACGTTTCTTGTGATGACACCAACCGCCAAAGCAACCGCTGCGGCGGCCATGCGCGGCACGTCGGGCTGACCATCCGTTGCGGTTGGCCAGACCACCAGCGGCGCAATCAGGGCCGGAACGATGGCTACGGCGGTATAGCGCAGGTGGCGTAACAACCAGGGTGGCATCGGGCGGTCTCCGACGATGCCGATAAAGGTAAAGCGTAGGGCAAAGCTGCCAATCGCCAAGCCAACGATAATGCTCCACATGGTCACCGGATCAATCTGTGTCATGACCTATTACGCTCTAACATCAATTCGGCCTGCGCCCCTGCGATCATCCCGGCGGTCCCGGCGATCAGCAGGCCCAGGTTGAACGGCACGCCTACGGTCAACAGAGCAACGGTTATGGCGACTAAGGCGGCGATGACATGGGCAAGCGTCCTCATCATCGGCCCGATCATTGCCAGGAATGTGATCGGAAGTGCAAAATCCAGCGCCCAGCTTTCTGGAATCTGTGCGCCCAAAACTGCGCCCAGATAAGTTGCCAGAATCCAAAGCGGCGTGATCGGCGTGACCGAGCCAAAGAAATAGGCCATGCGCTGCGGCACGGTCATATCGGGCTCTTTTTCGAACTGTACAATGGAGCAGGCATAGGACTGATCGACCGTCAGATAAGCGGCGCAGGCCCGTTGCCACAGGGGGGCCGCCCCAAGATAAGGCGTCAGTGAGGCCGAATACATTGCCACGCGTAGGTTAACCGCCAGGGCCGATGCCAGAACGATCAGGCTGGGTGTGTTGTCCTGCAACAGCTGCAGGGCGGTGAACTGGGCCGCCCCGGCAAAGACAGCCGCCGAAAAGGCGATTGTCTGGATAATATCCAGCCCAGCCTCGGTCGCAAATACGCCGAAAAGGGTGCCGAACGGAATTGCCACAAAGATAAACGGCGCTCCATCGCGAAAACCCTTCCAGAAGTATGACTTGGATGTGGTGTAAGCCATGGCAAATTCCTATGGTATCGCCAACAGCAGTAGCGATCTTGGGAAAGGGTTGCAATTGGCCACGAAACCGGATGCCACCGACTACATCATCGCCCCTGATCCCGGCGCGGTTCGCCTGACCCGTGCGGTTGACGGCATCGACCAGAATGGCGCGGTCAGCCGGATCTCGGTCGTTGAGGAACGCCCCCTGACGATATTCCTTAACGCTCAGGAAATCGTGACTGCAATGACAATCGGCGATTACCCTGAATATCTGGCGCTGGGGTTCCTGCGCAATCAGGGGATGCTGTTGGCCGATGATGACATTACCGGCGTGGATTACGATGACGATCTGGAAACCGTGGTGGTGCGCACCGCGCGCGAAACCTCATATGAGGACAAGCTGAAGAAAAAGACCCGAACCAGCGGCTGCGCGGTCGGCACTGTGTTTGGTGACATGATGGAAGGGCTGGAGGACGTGCGCCTGCCGCAGGTTCAGGTCCGCACCTCATGGCTGTATGATCTGGCAGCCAAAATCAACCGAACCCCTTCATTGTATCTTGAGGCTGGTGCAATTCACGGCACGGTCCTGTGTCGGGAAAACCGGCCGTTGGTCTATATGGAGGACGTGGGCCGCCACAACGCGGTCGACAAGATTGCAGGCTGGATGCTGTCCGAAAGTGTAGGGGCCGAAGATAAGATCCTCTACACCACAGGTCGTTTGACCTCGGAAATGGTGATCAAGACCGCGATGATGGGCATCCCGGTGCTGGCGTCACGGTCAGGCTTCACCGCCTGGGGTGTCGAAATCGCGCGTGAGGTTGGCCTGACCCTGATCGGCCGCATGCGGGGGCAGCGGTTCGTGTGTCTTGCGGGCGAGGACCGGTTGGTGCGCGACGTCGACCCGTCGACAGTGGCGGTCGAAGATAAAAAGCATAGACGGAAGAGTGCGGAATGATTTTGGAAGTCTTTGGTTTATCTATTTTATTCGTCGCGACATTGGGCTTGCTGCCAATGATGGTCTATGTGTTCTGGCTCCTTGAGCGGTCGAAACGCGCGATCATTGAGGGTATGGCGCAATTGGACGTCAACCTGCGTAACCGTCTGGGGTGGGCGCCAGAGGAATACATCAGCATTTGGAACATCGCTGCCCCCTTTCGGCTTGGTTGGCAGGCATGGGGGGAGTTGTCTCAAAAACAAGCACTCGTGCTTCAGCGGGTTTTGATGCACGGTCTGCCAGAGTTTGCCGGGATACCAGATGAGGTCAGAAAGGCGGTGCGCACGTATCGGTGCTGTTTTGGTCTTATCTTTGCTGTTGGGGCCGTCTTAGTGTTTTTGCCAGCCCATTATAGCCTGAGTTACAAGGCGGCCGAATTGACGGGGTGGCCTGCAATTATTTGGTTTACAGCATTCGGATTGGCCGTCTGTCCATTGCTTTTCCTGCCCACCCAGAAATTCAGGAAATGGCCCGCGCTTGAGGAGATCAAATGACCCGCCCTCTCGGCATCATCCTCGCAGGAGGCCTTGCCACTCGGATGGGTGGTGGCGACAAAGGCTTGCTGACAGTCGGTGGGCAGAGCCTGCTGTCTCATGTCATTGACCGGTTTGGCCCGCAGGTGGTCGGTCTGGCGCTGAATGCCAATGGTGATCCCGAACGGTTCGCCGAACTGAACCTACCTGTTCTGCCCGACACGATTGAAGGTTTCGCCGGGCCTCTGGCGGGTGTGCTGGCGGGGCTCGATTGGGCAGCAGAACAGGGCGCCGACAGTATCGTCACCGCCGCTGCCGACACGCCGTTTTTTCCGCGCGATCTTGTGGCGCGCCTAACGGATGCTGCTCAAGGGCAAACCCATCCGCTGGTGCTGGCGACTACGCCTCGAACCGGGGATGAAGCACTGAAATCCGGCGGCGGCAAACGGGTCAACCGGCATCCGACATTTGGCCTCTGGCCTGTCGCGTTGCGAGATGATTTGCGAGATGCCTTGAATGACGGGCTGCGCAAGGTTGTGCTGTGGACAGATAAACATGATGGGCGTGAGGCGTTGTTTCCGGCGGAGCCGTTTGATCCCTTCTTCAATGTCAACACGCCCGACGATCTGGCGCGGGCGCAAAAGCTGCTGGAGCAGGCATGAAGGTCTATGGCGTCACCGGTTGGAAAAACGCGGGCAAGACCGGCCTGATGGAGCGTTTGGTGGCCGAGATCACCGCGCGCGGCTTTTCGGTTTCGACCGTCAAACATGCCCATCACGCCGCCGATGTCGACCAGCCCGGCACGGACAGTTTCCGCCATCGAGAAGCCGGTGCGTCCGAGGTGCTGTTGGCGTCCGGCAAGCGCATTGCGATGATGCAGGAACTGCGCGGCGCACCCGAGCCGCCTCTCTCTGATCTGCTGGCACGCTTGGCTCCGGTTGATCTTGTGCTGATCGAGGGGTTCAAACGCGAAGCCCACCCCAAGGTCGAGGCGTATCGGGTGGCCGCTGGAAATCCGTTGATTGCGGCCGAGAACGAAACTGTGCGCGCGGTTGCCAGTGACACAGAGCTGAACTTCGACCGTCCGGTTTTTGATCTGGACGACACCGCAGCCATCGCAGGGTTCATTCTGCAAGAGGTAGGATTATGAGCAAACCGGACATTGCCCCACCGCCCTTGCGCAACGATTGTTTTGCCTTGCCTGCGGGCGTGAGCTGGACGCCGGTTGACGAAGCGTTGGCCCTGCTGCGCGACCGCCTTTCGGTCGTGATGGGGGCTGAAACCGTTCCGTTGGCACAAGCCGCAGGTCGGATTTTGGCCGCCGATGTATATGCCCAACGTTCGAACCCGCCGCAGGCAAATACGGCGGTAGATGGCTATGGCTTTGCCGGTCCGGTTCCGGATGGGCCGCAGGTGATGCCGCTGCAAGACGGGCGTGCGGCGGCTGGTGTTCCCTTTGATGGTCAGCTTGCGCCCGGCCACGCCATACGGATTCTGACTGGTGCGGCCCTGCCCGATGGGGTGGACACCGTTATTCTGGAAGAGGACGTGACAGTTCAGGATGGGTATATCGCCTTTCGCGGCCCCCTGAAACAGGGTGCCAATACCCGCAATGCGGGCGAAGATGTGGTTGGAGGTGATCTGGCTTTGCCCGCTGGACGCCGGTTGACACCTGCCGATCTGGCCCTTCTCTCCGCGACGGGTGCTGGTGATCTGCTGGTTCGCAAAGCTCTGCGGGTGGCCGTCCTGTCAACGGGGGATGAGCTAGTCGAGGCCGGTGAGGTTGCTGAGCCAGGGCAAATCTACGATGCCAATCGCCCAATGTTGCTGGCTCTGATCCAGCGGATGGGATTCCAGCCACTGGATATGGGCTGCGTTGCCGATGATCGTGAAACCCTGCGCGAGCGGCTGAACGAAGCTGCGAAAGAGGCGGATGTTGTTCTGACTAGTGGCGGCGCGTCGGCAGGGGACGAAGACCATGTCTCCGCGCTGTTGCGGCAGGCCGGAGCGATGCAGGAATGGCGTATTGCCCTGAAACCGGGGCGACCTCTGGCTTTGGGGATTTGGGACGGAGTGCCGGTTTTCGGACTGCCCGGCAATCCAGTAGCGGCATTGGTCTGCACCCTAATCTTTGCCCGCCCGGCGCTGGGCCTGATGGCTGGCGAGGGCTGGCGGGACCCGAAGGGGTTCGATCTGCCAGCCGCCTTTGATAAGCGCAAGAAACCCGGGCGGCGGGAATATCTGCGGGCCCGCATCCGAGACGGAAAAGCCGAAGTTTTCACTTCGGAAGGGTCCGGGCGGATCAGCGGGCTCAGCTGGGCCGAAGGGCTGGTCGAGATCGAAGACGGAGCGCGCCACATCCAACCGGGTGATCTTGTCCGGTTCATCCCCTATGGAAGTTTCGGAATCTAGTCGAAGGTTCCGGCCACACGCCCCAGCAACATGAAGGCCCGCGCGGTTCTTGTATCACCCAAAGCGGTCAGCTCTGCATCACTGGCACGGGGTTCAAACTCGATGATCATGTGATCGAACCTGCGTAGAAAGTGATGGGCGGCGTCCCGGAAAATGGGATCCTGCTTCATCCGGGCCGAAGTCAGCGCCAGCGAGGAGCGGTCGCGAATGCCGCCCAAGGCCGCGACAGCCCGTCCGCGCCCACCCTGCGCAAATTGCCGCCAGATCTCGGGGCGGGCCATGTCAGGGCGCAGGTCATCCATATAGATGCCCTCTTGGCTGAGCAGGGTCAGCACGTCCTGAGAGGCCTGTACAAGCTTGGCTGTCTTGCGGTCCTTGAGCGCCAGCCGTAGGGCATCAAAGCCTTCGGTATCTTCCTGTGTTTCCGGAAAATTCAGCGCACGGATAAAGATGTCGGTGCCAAGCGGGGGCACGATATCCCCAGCTTGTGTACCCAGTTCCAGCGAAGTCTGATCGCCGTTCCCCACGGCTGTCGGTTGCTGTGCGGGTTCCCTGCGCTTGGTTGAAAACGTGGCCAGCGCGCTTTCGGCTTTCTTGGCCGTTTCCGCGATCTGATCCAGCTTTTTGGATACGGCTGGCTCATAGGTGCTGGAAGATCGCTGTTGCTGAGCGATATATGCGTTTCGGATGGCGTCAATCGAGGTTTGTAGTCGTGCGCTTTCCTCGCGCATGATCCGGCTGGCGCGCATGGCCATTGCCGCGACCCAGATCATCGCTACCGGCATAAAGACCGCCAGTAAGGTCACGACAAAGCCTCCGCCGTCGACCTCGTCGGGCAGCACCAGAAAAACAACCGAGACGATCAGCCAGATCACGCTGAGGGCGACGGCTGCAATTTCGATCTCGGTTATCGAAGGCTTGGTTGGCCTATCATATATGCCCAGTGAGGTTGGCCGATTGGCTTCCTGCTCTGGCGTGGGCTCGGACATTGTGAACGCTCCGGGGCTCAGGCGTAGGTGATACTCAGGACTTCATAAGAACGTACGCCGCCAGGTGTGCGTACCTCGACACTGTCGCCTTCGTCCTTTCCAATCAGGGCGCGGGCAATAGGGGATTTGATGTTCAGCAGGCCGGCTTCGATATTGGCCTCATATTCCCCTACAATCTGCCAGGTCTTTTCCTCGTCAGTGTCTTCGTCAACAAGCGTGACCTTGGCGCCAAATTTGATAGCACCAGACAGTTTGGCAGGGTCGATCACATCGGTCAGTGAAAGGATGCCTTCCAACTCTTTGATGCGGCCTTCGATAAAACCCTGCTTTTCCCGGGCCGAATGATATTCGGCGTTTTCTTTCAGGTCACCCAGTTCCCTGGCCGAGGCGATGGCTTCGATAATAGCTGGCCGCTCGACGGATTTTAGGTTCTTGAGTTCGGCCTGAAGCGCAGCATTGCCCGCAGGCGTCATGGGAATTTTTTCCATATTCTTGTCGTCCACGCTGAAATTGTAACGCCCCGCCGCATGGAACCAGCGTCGGGGCGATTTGATGGGTTGGCAAATACCTGACCCAAATGATGCGTGAAATGCAAGAGGTCAAAGAAGACAGCAAGCTGGATTTGCGACTTAACGCCGTTGGATTGTGCGCCGTGGGCACCTGTTACGCTGTCCAAACAGCTGACCGCGCTGCCATTTCCAGGTGGTTGAGGCCATCCAGAGTGTTTCAAGCATATTGCACCACCTCAAACTCGATGCCGTTCTCATCATCGAAATAGAACCGCCTGCCGGGCTCGTAATCTGCATGCGACTTGGGGGTGAAACCTGCTTTGACCACCTTGTCTTCGGTTGCGTCGATGTCTTCGACCAGAACGCCGACATGATTCAGCCCCCCGATGATGTCATAGCTGCTTTCACCCGAGGGTTTGGGATCGCTGGGTGCATAAAGCGCCAGGTAGGTATGTGCGCTACCGACATGCACGGTATAGCCACCCGCGATTGCAGGGCCTTCCCAGCGGGTTTTCCAACCGAAGACGTACTGCATCCATTTTGCCGAAGCCTGCGGGTCGCGGACAGTGAAATTGGTGTGTTCAAGTGTCGCCATCATGGGATCTCCTATTCAATTTGAGGCTTGTCCCGACTCACCGTAATTTCTAAACCTAACTTTAGGTCAAGGAATTTTTTGAGGGCGAGATGGCGATTTCAGAGGGGCTGGCAATAGGCGCTTTGGCCCAGCGCACCGGGCTGGCGGTTTCAGCGATCCGATATTATGAGGCGCAGGGTCTGATTGCCCCATGGCGCAATGCGGGTGGGCAGCGGCGATATCAGCGCGCCGACATAAGACGGTTGAGTTTTGTGATGATAGCGCAGCAATTCGGACTAACCCTGCCCGAAATCCGAGAAGTCCTGTCCGGCTTGCCCGGAAATCGTACACCAACGCCGCAGGATTGGAAAAACATCAGCAAGGATCTGCGGTCGCATCTGGATCAGCGAATCGATACGTTGATGCGCCTGCGTGACAATCTGGACGGATGCATTGGCTGTGGGTGCCTTAGTTTGCCCAAATGTGCTCTTTACAATCCTGATGACCGTGCCAAATCCAAGGGAAGTGGCCCCAGATACCTGATGGGTGACACTCCGGACACGTGATCTGCCGCATAGCGGCATAGTTACGCCGTGTTTCGATTGACCTGTGGCTTTCCCAGCATGTAATCAGCCGTGAAACAAAATTGCGCCGACCGTGCGTTAGATGCGCCAATTCGGAAAGTTAGCGAAGGAGCCCGCAATGGCCGAGATTGAACGCGAAGCGATGGAATATGACGTGGTGATCGTGGGCGCCGGCCCCGCGGGACTGTCGGCGGCCATCCGTCTGAAACAGCTGGATGCCGATTTGAACGTCGTCGTTCTGGAAAAGGGCTCGGAGGTGGGTGCGCATATCTTGTCAGGTGCGGTGCTGGACCCGTGCGGCCTGGATGCGCTGATACCGGACTGGAAGGAAAAAGGTGCGCCGCTGAACACCCCGGTTACCGAAGATAACTTCTATATGCTGGGTGAGGCTGGAAAAATCCGCATTCCGAACTTCCCGATGCCGCCGCTGATGAACAACCACGGCAACTATATCGTGTCGATGGGCAATGTCTGCCGCTGGATGGCTGAGCAGGCCGAAGAGCTGGGCGTGGAAATCTTCCCTGGCATGGCCTGTTCCGAGCTGGTCTATGGCGACAATGGTGAAGTCAAAGGCGTTGTTGCCGGTGTCTTCGGCCTTGAGGCCGATGGCTCCTACGGCCCGAACACCGAGCCGGGCATGGAGCTGCACGGCAAATATGTCTTCTTGTCCGAAGGTGTGCGCGGGTCGCTGTCCAAGGAAGTGATCGCGAAATACGATCTGCAAGCCGGAAAAGAAGTCCAGAAATACGGCGTCGGCATGAAAGAGATCTGGGAGATCGACCCGGCCAAGCACAAGGAAGGCACCGTCACCCATACGATGGGCTGGCCCCTGGGCAGCAACGCGGGCGGCGGGTCGTTCATCTATCACCTGGAAAACAATCAGGTCTATGTCGGGTTTGTGGTTCACCTGAATTACAAGAACCCGCACCTGTACCCCTATATGGAATTCCAGCGCTTTAAGCATCATCCGATGGTGGCCGAGCTGCTGAAAGGCGGCAAGCGCGTGGCTTATGGCGCTCGTGCGATTACTGAGGGTGGATATCAATCGATGCCCAAGCTGGTCGCGCCAGGCGTGGCGCTGCTGGGCTGTTCGGCGGGCATGGTCAATGTGCCGCGCATCAAGGGCAACCACAACGCGATGCTGTCTGGCAAAGCTGCGGCCGAGGCGGCATTTGATGCCATCAAAGCCGAGCGTTCGGGCGATGAATTGACTGTCTATGAAGCAAATGTTCGCGAAGGTGCCATCGGAAAAGACCTCAAGAAAGTGCGCAACGTCAAACCGATGTGGTCGAAGTGGGGTCTGATGCCCTCGCTGGCGCTGGGCGGTTTGGACATGTGGACCAACACTCTGGGCTTTTCGCTGTTTGGCACTCTGGGCCACGGCAAGAACGACGCGGAATCGACTGAAGAAGCCAGTAAACATAAACCGATCGACTATCCAAAGCCGGATGGCACGCTGTCCTTCGACCGCCTGACCAACGTCTCGTTCGCGATGACGAACCACGAGGAAAGTCAGCCTTGCCATCTAAAACTCTCGGACCCGGCGATTCCGGTCAGTGTCAATCTGCCCGAATTCGACGAACCGGCACAGCGCTATTGCCCGGCGGGGGTGTATGAGATGGTCGAGGATGAAAATGGTCCGCGATTCGTGATCAACTTTCAGAACTGCGTTCACTGCAAGACCTGCGACATCAAAGATCCCAGCCAGAATATCACCTGGACCACGCCGCAGGGAGGGGATGGTCCGAACTATCCCAATATGTAAGCGAAAAATGGGCAATGGCGGCGTCGTGAAGGCTCTGCCATTGCCTCTTTCTGGTCAAAGCCCTAGCTTATTGCGCAACCGACAATCGCAAGGCAGGAATTTGGTGACTTTTCTCATTCGTCGCACAGCGCTGGCTGTGCTGTTTACCACGTCATTCGCCATTCCGGTTTATGCCGACACTGGGTTCGGTGCGTATCTTGCCGGGCGTCAGGCGATTTTTCAGGACGACTATACGGCGGCTGAGAAATACTTTGCGCAAGCATTGCGCGCAGATCCTCAAAACGACCGGTTGCTGGAGAATGTCGTCGTTGCGCGCTTGTCGCTGGGCGAGGTTAAGCGAGCTTTGCCGATTGCCCAAACCATCGAAGAGTTAGGCCTGCCCAACCAGCCCGCGAAAATGGCGATTGCCGCTAATCTGGTGGCTGAAGGCAAGCTGGATGAACTGCTGGCCCGCGACCCCGAAACGCAAGGCGTCGGGCCGCTGGTTGACGGGTTAATATTGGGCTGGGCCCATATGGGCCAGGGTGCGATGACCAGCGCGCTGGAGCAGTTTGACCAAGTTGCAGCGCAGGAAGGCCTGCGCGAGTTCGCGCTATACCACAAAGCTCTGGCACTGGCCTCGGTCGGAGACTTTGAAGGCGCCGAGGCAGTCTTTGCGGCCGATAACGGTGTTGTGGCGCGATTTACCCGCCGCGCAGCGCTGGCACGGACCGAGGTTCTGTCGCAGCTGGACCGCAATGAGGATGCGCTGCAGTTTCTGGATGACGTGTTCGAGTCCGGCTCTGATCCCTCGATTGAAGGGTACGAATCGCGTCTGAGCGCTGGCGAAACGCTGCCCTTTACTCATGTCCGCACATCGCAGGACGGTATCGCAGAAGTGTTCTTTTCCGTGGGAGCCGCGCTCAGCAGTGAGGCGGCTGAGAATTACGTCCTGCTTTATGCGCAGGTCGCAGCCTTTCTGCGCCCGGATC
Organism: Ruegeria sp. CDSC025; assembly: GCF_059610805.1. Taxonomy (NCBI): domain Bacteria; kingdom Pseudomonadati; phylum Pseudomonadota; class Alphaproteobacteria; order Rhodobacterales; family Roseobacteraceae; genus Ruegeria; species Ruegeria sp. CDSC025. The sequence continues at coordinate 328,062 of NZ_JBXWOJ010000003.1, read as the reverse complement.
ACGTGGACGCAATCTTGTTGAGTGCCGAACTTTTGGACGAGTTGGAGCAATACGATCTTGCCGTCGAAGCCTATCGCAAAGTGCCCGCGAGCAGCAGTGACTATCACGCTGCTGAACTGGGCCGGGCCGAGGTGCTTGTCACGGCAGGCAAAACCGATGCGGCGGAAGAAGTCTTGCAGACCCTTGCGACGCAGAGACCGGATCTGCCAAGTGTTCACGTGGCGCTGGCTGATTTGCAAAGACGTGAAGAAAACTATGCTGCGGCTGTCGAAACCTATAGCACAGCGATTGAATTGATTGATGCTGATGGTGGCGGCAACTGGTTCCTGCACTACGCCCGTGGTATCTCGTACGAGCGACTAAAGCAGTGGGACAATGCTGAGGCCGATTTCCGCCGTGCGCTAGAACTTAACCCCGACCAACCGCAGGTCCTGAATTATCTGGGTTATTCGCTTGTAGAACGGCGCGAAAATCTGGACGAAGCGCTTGGCATGATCGAACGCGCCGTCGCCGCACGCCCTGGTAGCGGCTATATCGTCGACAGCTTGGGATGGGTTCTGTTTCGACTGGGCCGCTATGAAGAGGCGGTCGAGCATATGGAGCGTGCCGTCGAGCTGATGCCGGTAGACCCAGTGGTGAATGATCACCTGGGTGACGTTTACTGGGCCGTGGGCCGCGCACGCGAAGCCGAGTTCCAGTGGAAGCGGGCATTGTCTTTCATTGACCTCGAAGACGCCGATGGTGAGGCTGACCCCGAGCGTATTCGCCGCAAGATCGAGGTCGGGCTAGACGAGGTTCTGATCGAAGAAGGTGCCGCGCCGCTGAAGGTCGCCAATGAAGGCTAAGGCTTTCGCGCCCGCCAAGATCAACCTTACCTTGCACGTCACCGGCCAGCGCGTGGACGGCTATCACCTGTTGGATTCGCTCGTGGTGTTTGCCGATCTGGGCGATACGCTGCATTTCACCGCGGGTGAGGCGCTGTCGATCTCTATCACCGGCGAACATGCGGCGGGTGTGCCAAGCGATAGTCGCAATCTGGTGTGGAAAGCCGCCGAGGCTGCAGGCTGGACTGGGCATATTGACCTGAACAAAGTGCTGCCGCATGGAGGCGGGATCGGAGGCGGTTCTTCCGATGCCGCCGCAACTTTGCGGATGATAGAAGATGAGGGTGGAGCTATCCCGCCGGGAACTGCGCTGCGCCTAGGGGCGGATGTTCCTGTTTGCACGGCGGCCAGCTCCAGCCGTATGCGCGGCATCGGAGAACGTTTGGACCCTGTCACGCTCCCGCATCTACCGGCCTTGTTGGTCAACCCGGGCGTAGAGGTTCCAACCCCTGCTATTTTCGCGGCTTTGCAATGCAGGGAAAACCCGCCCATGGCAGAGGATATCCCGGTATTTGAGGGGCCTCAGGATTGTGCCGAATGGCTGGGGAAACAGCGAAACGACCTGGAAGGTCCAACCACATCGCTGGCCCCCGACGTCGCGCAGGTGCTGGACGCACTAAAGGATACAAAAAAGACGCTGTTGTCGCGCATGTCAGGGTCAGGATCGACCTGCTTCGCACTGTACCCCACGATGAAGGCCGCCCATTTCGCCGCCTATGAGATCGGCGCAGCCCATCCCGATTGGTGGTGCCGGGCGGTGCAGCTTAACTAAGGCGCGCGACGACGAAATCGGCGAGGTCACTCAGCAGGGTACGGATCTCATGATCGGGTAGGATGGTCAGCGACGCCTTGGCCTTATTGGCCCAGCCAAGCGCATCTTTGCGCGTCGCAGCAAGCGTACCGTATTTGCCCATAAGACCAAGAGCGGTTTCGAGATCACCGCTTTCCTGACGACCCTTACCTATGGTGCGCTGCCAAAACGCGCGTTCTTCAGGCGTGGCCTGCGCCACGGCCTTGATCACCGGCAGCGTCAGCTTACGCTCGCGGAAGTCGTCGCCGACATTCTTGCCGGTCGCTTTGCTGTCGCCCTGATAATCCAGCAGGTCATCAGCGATCTGGAAGGCAATCCCCAGCGCATCGCCATAATCGAAGAGCGCCTTGACCTGGGCTTCTGACGCTTGGGCGATGACCCCGCCCACCTCGGTTGCGGCTGAGAACAAGGCTGCGGTCTTGCCGCGCACAACCTGAAGATAGATGGCCTCATCCGTGCCCAGATCGGTTGCAGCAGTCATCTGAAGCACTTCGCCCTCGGCGATCGTGGCAGACGCATTGGCAAGGATGTCCAGAACCCTAAGAGACCCGGTCTCGACCATAAGCTGGAAGCTGCGTGAGAACAGGTAATCCCCAACCAGAACGCTGGATTTGTTATCCCAAAGCAGATTCGCTGTTGGCCGTCCGCGCCTTTGTGCGCTTTCGTCGACAACATCGTCATGCAACAGGGTCGCGGTGTGGATGAACTCAACCGTTGCCGCCAGACGCAAATGATGGTCGCCAGCATAGTCGAACAGCCGCGCCGCGGCCAGTGTCAGCATCGGACGCAGGCGCTTGCCACCCGCTTCGACCAAATGTGCGGTGACTTCGGGAATGCGAGGCGCGTGTTCTGAGGCCATGCGCGTGCGTATCAGGTCATTGACTGCGTCCATTTCACCCGAAAGAATCTCGGCCAGCCGCTCATGCGGTTTTGAGACTGTGCTGATGTTCATCACACTCCTGATACAAGGCTCGACTTCCGCCTCACCTTGCCCTTACATCCATCCCCATGAAAGAACTTTTGCGCAGCACCGATCCGACGATCCTGGCCTTTGCATCCGCCCTTCTTCAGGGCGAGGATATAGACTGCTTTCAGATGGACGTAAATATGAGCATCCTAGAAGGCGGCATTGGTATTTTCCCCCGGCGCCTTATGGTGCGGACCGATGATTTGACCCGCGCTGAACGGGTGATGCGCGACAACGAGATCCCGCTGGGCCGATGACGCAATTCACTGACCCAGAGCTAAGTTTGAACGACTTTCTGAATGGGCGCGTTCGGCTTTGGCAGCCCCTGTCCGGCTATCGCGCCGGGGTCGATCCTGTCTTGCTGGCGGCAGCGGTACCGGCCAAGGCTGGGCAATCCGTGCTGGAGCTGGGATGTGGCGCTGGTGCCGCCATCTTGTGCCTGATGGCGCGCGTGCCGGGATTGAACGCCACGGGTGTTGAGCTGCAATCGCCCTATGCCGATCTGGCCACCCGCAACGCGGATCAGAATGCGCAGGCGCTGACAGTGGTGCAGGCCGATCTGAGCAAACTGCCCGCTGAACTGAAACAACAGCAGTTCGATCATGTGATTGCGAATCCGCCCTATTACTTGGCCGGTGCCCACAGCCCTGCGGCGGACTCGGGTCGCGGAATTGCCTTGGGCGAGGATACACCGTTGCGCGATTGGTTCGATTGTGCGGCAAAGCGCCTTGCACCGCGGGGCTATCTGCACATGATCCAAAAGGCCGATCGGTTACCCGACATGCTGTCAGCCTGTGCGGGGCGGCTTGGCTCAGTCGAGGTTCTGCCTCTGGCCGCGCGGGCAGGTCGGAAGGCTGAATTGGTGATCATTAGGGCCAGAAAAGGCGGTCGGGCTGCGTTTCAACTGCATGCCCCGCTGATTTTGCACAAGGGTGTGCGCCACGAAAAAGACGGCGAAAGCTATACCTCTCAGATATCGTCCGTTTTGCGCGACGGTGCTGCGCTGAACGGGTTTTCGGATCAATAGGCGCCAACCAGCCGAATTTGTCAGATTTATTATAGAATCTGTGCGTCTGCAGCGTGACAGGCTGGAAACGATGTGCTCAACTTCCTACGTTATTCAGAGACACCAATGAAGGAGTATCGCCATGAGCGTGAGCGCACATCTGACGGAACTGAAGAAGAAGCACGAAACTCTCGGTCTCGAAGTAGAACAAGCCCAGCGCGCGCCAGGCATCGACGATCTCCATATCGCTCAACTCAAGAAACAGAAGCTAAGGCTTAAGGAAGAGATAGAGCGACTTTCCAGTTAACTTTTAAGGCTGGCGCGCGCGGCGATGGCCGCGCCGCCGGTGACCAGGACGGCTGCGATTGCCAGGCCCCAGGATGGGGCTGCGATCCCAGCAACCACCAAAACGACGGTAGACAACAGGGGCGCTGCATAAGACGCGGTGCCAAGAATCTGAATGTCGCCTTGTTTGACCCCGATATCCCAGACATAGAACGCCAGACCAACAGGCCCCAGCCCAAGTGCCGCGATCGAGGCCCAGCCAAAGGCCGTGTCCGGCCAAACGGTTTCTTCGATGGCTAGATGCAGACCACCCGAGGCGATGGCGGTAAAGATGCAGAACACAGCGACAGAGCTTGTGGGCGTATCCCCAAGACGACGGGACATAACGGAATAGCCCGACCAGGTCAGAGCACACAGCAGCGCCAGCCCGTAACCGGGTAGGTGGCTGGCCTGAAATCCTGCGCCACCACCCCCGGCGATGATCACAGCGGCCCCAGCAAAGCCCAGGCAGGCTCCGATCAGGTGCCCTGCACGCAGATGCTCGCCCGGTAGCAAGCCTGAGAACAGCACAATCAACAGGGGCCAGAGATAGGCAATCAGCCCGGCCTCGGCTGCAGGGGCCATGCGCAGGGCCGAGAAGTAGAGTGCGTGATAGCCAAACAACCCGATGGTGCCAAACAGATAGGTGGTCCAACGCACGGTCCGCAGCTGCCCCAGCCCGCCATTGACCCAGGTCCAGATCAGCCCCAGCGTCCCCCCGATCGAGAAACAGATCGTATTCAGCAAAAGCGCAGGAACGGGGGCTGAGCCGACGGTGAACAGGGCCAGAAGGGACCAGAGTAAAACGGCGACAAAACCGATAGTAGTGGCGCGGTTTCGGGTCATGCGGCTGACAGGTCCTCGACTGGAATGATGTCGAACTCATCGGATATATGTGCGGTCTTTTCAATCTCGGCCAGAAACCAATCCCGAAACGCCGCAATCTGAGGGCGGTTCTCGGCCCCCGAGAGGCACAGGAAGCGAAAGCGCCCCTTTGTTTCGATGGCGGTCTTGAAAGGTGCGACCAGCGTGCCTTCGGTCAGATCTTTCAGGATCATGGCCCGGCGGCCAAGCGCGACGCCAACGCCCGCAACAGCCGCGTCAATTGCGTGATCGGCGTTCGAAAACTCGGCACCATGGGTCGGGGTATGTGCGATGCCCACGGCCCTGAACCAGGCGGGCCAATCACTGGGTGGGGTCAGAAAGCGGATCGAGGCGTCATGGATCAACGGTGCATCCCGCAGGCTTTCCGGCGTGGTGAACTGGCGGGCGAGCTCGGGCGTCATGACCGGCGTCAGCCATTCCCGGCGCACTGGCACGGAATACAGCCCCTTATCCGCACCTTCGCCAAATCGGATGGCCACATCCACATCATCCCGTTCAAGGTCGATGATGCGTAACGTGGCCGAGAATTTCAGATCTATTTCGGGATGTGCGCGGGCAAATTCGTACAGGCGGGGCGCCAGCCATTTGGCCGTCAGGGCAGGGCCCGCTGTGACGGTCAGGCTAGTGTCGTCACCCTGTCTGCTCACGGCGCGCCATGCGGCTTGTAACGTGGCAAATCCATCCGCGGCGCCCGGGGCCAGGGTGCGCCCAGCCTCTGTCAGCTCCACCGCGCGGTTCAGGCGGTGAAACAGAGGGCGGCCCAAATGCTCCTCAAGGGATTTGATCTGAAAGGACAGGGCCGCAGGCGTTACATGCAGCTCTGCCGCGGCTTTGGCAAAAGACATGTGCCGGGCGGCGGCATTAAAGGCACGCAAAGCGGTCAAAGGCGGCAGGTAGTCGCTCATAGTATAGAAATTCTTAACTGAATGTTCAAAAAAGCTCGTTTGCGGCTTTGCCAACTAGAGTTCATATTGCTCATAAGTCAAGGAAAACTGTTTTGAACTGAGAGGCTGCCATGATTGAGATGACAACAAATCCAGCTGCACAATCGGCGATTCTGCGCGCGCATGAGGCGCGGGGCAAAGCGGTTCTGAATGTGTTGAAGTGGATTTTCGGTTCCCGCTGATCGCAGCGCGCGCGGTCTTACGGGATAAAAGAAGGGCCGGTTCTGCTTAGAACCGGCCCGCTTGCATTTTGACAGCCAACTTAGGCGAAGAACTGAGCACCATTGGCCGAGATAGTCGATCCGTTGATGAATTGCGAGTCTTCAGAGGCCAGGAAAGCAACGCAGCGTGCGATCTCTTCCGGTTCGCCCAGTCGGCCCGCCGGAATCTGGCTGATAATGGAATCACGAACCTTCTCGGGGACAGCCATGACCATTTCGGTTGCGATATAGCCAGGGCAGATAGCGTTGGCGGTGATGCCCGCGCGCGCGCCTTCCTGCGCCAGCGACTTCACGATTCCCAGATCGCCCGCCTTGGTGGCGGCATAGTTCACCTGAGCGAACTGACCCTTTTGACCGTTGATCGAGCTGATGACGATGACACGGCCAAACTTGCGCTCACGCATGCCAGGCCAAACCGGGTGAACGGTGTTGAATACGCCGGTCAGGTTGGTGTCGATCACCTGATGCCACTGCTCGGGTGTCATTTTGTGGAATGGGGCGTCCTTGGTGATGCCGGCATTGGCAACAACGATGTCGATCGGGCCAATCTCGGCTTCGACCTTTTCGATGCCCGCTTTGGATTCGTCATAATCCGCAACGTTCCATTTGTAGGTGGCGATTCCGGTCTCGTCGGTGAAATTCGCGGCGGCTTCGTCGTTCCCCGCGTAGGTGGCTGCAACATTGTACCCTTCGGCCTTAAGCGCCTTGGAAATTGCTGCGCCAATGCCGCGGGAACCGCCGGTGACGAGTGCTGTTCGTGCCATTTAGGAATCCTCCAATTTATGTCGTCTTGGTAATGCTGTTACTATTCCGAACCAGCCAGCGCAACAATATTGCGCAGGCAAGTTGCCGCAGCGCTGGGGTTTTTGGTTTCGCCTCAGGGTAGTGTGAGGCCACGATCTTTACCCAATGCACGGCAATAGTCGATCCAGTCCCTATTTTCCTTCAGCAGAGCCAAATTGCCAAAGCGAACGTGCCATGTCTCGGACAATCGAACCTGCGCGGACTGGATGTGTTTGTAGGGGTTCTTAATGCCTTCCATTGCGGCCTGATCACGAGCTTCCACAACGAATAACGCCGCGCTGGCAAGCGCGGCGTCTGTGGTTGTTTGGTCCTTGTTCCGGCGTGCTCTCAGCTCGGCCAGCTCTGTAAAGATGACGCTGCACTCCGTCAGGCTGGTCGAAAGCGGTTGACGGTTCTGTGCGTCTGCGGCCCCTGCAAAGCAAATCACAAGGGCCGAAATAAGAGTGGGCCGAGAAGGCATTGTTAGATCAGTCGCGCTCGACACATAGGGCGACGCCCATGCCGCCACCGATGCACAGAGTCGCCAGACCTTTTTTCGCGTCCCGCCGCTTCATTTCGAACAACAGAGTGTTCAGAACGCGGCAGCCCGAGGCGCCGATCGGGTGACCGATGGCAATGGCGCCGCCATTGACGTTCACGATGGACGGGTCCCAGCCCATGTCTTTGTTCACTGCACAAGCTTGTGCTGCAAAGGCTTCGTTGGCTTCGATCAGATCCAGATCGTCAACCGACCAGCCCGCCTTTTCCAGCGCCTTGCGCGAGGCATAGATCGGGCCGACGCCCATAATCGACGGGTCCAGACCAGCGGTAGCATAAGATGCAATCCGCGCCAGAGGCTCAATCCCGCGCTTTTCGGCATTTGCCGCCGACATCAGCAGGGTCGCAGCCGCGCCGTCGTTCAGGCCCGAGGCATTGGCGGCGGTGACCGATCCGTCCTTAGCAAAAGCCGGGCGCAGTTTGGCCATGGCTTCCATGGTTGCGCCGTGGCGGATGTATTCGTCCTTGTCCATCACGATGTCACCCTTGCGGGTCTTGATGGTAAAGGGGGTGATCTCATCGGCGAATTTGCCTGCCTTCTGCGCAGCTTCGGCCTTGTTCTGACTTGCGACGGCGAATTCATCCTGCATATCGCGGCTGATCTGCCACTTTTCAGCAACGTTTTCGGCGGTTTGACCCATGTGATACCCGTTGAACGCATCCCACAGTCCATCGCGGATCATTGTGTCGATATACTTCATGTCGCCCATCTTTTGTCCGGCGCGCAGAGCGGCGGCATGGGGCGACAGGGTCATGTTCTCTTGTCCGCCAGCAGCGACGATATCAGCATCGCCCAGTTGGATATGCTGTGCGCCCAGTGCCACGGCGCGCAGGCCGGATCCGCAGACCTGGTTGATGCCCCAGGCCGCGCTTTCTTGCGGCAGACCGGCGTTGATATGTGCCTGACGCGCCGGGTTCTGACCCTGGGCTGCGGTCAGAACCTGACCCAAAATTGTCTCGCTGACTTCGCCTTTTTCGATTCCGGCGCGTTCTACAACGGCTTCAAGAACGGCTGTGCCCAAATCATGGGCTGCGGTGTTCGCAAACGAACCACCAAAGCTGCCGACGCCTGTACGTGCGGCGGATGCGATAACTACATTGGTCATTATGATCAGTCCTTTACCGTCATGGTCCGGCGGAATGTCTGACGGCGCAGGTCGAGAGGTTCCCCCCGCAACAAGAGCGCCCCGTAATCCCCCGCTCAAGTATCACTGCAATAGCGCAATGCTGCATTTGCAGCAACGGGCAGCTTGTCTCAGGACCCAAGGTCCCTAGTTTTTTGGGGTTAACCCGCCGATTTCTGTTCGTTTTCCGTTTTCCAGGGCGCAGAAACCGTAGGTGCGCCGAACAGAAATCCTTGCAGACAATCGACGCCATTGGCCGCCAAAAACTCAGCATCCGCCTTGGTTTCGACCGATTCGGCCGTGACCAGAATCTCAAATTCTCTTGCAACTGCGATCAGGGCACGAACCAGCGCCTGATTATCCGGGTTTTCACTGATGCCGCGGATGAACTGGCCATCAATCTTGGCGGCATCAAAAAGAAACTCGCGGAAATGGCGGAAGCAGAAATTGCTGGCCCCAAAATCATCCAGCGCAAATGCAACGCCACGTGGTTGCAACCGGTCCATGAAATCGACCACGAGTTCCGGCACGGTCATGGCCGAACTTTCGGAAATTTCAAGGATCAGCCTTTCACCGATACTGGCATCTTTTTTCATGAACCGGTCAAGAACACGCGACCAACGTCCATATCCGATCGACCGTGCGGACATATTGATCGACATGCGGATGTCCGGGGTGCGTGCCAATGTGCGCAGGCCCATTTCAAGCGCGATGCAGTCCAATTCGCGGCCAATCGGGGTGTTTTCAAGCTGAGGCATAAACTCGCGTGCCGGGATGACACGACCGGTTTCGTCCAGCACCCGGATGAAGCCCTCGTAGAAGGCGATACCATGTGGCGCGTTAGCCTGCATGACCGGTTGAAAGGCCAGTTTGCACTGTTTGTGTTTGACAGCATCCGTAGCCATCTGGATCGTTGAGTTGTCGCGCGACAGCACAGCCGCGTTTAACGGGCTGTCTGATCCTTCGGGTAAATCTGCCAGTTTCCTGTCCCGCATGATCGAAATCGCTTCCCTACCGTCGTCGGTCAGGATCCAATTTCAGAGCAAAGATGTGAATCTGCGGTTAATGGAAATGAAAATGTCAGCGGGCTGCGTCCAGAACACGTCCCAGAGATCTCGCGGCACCAATAACTGCACCCGTAAAACCCAGCACCATCATGGCCAGTCCAAACGCGATCAGCGTTGCGGTCCCGGCGGCCAGCGCTGTCAGCATTGCGACAAGCAGGCCTATCAGTCCTAAAACTGTGGAAAATGTTGTCCAACGGGTCATGATAATCTCCGGTCACTCGTAATGCACATCGTTTGGATATGTGCAGGCTAAGCTAATTTTCAACAAAATCAGCACATGACCGGCGGATTCAAGCTTGTTTTGCTTCGGATTTGTGCGTTTCGGTCTCAAAATGCTCAAATCCAGGCGTCCCTCGATCCCTGGGGTTGCGCGAGATATGCTTGGCTTTGATCTGCTCCGAGCTATCCCGGCTGCCGTCATGGCTGTAACCGGGTGGGGCAAAGCAATAGGCCAACCGCTGGCGCAAAGTTAGCCCCGATTGCGTGGCATCCTGCCAGATTCCGACCCATTCGTGAAAAGCGACGCGCAACGGGTTGAAGGTTCCGATATTGTGAACCAACCCATAGTCGACCTTGTCATCGACCTGCTCTGGCACAAAGGTGCCGAACATCTTGTCCCAGATGATGAACACGCCAGCATAGTTGCAATCCAGATAGCGCGCGTTGCGGCCATGATGGGCGCGGTGGTGGCTGGGGGTGTTCATAACCGCCTCGAACCAGCGGGGCATCTTGCCGATGGCCTCGGTGTGAATCCAGAACTGATAGATCAGGTTCAGACCGCCGACAAACAGAACCATTGCCGGATGAAACCCCAGCAGGATCAGCGGCGCGCGCACGACCATCATGAAGGTGAATGTATAAGTCCAGGTCTGACGCAACGCTGTGGTCAGGTTGTAATGCTGAGAGCTATGATGGTTCACATGGCTGGCCCAGACCCAACGGATGCGATGCCCGAACCGATGCACCCAATAGTAACGCAAATCGTCCAGCAAAAAGCACAGGACAATCACCGGGATCGAGGTGCCCAGGTTCAGCGGAGTAATCTGCCACAACCACATAAAGAACCCGTAGGCGATGAAACCGAGCAGAAACCCCGAGGCAATATTGCCCGCGCCCATGATCAGCGAGGTGACCGCATCCCGCGTTTCATAGCGCCCGCCCCGGCCTTTGAAAGCGATCCAGACGAACTCGGCCAGAATTGCGGCAATAAAGAACGGGACTGCCCATTGCACGGCATCGGGAAAGGAAATCTGGTCGGTCATGCGGGCTCCATCAGGTGTCGCCAGTGGGCGCGTTCGATGTCATCGAGGTGGATGCGGGTTGAGGGGGTTCCGAAATCATGAAACTGAACTTCGAATCCGTCCGGATGCTCGATCCAGTCATAATCCTGCAGGTGGCGGGCCACGGTATCCGCGCCGAACGACCACAAAAGGCCCGAACCGGTTGTGGTTCGGATCAGCGCGGAACGTTGGTCATGCGCTACGGTTACATCTGCGATCACGTCATCTGGGAAATGGCGCGACCATTGCGCGCGCGCCAGATCAAGTGTCAGGGCAAACTGCCGCGAACGGCCAGTTAGATGCAGCAGAATAGTAATTCCGCCTATCCCCCCGATGACCAGAACTAACAATATCTCCAGCGGCATGACTTCCTCCTGACCCACAAACTGCAAAGCGGAGGCTTGGCTGTCAAAGGTGGCGTCGCGTAAGCTGAAATTCGACCTGAAGCACCGGTTGGGGATCACGGTACCCGTGCAAAGAGGTCAGTTGGAAATCGTATAGGTCCCCCCGGAATCACCCTTGCCCTTGTTGCGGGTAAAGGTAACCTGGTTCCCTTCTAACGTTACTTTCTGGCAATCCTGCGGGATCTGATTTCCGCCAACAACAAGCGTTCGGCACCAAAACCTTTTGTTCCAGGCCCATGCGCCCGAGAATTTGACCTTGTCGCTGGTTTGCCCGGAAATCTTCCCGTCGGGTGAAATAAGCACCCAGGTGCCGCCATCCACCAGTTTCTTACCGGCGACAGCATTCAGAAAATCTTGTTCTTTCTTGATGTCTTTGGCCTCGGCAACCAATGCCGAGCCCAAAACCAGACAGGCAGCAATGGCCAGAGTGAATACGTTCTTCATAAAGAAAGCCTCCTCGTTACAACGACGGGGAGGCTATCATAAATTCAGGACTTCAGGAAAACGACCTTAGCTTTCTTCCGCGACCAGTGCCGCAATAATCGCCTTGGCACTGTCTGAATTCCACTCGGCATCCCCGATCAGGCGGGCGATTTCATTGCCATCGGGGTCAAGAATGACCGTGATTGGCAGGGCAATGACACCGAACTCACGTGCCACAGCCGAGCCTGGATCTTGATGGCGCGGCAGGTTCTCGATGTTGTTTTCCTCGAAAAACTTCTTGATCCCCGCGGGTGAGTTGCGCCCGGTGGCCAATGTCAGGACTTCGAATTTGTCACCCCCGAATTCCGCCTGCAATTCGGCGATCTGAGGCATTTCCTTGCGGCACGGTGCGCACCATGTGGCCCAAAAGTTCAGCAGAACGTATTTGCCCTGATAGTCGGCAAGCGTTGCGGTGCCACCGTCATCTTCCAACTGAAATTCGACCAAGGTGTGCGGTTTGGGCTCTTTGTGCAGGATCAACCGCTTCAGGGTGCCTTCGCGCAGCGGACCCAGAGTTTCCGCATCTGTGGCCAAAGCCGCGTTTGCACCTAGCGCAAGGGCCATATAAAGGGGGATCAGACGAAATAGGTGCATATCAACTCCGGGTTTTCTTACATGACCGATCAATCTTCGAACCAGATGTGGGGCGGCCGCTTTGCCGCCGGTCCAGACGCGATCATGGAGGCAATCAATGCCTCGATCGGGTTCGATCAGCGGATGGCAGCCCAGGACATTGCAGGCTCGCGCGCCCATGCCGCCATGTTGGCTGCCACGGGCGTTATAACTGATAGTGATGCTGAGGCCATTCGGGAAGGGCTGCTCACCGTATTGTCAGAAATCCAGAACGGCGCGTTTCAGTTCTCGACCGCGCTGGAAGACATCCACATGAACGTCGAGGCGCGCCTGAAAGAGATCATTGGCGAACCTGCAGGCCGTTTGCACACGGGCCGGTCGCGCAATGATCAGGTGGCGACCGATTTCAAATTGTGGGTGCGTGATCAGTTCGATGCCGCCGATGCCGGTCTGCTGGCCCTGATCCACGCGCTTTTGGCGCAGGCTGAGGCTGGCGCTGATTGGGTTATGCCCGGCTTTACCCATCTGCAGGTTGCGCAGCCCGTCACATGGGGCCATCACATGATGGCCTATGTCGAGATGTTTGGCCGCGATCTGTCCCGTGTCCGCGATGCACGTGTTCGGATGAACGAATCCCCCTTGGGTGCCGCCGCCCTGGCTGGAACGTCCTTTCCCATCGATCGTCAGATGACGGCTGAGGCGCTGGGCTTTGACCGCCCTGCCGCCAACTCGCTGGACGCCGTCAGCGACCGTGATTTCGCGCTGGAGTTTCTGTCGACCGCCTCAATCTGCGCTGTACACCTGTCGCGCTTTGCCGAGGAACTGGTGATCTGGTCGTCGGCCCAGTTCCGGTTTGTTACGCTGTCTGATCGGTTCTCGACCGGTTCGTCGATCATGCCACAGAAAAAGAACCCTGATGCCGCCGAACTAATCCGTGCCAAGGTGGGGCGGATCTACGGCGCCAATACAGCGCTGATGATGGTCATGAAGGGATTGCCGCTGGCGTATTCCAAGGACATGCAGGAAGACAAGGAACAGGTCTTTGACGCCGCCGACAACTGGATGCTGGCTCTGGCCGCGATGGAAGGCATGGTCAAGGACATGACGGCCAACCGCGAAAGCCTTGCTGCCGCCGCAGGGTCTGGTTTTTCGACCGCGACCGATCTGGCCGACTGGCTGGTCCGTGTTCCGGGCCTGCCGTTCCGCGACGCGCACCACGTTACCGGATCGCTGGTCGCCATGGCCGAAAGCAAGGGCTGTGACCTGCCGGACCTGACGCTTGCGGATATGCAAACAGTGCATGCGGAGATCACCGATGACGTCTTTTCTGTCCTTACGGTGCAAAATTCGGTAAACTCGCGCCAGTCTTACGGCGGCACGGCACCGGATCAGGTGCGGGCTCAGGTCAAGCGATGGAAGGCGTTGGTGTAATGCGAATTCTGACTGCGGCTCTGTTGATGCTGGCAGGGGTAACCCTGGCCGGATGCGGTGCGGATGGCGAACCGATCCAACCAACGATGAGCGCCAATATCGGCGTCGGCACCAGCGGCGCCTATGTCGGGGGCGGCGTTGGCCTGCAACGCGGCCCCCTGAGCGTTTTTCTCGGGCGGTAGTGTTTCCCGAGTTGCAGTTTCAGCACTCAGTTCCCATTTCAGGCCGATCAATGACGCTCGGCCGTAAACCTTGGAAAAAGAAATGAATATGAAGATTCTAGGCCTGTTCTTTGGCCTCGCCATTCTTGCGGCTTGCGACCCATCCTATAAACCGCGACCCGATCCCGAACCCCAATCCGGCGGATCTGGAATTTCGATATCCGGTTATGGGCGGGTCGGCGTTTCGCATATTGAATGACGCGACACCCCTGTTTGCGTAGAATCCATTGATCCGCCGGGGCATTTTGGTCTAAGCGCGTCTTTATGGATCACTTTCTTTACCGCGACGGCGCGCTTTACGCCGAGGATGTCCCGATCTCCGAAATCGCAGCTGCGGTTGGGACACCCTTTTACGTCTATTCGACGGCGACGCTGCTGCGTCATTTCCAGCTGTTCGATGAGGCGTTGGACGGGACCGACCACCTCGTATGTTATGCGATGAAGGCCGCCAGCAATCAGGCCATCCTGAAGACGCTGGCCGAGGCAGGCGCGGGGATGGACGTTGTTTCGGGTGGGGAATACCTGCGGGCCAAAGCTGCCGGAGTGCCCGGCGATAAGATCGTGTTTTCGGGCGTTGGCAAAACAGCCGAAGAAATTCGCACTGCTCTGACCGGTGGCATTCGTCAGTTCAACGTGGAATCCGAACCCGAGATGGAGGTGATCAACGCCGTTGCGCTTGATTTGGGCGTCGTTGCTCCGATCACCGTTAGGGTAAATCCGGATGTGGACGCCAAGACCCATGCCAAAATCGCCACCGGAAAATCCGAGAATAAATTCGGCATTCCGATCGCCCGTGCGTCAGAAGTCTATGCCCACGCTGCCAGCCTGCCCGGGCTGGAGGTCATTGGCATCGACGTCCATATCGGCTCGCAACTGACCGAGCTGGAGCCTTTTGCATTGGCCTATCAGAAGGTTGCTGAGCTGACTGAGACGCTGCGCAATGAGGGTCACAATATTCGCCGCCTTGATCTGGGTGGGGGGCTGGGCATTCCCTATGCGCGCTCGAACGACGCGCCGCCGCTGCCTTTGGAATACGGTGCGCTGATCAAAGACACTCTGGGTCATCTGGGATGCGAAATCGAAATAGAGCCGGGCCGCCTGATTGCCGGTAATGCTGGTTTGATGGTCAGCAAAGTGATTTATGTGAAATCCGGCGAGGGCCGGGATTTCCTGATCCTCGACGGTGCCATGAACGACCTGATCCGCCCGGCCATGTACGAAGCCTATCACGATATCGTACCGGTGATCGAACCCGTGCCGGGCACGGAACAGCAACCCTATGATATCGTCGGTCCGGTTTGCGAAAGCGGCGATACATTTGCCAAGCAACGGCAGATGCCGCCACTGGGTGCTGGTGATCTGGTCGCCTTTCGCAGCGCAGGGGCCTATGGCGCGGTCATGTCCAGCGAATACAACACGCGGCCCCTGATACCCGAAGTTCTGGTGCACGGAGATCAATTTGCCGTAATTCGTGAACGTCCGAGCTTTGACGAAATCATAAACCGCGATACCATACCCGAGTGGCTCTGACGCAATAGACGCGCGGGCCGCTGAACGGAGGCCCGACTTGACCGCAAGAGAAACCTTGCCGATCCCCAGATTGTCTTTGCTGCTAACGCAGGTGGGGATGCTAAGCGAGCAGGTTTGGCGGTCTTTCTGGCCGTTTTTCTCAATTTCCATGGCGCTGTTGGCCGCGCTGATGCTCGGACTGCAGGACCATGTCGGGGTGGAAACCGTTTGGGTCGCGGGGTCGGCGGCGTTGTTTGGGCTGTTGGTTGCACTGATCCACGGCGCGCGGCGGTTCCGTATCCCGACACGAAACGAAGCGTTGATCCGGATGGATGAGACCCTGCCAGGGCGTCCTATCCAGGCTCTGATGGATGAACAGGCCATCGGCGCGATGGATGCTGATTCTGTGGCCCTGTGGCGGGCTCATCAGGCGCGTATGGCGGAACGTGCCGCACAGGCTGCGCCGGTAAAGCCCGATCTCCGACTGGCCGACCGCGACCCCTATGCTCTGCGGTTCATAGCTTTGCTGGCGCTGGTGATTGCAGTGCTTTTCGGCTCTTTCTGGCGCATAGGATCCGTGACAGAGATGACACCGGGTGCAGCCGTTGCCGGTCAGGGACCAAGTTGGGAAGGCTGGGTCGAGCCGCCACGCTATACCGGCTTGCCAACGCTCTATCTGGCGGATCAATCCGACCCGACACTTTCGGTCCCGCAAGGCAGCCGCATCACATTGCGATTCTACGGCGAGGTCGGTGCGCACAGCTTGACCGAAACCTCGACACCGCTGGGCACGGAAGCGGTCACCGACCCTGAACAGGAATTTGTTGTCGAACGTTCGGGCCAAATGACGATAGACGGGCCTTCCGGGCGCGATTGGGCGTTGGAAGTGATCGCAGATACGTCTCCGCAGATCACCGTGTCGGACGTTGCCAAATCCGAAGCAGGCGGCCAGATGAAACTGCCCTTTGCGGCCAAAGATGATTACGGT
This sequence comes from Ruegeria sp. CDSC025, assembly GCF_059610805.1. NCBI lineage: Bacteria > Pseudomonadati > Pseudomonadota > Alphaproteobacteria > Rhodobacterales > Roseobacteraceae > Ruegeria > Ruegeria sp. CDSC025. The sequence continues at coordinate 311,599 of NZ_JBXWOJ010000003.1, read as the reverse complement.
GTGATAACAGGCTCTGCCCTGATCGAACTGGATCTGGATGCAATTGATCGCCGCTATGGTCTGATGGCGATTCCAGAACCGCGTGAGGTGATCGAGGTTGAGTTACCGATGCCCATTACAGGCGACCGGGCCGATTTCACCGAGAATCTGATCGAGGATTTCTCACAACATCCCTGGGCGCATCTGCCAGTAAAGATCACTTTGATGGCGCGTGATGCTGCCGATCAGCAAGGGCAGTCTGAACCCTATACAACAGCACTTCCGGCGCGTCGGTTCTTTGATCCGCTGGCGGCTGCGATCGTTGAACAGCGGCGCGATCTGCTGTGGTCACGGGACAACGCGAAACGGGTATCTCAGATTCTGCGGGCGGTATCGTATCTGCCCGAGGACCTGTTCCGCTCGGATACGGCCTATTTACGCCTGCGGGTGACACTTCGGCGGCTTGAGACATTTACCGAATACGGGTTGAAGCCGACGCAGCAGGAAGAAATCGCGGCCTCACTATGGAAGCTGGCCGTATTGATCGAGGACGGTACGCTTGCCGACGCTCTTGAGCGGATGCGCCGGGCGCAGGAGCGCCTGACGGAGGCGATGCAGAACGGGGCAAGCGACGAAGAGATCGCTGAGCTGATGCAAGAGCTGCGCGAGGCCACCCAGGACTACCTGCAACAGTTACAGCGGTTGGCAGAGCAGAACGGTGAAGAAGGTCAGCAGGGGCAAGACGGAGAATCCTTGCAGATGACGCAGGATGATCTGCAACGGATGATGGATCGAATTCAGGATCTGATGGAGCAGGGCCGTATGGCCGAGGCGCAGCAGGCGCTGGAGGAATTCCAGCAGATGATGGAGAACATGCGCGTCACGCAAGGTCAGGGTCAAGGTCAGCAATCCGAAGGCCAACAGGCGATGGAGGGTTTGGCAGAGACATTGCGCGATCAACAGGGGCTGAGCGATCAGGCTTTCCGCGATCTGCAAGAGCAGTTCAATCCCGGTGCGCAGACTGGTGAAAACCAGGGCAATCAGGGCCGCAATGGCGGTCAGGGCCGTGGTCAGAGCCACGAAGGCCAGGGCGGACAGGGGCAGGGTGCGGACCAGGCTGATGAAGGTCAGCAGGGTCAGGGTTCGCTGGCCGATCGTCAACAGGCCCTGCGCGATGAGCTGGGCCGCCAGCAACAAAACCTGCCCGGTGCCGGTACCCCGGAAGGCGAAGCCGCCCGTGATGCGCTTGGGCGCGCTGGCCGCGCCATGAATGAGGCTGAGCAGGCTCTGCGGAATGACGAGCTGGCTGATGCTATCGACAACCAGTCCGAAGCGATGGATGCGCTGCGGGAAGGGATGCGCTCGTTAGGTGAGGCCTTGGCCCAGAACCAGCAGAATCAACCAGGTCAAGGCAGCCAGGAAGGCGATATGCAGGCCAACAACCGCGATCCACTGGGCCGCAACCCTGGGGCAAACGGGTCGATGTCAACCGATGAGAGCCTGCTGCAGGGTGAGGACGTCTATCGCCGTGCCCGCGAGTTGCTGGACGAAATTCGCCGCCGGACCGGTGAATCTGAACGTCCCGAGATTGAATTGGAATATCTCAAGCGCCTGCTTGAACGGTTCTGATCAGTTCTGAGAAGCGCCAGCCTGGGTATCCAGCCAAAGCCGGGCTTGATCCACCAAAGACACATAAGGTTTGAGAACTGCATCCGCCTGAGGAACAGCCTCACTGATTTGCGGAGCATTGCCGTAGATCAGGAACAGGATCACACCAAGTATCAAGATCAGAGCGAACCCACGCAGAAAGCCACCGGATTTGCGGGGCGCAGGCGCTGATACCTCGGGCGCATCTGCAGAGGCGTCGCCGCGGAATCCGGAATTGATCGTCTCGACATCGGGCAGGGTGTCACCTTGCCCGGAATCTTTAGCGGTTTCTGTAGCTGTCAGTTCCTTGACCGCCTGTTCGGGGTCTGGTTCCGGCTCGGAAGGTGGATCAAGAGCAAGATCAGGCTGGCTTTCAAGGCTGCTGCCTTCCTGGGCCCGCAATTCGGCTTCGCGTGCGGCTTCTTCCTTCAGAATATCGGCGACCGAAGGATCCACATTGCTGACCGGCGCACCATCCTTTGGTGGGGTTTCGGGCTCGGGCTCGGTCTGGTCGGCGGTTTCTGGCTCCGCCGGTGGAACAGCCTTATCCTCGGCAGTCGTTTCATCTGCAGGTTGCTCAACGGTTGGATCCGCCGGATGTTTGGCCTGGAACCACGTTTTCTCGCAATTCGAACACTGAACATCGCGGCCTTCCTCTGGAATGACCTCGTCTGGCACCTCGTATTGGGCACTGCAGTTGGGACAAGTAAGACGCATGCTGCCTCCGGGCCGGGGGTTGGCCTGATAATAGTTTTTTTAAGAATGATATTCCGTTAGAACCAAACAGCAAAGCGCGTTTTCGGTTTCGCGGGCCAAGTGTCACCATTTGGACCCGGTACGGGCATTGAAACCTGAACCGCGCTGGGGCAAGAAGAGCGGCACAAAAATTGGGGGCCCCCGTGATCGAGCTGGACCATGTCAGCTACACCTATGGTGGAGGTGAATTGCTGAGCGACGTATCGCTTAAGCTTCAACCGGGGTCGTTTCATTTCCTGACCGGGCCGTCCGGTGCTGGCAAAACAACCCTGTTAAAGCTCTGCTATGGCGCATTGCTGCCCACATCGGGAAGGCTGAGCGTGTTCGATCAGGATATCGCCCGCCTTAACCGCGATCAGATGGCCCTGATGCGCCGCCGGATAGGTGTGGTGCATCAGGATTGCCGGTTTCTGGATCACATGACTTTGGCCGAGAATGTCGCTTTGCCGTTGATGGTATCCGGTAAGGCGGAAATTGCCGAGCAAACAGATCTGTCAGATCTGTTAAACTGGGTCGGGCTGGGTGCGCGTCTTGACGCGCTGCCACCAGAGCTGTCAGGCGGTGAACGCCAGCGTGCGGCGCTGGCCCGTGCGGTGATGCTGTCGCCGGATGTCGTGCTGGCCGATGAGCCGACGGGCAATGTGGATTGGGAAATGTCTCAGCGCCTTTTGCGCCTGCTGGTCGAATTGAACAAGATGGGCAAGACAGTCTTGATTGCGACCCATGATCTTAGCCTGATCCGTGCGGCGAAAAGCCAGGTGCAGGCGCGTGTTTTGCGCATCTCGCAGCGCCAAATTCAACTGGCGGGGGCGGATCTATGAACGTGGAAACCTTCCGCAACCTGTTGAAACGTGATGGTCGTGCCGATCGGGTTGTTCCGCCCACTGGCTATACTGCACATCTCACACTGTTCGTGTCCGGTGCGATGGGCTTTCTTGCGGTGTTCGCGCTGGCTCTGTCATTGGCGTCGGGGCGAGTGGCAGACCGCTGGGCAAGCGAACTTGCCGGCGCTGCCACGGTGCGGATCAATGCCCCGGCCGACCAGATGGCCGCCCAGACTGAAACCGCGCTGACGGTGCTGTCGCAAACACCCGGTGTCGCCTCTGCCCGGGCGTTGACCATCGAGGAGCAGATTGCGCTGTTGTCGCCCTGGTTTGGCCCGGATTTGCCACTGGACACGCTGCCCGTGCCGCAGCTGATCGAAATTGTCGAAGGTGAGCCTGGTCTGGATGCAGCAGGATTGCGCCTGCGTCTTGGGGCCGAGGTGCCCGGAGCCGTACTGGACGACCACTCGCGCTGGCGCGAACCTTTGGTTGATGCGGCCCGCTCGCTCCGGAGGCTTGGCTGGGTCTCAATCCTTCTGATTGGCGGAGCGACCGCCGCCATGATCACATTGGCGGCCAATGCGTCGCTGGCAGCCAACGCGCAGATTATCGAAGTGCTGCGTCTTGTCGGGGCCCGGGATCGATTTATTGCCAATGCGTTTGTTCGCCGCTTCACCTACCGCGCATTTTTTGGTGCGATGGTTGGTGTGCTGTTCGGAATGACAGGTGTGTTGTTGCTGCCCGAGGCATCGTCGGACGAGGGCGGCTTTCTGACGGGCCTGGGCTTTCAGGGGGCAGGGTGGCTGTTGCCAGCCCTCATCCCGGTACTGGGTGCTGCGGTGGCCTTTCTAGCCACATGGACTGCGGCAAACCGCAAATTGAAGGAGCTTTCGTAATGGCCACTCCAATTCAATGGGTCCGCTCACTGGTCTTCATGATCGTGATCTACATGTGGATGCTGGTCCTTGGCCTCGTGTTTGCTCCTTACGCCATGTTTGCAAAGCGCGGAGCGCTGCATGCATGCAAGACCTATGCGTACACAACCATGTGGCTGGCGCGTTGGATGGTTGGTATTCGATGCGAAATTCGCGGGACTGTGCCAGTGGACGAGGTGGTTATCGGGGCCAAACACCAGTCTTTCCTCGATATCATCATGATCTTTAGCGCGATTCCTCATGGCAAGTTCATTATGAAGCGCGAATTGCTGTGGACGCCAGTCATTGGGCTTTACGCAAGCCGCCTAGGGTGCATCCCGGTCAATCGCGGCAAGAAGGGCGCCGCTGTGGCCAAGATGGTCCAGGATGTGGCGAAGGAATTTACAGAACCTGGCCAGTTGGTGATCTATCCGCAAGGCACCCGTGTCGCGCCCGGCGTTCACAAACCGTATAAGGTTGGAACTGCCGTCCTGTACGAAGGCTTGGGAATCCCTTGCGTACCTGTTGCAACAAATGCCGGAGTGTTCTGGCCCCGCAGCGGCGTGATGCGCAAACCCGGCCTTGCGATCGTCGACTTCCTTGATCCGATAGAACCCGGCGTCGAACGTGTGCGCTTTCTGGACCGATTGGAAGATGTGATCGAGACGCGCTCGAACGCTTTGATGACAGAAGTGGGGTTTGATCCTGATGCAGTTCATTGACGATATCGAAACGCTCGAGAGACATTACGGCGCACCGGGCGCCCCATCATTGCGTAAAGTAGCGCACCGGTTGACGCCTCTGTACCGGCAATGGGTCATGGCTTCGCGGCTATGCGTACTCAGTACGGTTGGGCCCGAAGGGGTCGATGGCAGCCCACGTGGCGATGATGGTCCGGTGATTCTGGAACTGGATCCAAAGACATTGGCGATGCCCGACTGGCGCGGAAACAACCGGCTGGACAGCTTGCGCAATATCGTGCGCGATCCGCGTGTGTCCTTGATGTTCATGGTCCCAGGGTCGAACAATGTTGTGCGCGTCAACGGGTCGGCCCGACTGACAGCGGACCAAGACCTTCGAACCCGGTTCGAAAAACAAGGCAGGCTTCCGGCCACCGTGATCGTCATCGACATTAGAGAGGTCTACACTCAATGTGCCCGTGCGCTGATGCGTGCGCGGACTTGGAGCAGCGGGGACGAAGCCGCCATATTGCCGACAATGGGTGAAATCCTGGCCGAAGCGTCAGACGGCGAGGAAGGTGGCACGCAATATGATGAGGCCTGGGGGCAACGCGCCGCAAAAACGATGTGGTAGCCTGTTTACTTATCAAGGTTTGGTCAAAGAATCGTCACACGGGTAAGTAAGTAGATAACCGTGAGGCAAATACAGAATACAGGAGCCGTCAATGGAGCAGCTTAGTTCAGTTTGGGATTCTTTCCTGAACCACGCCCGCTATGTGTTTACGTCTCCTTTGGATCCCACGAACCGGATTTTCTATGTCTATGTCGGCAGTTCTCTGCTGATTGCCTTCGCCATCTATGCCGTGAAGCGCAGAAACGCGTCACATGTAGACGGAGAGAGCAGCTTTCTGGGGTTTCTGTTTCCCCGCAAGGTCTGGGACCACCCTTCGGCATGGCTCGATATCCGCTATTTCTTTTTCCACAAACTGATCGGGCATTTCCTGATATTGGGTCTGCTGGCCGGATCAGCCGCCTTGTCCTATCAATGGGCAAGCGGTGGGCTTGACCCCAATAACTCACCCCGGGCAGAGCCCTTGGTTGGCTGGTTGGGGGCTTTGGCTACCTTCACCTACATGCTCATTCTATTCCTGATTATGGATTTCATCGGCTACGCAGCCCATTACCTGCAGCATAAGGTCCCGCTGTTGTGGCAATTTCACAAAGTTCATCACAGCGCCGAGGTGATGCACCCGTTGTCGAATTTTCGCGAACATCCGATAGACAATATCCTCTACAATGTTGCGATTGGGTTTGGTGCCGGCGCAGTAACCGGGTTTGCGTTTCGACTGTTAGGGTACCAGCCGAACATGCCGGCATTGCTGGGCGTGCCGGTGCTGATGTTCTTGTTCAATGTCGGAGGCTATAATCTGCGACATTCCCATATCTGGTTGCGTTGGCCGGGTGTGTGGTCGAAAGTTTTTCCCTCGCCTGCGCATCACCACGTGCATCACAGTTGCCACCCGGACCATCTGGACAAAAACTTCGCCTTCATGTTTCCGTTCTGGGATGTGTTGTTCGGCACCTACATCATGCCCGAGGATAACAGGGACGTGAAATTCGGCGTGACCGAGAAGGACAAGGGTCACGAGATGGACACCTGCATGAAGCTCTATTTCCTGCCGTTCAGAGATGCGTGGCGTATTCTGAAAAAGAAACGGCGCCCATCGTCTTACCAAGCGCCCGATGCAGATGCCGCCAGTCGCCATTCGGTCAAATAGCGAGCATCTGAGGTGGTTGCCGGCCTGACGTGATCCGCTGATCGCCTGTGTCCGCCAACGCCTTGGCGGTGGTTTCGGCTGGGCATAGTGACGCAAACGCCCTCAAGCCGCGGCGGCTCCGATCTTGGCGATCTTGCTGACCCAGCGGTCCACGTGACCCGGTTTGGGATAACTTGCCCCGGCAAAATAGGTGAACCGGGTCGGCTTGAAGCCAACAAATCCCAATATCTGATCGCGTACCTGGCGGATCAGGGCCTGGCGATAGATCAGGCGCATGAACCAACCCGGCGTATCTGATGTCAGAATGACGCGCGCGGTGCGTCCGCTCAGCATCGGGGCGGGCAATCCAATCTTAGTGGTGTTTCGCGTGTCAAAGGTGCGTCCGGGGATGAACATCCGGTCGATCAGACCTTTGAGTTTTGCGGGCAATCCGCCCCACCACATTGGTGTGGTCAAGACCAGATGCTCGCTCCATTCGAAATCTTGCAATACCTGCTCAAGAACCGGTTCTAGCGGTTTGAAATCGTGATAATTGCCCTGGCCAAAATCAAAGTCGAACTGCATCTCACTCAGATGGACTAGACGTACGTCATGTCCCTTGCCTCGGGCGGCGTCGGCATAAGTTTCAGCAAAGGTCCGCGACAGGCTGCTATCGGCGGGGTGTCCGTCGAGGACGAGTATTTTCTTCGGTTGCATGGGGCTCTCCTGAAAATGACCATGGTCACTTATAGAATCGGAAAATGACCGCGGTCAATAAAAATTTGACCATGGTCAGAAAACATGCGAGCAAACCATATGCAAAAACCACCCCAGAAACGAACTCTCAAAACTCGGGCCCGGCTTTTGGCGGCTGCCGAGGCGCTCATTGAAAACAGCGGATACGAGGCGCTGAGGGTAGAAGAGGTCGTCCAGAGCGCTGGCGTCGCCAAAGGGACGTTCTTCGCGCATTTTCGCGACAAGGATGCCTTGATGGAGCTTCTGATCGCAGATCGGCTGAATGCCTGCCTCGATCAGGCCGAGGCTGGGACAGCGCCCAAATCGGTGAATGATATCATGACCGCCCTGCAGCCGGTTCACAGCTTCATGACATCCGAACGGTATGTCTTTGACTTGTTGATAAGATATTCGGGGGCGACGGCTATCGCCGATATCGGACCAATCGCATATTGCTTTGAGCGCTACTTTCGTGTGGTGATGATGTGGCTTGACGCTGCGGATGTCCGACAGGACATTCCGACCGAGCTGTTGGCCGAAGGTGTTCAGGCCTTTGCCATTCAGGCCATGTCCCTTAAGTTCTGCGCCTTGCACGCCTCGACCGGTTTTACCGACCGGTTGAGGGTCTATCTCGATGCATGGTTGACCCCGGCGACCTAGTCACCGGGGTCCTTTTTTTAGCTGTGAATTGGCCCGTCACCGCAGGCCAGGGCCGCCTCACGCACCGCTTCGGAATATGTCGGATGCGCGTGACAGGTCAGCGCCAGATCTTCGGCCGAGGCGCCGAATTCCATCGCCACGCAGACCTCGTGAATCAAATCACCCGCAGCCGGGCCAATGATATGCGCACCCAGAATGCGGTCGGTTTCCTTGTCTGCCAGAATCTTGACGAAACCATCCGAGGCAAAGTTCGCCTTGGCGCGGCCATTGCCCATGAACATGAACTTTCCGACCTTATAGGCACGGCCCTGTTCTTTGAGCGTCGCCTCGGTCTCTCCGACATTGGCGACCTCGGGCCAGGTGTAGATCACGCCCGGAATGACGCCATAGTTCACATGCCCATGCTTGCCCGCAACCTGTTCGGCGGCGGCCATGCCCTCGTCTTCGGCCTTATGCGCCAGCATCGGGCCTTCAGTCACGTCGCCGATGGCATAGACGCCCGGCACATTAGTCTGCCAATCGGCGCCTACCTTGATCTGACCGCGGGGTGTCATTTCAACACCCAAAGCGTCCAGCCCCAAACCATCCGAGAACGGTTTGCGCCCAGTAGCGACAAGGACGGTATCGGCGTCAATCACATGCTCGCTGTCATCCTTCAGCAGCTTATAAGTTACCTTGGCCTTGGTCTTGGTGGCTTCGGCCTTTTGCACCGCAGCACCCATGACAAAGTTCAGGCCCTGTTTCTTGAGGATGCGCTGGAAGGTTTTCTGAACCTCAGGGTCCATGCCCGGGGTGATTTCCTTGAGGAATTCGATAACTGTCACTTCGGCGCCCAGACGGCTGTAGACCGAGCCTAGTTCAAGTCCGATCACACCTGCGCCGATGACGACCATCTTTTTCGGAATCTTGCCCAGCGCCAGCGCGCCGGTTGAGGTCACGACGACATTTTCATCCACTTCGACACCAGGCAGCGCGGAAGGCTCGGACCCGGACGCGATGATGATGTTCTTGGCTTCATGCACCTCGTCACCCACCTTGACCTGCCCAGCGGCCGGGATCGAACCCCAGCCTTTCAGCCAGTCGATCTTGTTCTTCTTGAACAGGAATTCGATGCCCTTGGTGTTGCCGTCAATGACTTCGTCCTTATAGGCCTGCATCTGCTTCCAATCGACCGAAGGGCTTTTGCCCTTGAGGCCCATCTTGGCAAAGTTATGCTCGGCCTCGTGCAGCTGATGGCTGGCATGCAACAGCGCCTTGGACGGAATGCAGCCCACGTTGAGGCAGGTGCCGCCCAGCGTCTCACGCCCTTCGACCACGGCGGTTTTCAACCCCAGCTGCGCGCAGCGGATGGCGCAGACATAGCCGCCGGGGCCTGCTCCGATTACGATGACGTCATAGTTTGCCATGGGTTTTCCTTTTTAACATTTCCTCTCTGATCGAGAGTTTTTGGATTTGCATATTCAAAGAGACTGCGCCCCACAGAGGAGAACAGCTACACCAGCTGTGAAGAATCCGAGTGATATCAAAGCCAAAACTGCGTTTGTCCAGATGATACGCTTGTTCCAGAACTTGGAGTAGCTTGTCTCGGGCGCTGACGCAGTGGCCGAGTAAGAAACCAACAGCGCCAACAAAATCGAAGCTATTCCTACCAGAAAACTCAGCATTGCCAGTTTGATTGCACCTAGTGACAAGTAGACCGCAGTCTGAGCAGATGCATTTCCAATAAATGTCATCAAAGCCAGTATGCTACCTGCGTTCAATAGGATCATCGTTCGAACATAGGCAAGCCCAAGAACATTTGACTGTTCAAGGCGCGATACTTCTCCAGCTTCGTTTCTCACGTTGGTCATTTGCGAACTCTAAACCGGCTCCAGCAGCTTGATCGTGATATGGGCAATGCCGCCCCGTTCGTGATGCATCGCCAGTTCCTCGGACCCGAAAAAAGCCCTCGCCTTGTCCAGGTTCGTAACTTCGAACATGGCGATGGCATGATCGCGCTGGTCCGGGTCGCGCCAGACGTGGAGGTCGCGGATACCCGCAGCCTTGCGCATCGGCTTGTCCTCGCGAAACACCTTCAGCCAGACATCGAAATCGGCAACGTCAGCCTGCCAGAGTACATGAGTTGCCATGGTTACAGATCCATCAGCAGGCGGCGTGGGTCTTCCAGTGCCTCTTTCACGCGCACTAGGAAGGTCACAGCACCTTTGCCGTCCACGATCCGGTGGTCATAGGACAGAGCCAGATACATCATCGGGCGGATCTTGACCTCACCGTTGATGGCCATCGGACGGTCCTGAATCTTGTGCATACCAAGAATACCCGACTGCGGCGGGTTCAGAATCGGCGAGGACATCAGCGAGCCATAGACGCCGCCGTTCGAAATGGTGAAGGTGCCGCCCTGCATCTCTTCCATGCTCAGCTTGCCGTCACGGGCGCGCCTGCCCTTTTCGGCGATTGCCTTTTCGATCGCGGCAAATGACATCGAATCTGCATCACGGATGACCGGAACAACAAGACCGGTCGGCGTGCCTGCGGCGACACCCATATGCACAAAGTTCTTATAGACAATGTCGGTGCCATCAATCTCGGCATTCACTTCGGGCACTTCTTTCAGTGCATGACAGCAGGCCTTGGTGAAGAAGGACATAAAGCCCAGACGGACGCCGTGCTTCTTCTCGAACTGGTCTTTGTACTGGTTGCGCAGGGCCATCACCTCGGTCATGTCCACCTCATTATAGGTGGTCAGCATGGCGGCGGTGTTCTGGCTGTCTTTCAGGCGTTTGGCGATGGTCTGGCGCAGGCGTGTCATACGCACACGTTCCTCGCGGCTGGCATCCTGTGCGGCTACGGGTGCGCGTGGTGCCTGGGTCGCAGGTGCGGGTGCCGCGACAGCGGGCGCTGGGGCCGCGACTGCCTTGGCCACATCTTCCTTCATGATACGTCCGTCGCGTCCGGTTCCCGTGACCTGATCGGCGGACAGGCCAGCCTGGGCCATGGCTTTCTCAGCCGAAGGCGCGTTGGCTATGTCTTTGCCACCACCATCGCTGCTGCCCGCTGCAGGTGCTGCCGCTGCCGGAGCGGCTACTGCCCCTGCTGCTGAACCCGAGATCACCGCCAGCTTGGCTGCGGCGTCTACAGTTGCGCCTTCAGGGGCAACGATTTCTGCTAGAACACCCGCCGCAGGAGCGGGAACCTCGACCGAGACCTTGTCGGTTTCCAGCTCACACAGCATCTCGTCCTGTGCGACGCTGTCACCGACCTGTTTGAACCAGGTCGAGACCGTCGCTTCGGTCACGGATTCGCCCAGCGTGGGCACCATCACATCAACGCTGCCGCCCGAGGCTGCCGGTGCTGCGGCAGGCGCAGGTGCGGCGGCTGGGGCCGGGGCGGCGCCTTCTCCGGCGACGATTGTCGCCAGCAGGGCATCAACACCAACGGTTTCGCCTTCGGCGGCGACAACCTCACCCATCACGCCAGCGGCGGGCGAGGGGACCTCGACCGTGACCTTGTCGGTTTCAAGCTCGCACAGCATTTCATCGACCGCGACTGCATCACCGGGTTTCTTGAACCAGGTGGCGACGGTGGCTTCGGTAACGGATTCGCCCAGCGTGGGAACACGAACTTCAATGGACATCATTACTTTCCTTCAATGCTCAGCGCTTCGTTCACCAGCGCTTCTTGTTGGGCTTTATGTTGGCTGGCCAGACCTGTCGCAGGTGAGGCCGAGGTGGCGCGGCCGACATAGACCGGGCGGGTATGTTTGGCGCCGATCCGGGTCAGGACCCATTCGATATTGGGTTCGATAAAGGACCATGCACCCTGGTTCTTGGGCTCTTCCTGACACCAGATGATTTCGGCTCCTTTGAACCGTTCCAGTTCATTGATCAGCGAATGCGCGGGGAACGGATAGTACTGTTCGATCCGCATCAGATAGACATCGTCGATGCCGCGCGCGTCACGCTCTTCCAGCAGGTCGAAATAGACCTTGCCGGAACACATCACGACCCGCTTGATTTTGTCATCCTTGACCAGGGTTGTGTCCGAGTTACCCTTTTGCGCGTCGTCCCACAGCACCCGGTGGAAGCTGGAGCCGGTGGTGAAATCCTCGGCCGTGCTGATCGCCAGCTTGTGGCGCAGCAGAGATTTCGGTGTCACCAGGATCAGAGGCTTGCGGAAGGTTCTGTGCAGCTGACGGCGCAGGATGTGGAAGTAGTTCGCAGGCGTCGTGCAGTTGGCTACGATCCAGTTGTCCTGACCACACATCTGCAGAAAGCGTTCCAGACGCGAGGACGAGTGTTCAGGCCCTTGCCCTTCGAACCCGTGCGGCAGCAGGGTCACCAGACCGGACATGCGCAGCCATTTGCTTTCGCCCGAGCTGATGAACTGATCGAACATGATCTGCGCACCGTTGGCGAAATCGCCGAACTGCGCCTCCCACAGGGTCAGAGCGTTGGGTTCAGCCAGGGAAAAGCCGTATTCAAAGCCCAGAACCGCGTATTCCGACAGCATCGAGTCGATCACCTCATATTGTGATTGACCAGCCCGGATGTTGTTCAGTGGATAGTACCGCTCTTCAGTTTCCTGATTGATAAAGCCGGAATGGCGCTGGCTGAACGTACCGCGCGTCGCGTCCTGTCCCGACAGGCGAACTGGATAGCCTTCGGTCAGCAATGATCCAAAGGCAAGCGCCTCACCCGTGGCCCAGTCAAAGCCTTTGCCGGTTTCGAACATTTGCTTTTTGTGGTCCAGCAGGCGGCCGACAGTTTTATGGAGTGCAAATCCCTCGGGGGCCCGGGTTAGCGATGCGCCAACCTCGGCCAGGGTTTCTGGTGCAATCGCAGTATCGCCGCGAACATATTCGTCTTTGTTCTTATCCAGATGCGCCCAACGCCCGTCCAGCCAGTCGGCCTTGTTGGGCTTATAGTCTTTGCCGGCTTCGAACTCATCATTCAGATGGGCCTGGAAGGCGGCTTTCATATCTTCGATCTCGCCTTCGGGGATCAACCCGTCCTTGACCAGCCGTTCCGTGTATAGTGACAGCGTGGTCTTATGGGTCTTGATCTTCTTGTACATGATCGGGTTGGTGAACATGGGCTCGTCGCCCTCGTTATGCCCGAACCGGCGATAGCAGAATATATCCAGAACCACGTCCTTGTGGAACTTCTGGCGAAACTCGGTCGCAACCTTGGCTGCGTGTACCACCGCCTCGGGGTCGTCGCCATTCACGTGGAAGATCGGGGCTTCAACCATCAGTGCGATATCCGTGGGATAAGGGCTGGAGCGCGAGAAATGCGGTGCGGTTGTAAAGCCGATCTGGTTGTTCACCACGATATGCATGGTGCCGCCGGTCCTGTGACCGCGCAGGCCGGACAGGCCGAATCCTTCGGCAACGACACCCTGACCGGCAAAGGCCGCATCGCCATGCAGTAGAATGGCCATGACTCTGGTCCGGTCGGTGTCGTTCAACTGATCCTGCTTGGCGCGGACCTTGCCCAGAACAACAGGGTTCACCGCCTCAAGGTGGCTTGGGTTAGCGGTCAATGACAGGTGTACGCTGTTGCCGTCAAATTCGCGGTCGCTTGAGGCGCCTAGGTGGTATTTTACATCGCCCGAGCCATCCACGTCCTCAGGCTTGAAGCTGCCCCCCTGGAATTCGTTAAAGATGGCGCGGTATGGCTTGGCCATTACATTCGCTAGAATGTTCAGACGTCCGCGGTGTGGCATGCCGATGACAATATCGCTTAGGCCTAGGGCCCCGCCGCGTTTGATGATCTGTTCCATCGCGGGGATCAGTGCTTCGCCGCCGTCCAGACCAAAGCGCTTGGTGCCCATGTATTTCACGTGCAGGAACTTTTCGAACCCTTCGGCCTCGACCATCTTGTTCAGGATGGCCTTGCGGCCCTCTTTGGTGAACGCGATTTCCTTGCCATAGCCTTCGATCCGTTCCTTCAGCCAGGCAGCCTCTTCCGGGTTCGAAATATGCATGTATTGCAGCGCGAAGGTGCCGCAATAGGTGCGTTTCACGATCTCGACGATCTGGCGCATGCTGGCCATCTGCAGGCCCAGCACGTTGTCGATAAAGATCGGGCGATCCATATCGGCATCGGTAAACCCATAAGTCTTGGGGTCCAATTCCGGATGCGTGCTGGCAGCCCGCATGCCCAAAGGGTCCAGATCGGCGGCCAGATGACCCCGAATACGATAGGCCCGGATCAGCATCAGCGCCCGCAGACTGTCCAAAACTGCGCGTTTAATCTGGTCTTCGCTGACGGCAACACCTTTGTCGGCGGCTTTTTCCTTGATCTTCTTGCCCGCCGCCTTGGCGTCGATCTCGGCCCATTCGCCAGTCAACGCACCGGTCAGATCATCCGTCGGCATCGGCGGCCAGTCGGACCGCGCCCACGAAGGTCCCTCGGCCTCGCGCTGGACATCAGGCGAGGCGTCGCCCATGGCCTTGAAGAACTCGGCCCAGGCGGCATCCACCGCGCCGGGGTTCTTGGTATACTGGGCGTAGAGCTGCTCCAGATATTCGGCATTATGCCCCTGCATAAAGCTTGAGGCGTGGAAGGCAGAGTTGGGCGAATGTTCGGTCATTGTAGGACCTCAAATGCGATTTCGGATTTGGTAGGATTTAGTTTTGCGGATCTTCGGGGTAGTTTCCGGCCTCGAATACCCAGGCCATTCTTCGTCGAACGATGTCTATCGTATCTGCGTCGAAATAATCGGGCACTGGAATGCCTTTTCGTCGTTCGGCCATCGACTTTTCGTGCGGCAATTCAAAGCTGTCTTCCGGCAGCCCAAAGGAGCGATAAATCTCTTTCAGATCTGACTGCAGGTTTTCCTTGCGGACGAACTTGTCCACGATCAGCTTGTTGTTGATCGAGACTATCTCCCAGTTATTGCCCCAGGCCTTTGACCGGATGAACTCTTTGAACTGAGCAATTTCGGTCTGCGGGTCTTCCGAGGGCAATCCTTGCTGATGTTTCCGAAAGTGGTAGTCGGATACAGCACGATCGAAAGGATTCCGCACATTGGCGATCTTTGTATAGGAATCAAAGGTCTTTGCCCCAAGATTGGCTCGAACCTGTTTCGCAGGCATATGGTTGCGCCATGCGTATTTGCGCCAGAACTGCCATTTCGGCCGGACCAAACCTGCAGTTTTCCCACGAGCACCGACAATACCGTATTTCGATACGCGGATTTGCCCATTTTCAAGCCGCGGAAGACCGGGTTCTTCGCATAAAGGCTGAAGCGCTATCTCGGTAGAGGTTCCCGCAGTCTTCGTCGTCTTGAGATAGATGAATTTGTGCTCATGGCAAACCAAAACCATGTCAGATGGCCTTTCTGGCCACAGGGGCCGCTTGTAGAGAGTTTACGCTCAGCAGGTTCATTGAGGGACCTCTGAAGGATTGGGACCGTATTGGTTGGTGCCTGGCTGGCTGGGGCGGGTCAGCCACCATAGGACCAGGAGGGGCGACACAAACAGAACGATAAATGTCGGAATGACGATCAGCAGCGTGGCGCGGGTGAACAGGATGTCCAGATTGCCGCCATGCTGGAAATGCGAGGCGAGGCCGATGCCAAAGACCAGTACGGCCCCGGCGCCAAAGAACAGCAGGATTGGCAGCAGCGCATACAGCCCGCTGCGCCCGGTATCATGCATCCGCCGCCATGCGACGGCCAGATGCGGGAAGAAGACGATCAGGCTGACGATGCTTTGCACAGGCTGCGAGGACGTGACGGAAACAGATTTGGAGGTTTCTGTTTCGCTCACGGCGACCTGTGTGAAAAACTGCGCATCGATGATCCCGGCGATGATGCTCCAGATCACGATGAACAGGAAAAAGAACCAGTATTCAGGCCGCGAGGCTCTCCCTGAGAAGGTGAAGAACTTGGCGAAACAGGTGCGGATGGCGTCAGAGAAGGTCATGGTTGTTGTTTGGCTCATGCCTTGCCCCTAATTTTGGACCGGGCAGTCGAAAACTGACTGGCGGCGTTCAAATAGCAGAAGTGAGCTGCCGACCGAAGTATCGGAAACAAGTCTAGCGGATCCTTCAAATTGCGAGCACCAAAAATCGGCAGCTGCTTGCAACTCTTCATCGTCGACACGAATGCTCAAATAAGTAAATGAGATGCGGTCATCGCCCAATGTTTTTGTCGAGCCACCTGTGACGCCAGGAATGGCGCGAACGATGAATTGATCCATCGGTGCTTCACTAGATGCGTCGGCGCTGGCTAGGTTACCTAAGCAGGCGACCGCTACAACGAGTCCTGCCCAGCGGCATCGCCGGGCAGCGTCCGTCCACCCCGTTTTGCCGAAGGCAAACCAAAGAATTGACGGGCAGGTGCTTCGCACCCACCCGCAGTTGGGCGCCGCCCTCAGCTCATATGGGCAACAGGGAGTCACAGCTCACCCAATCGCTTCCAGCACAGCCTCACCCAGCTGTGCGGGGCTTTCGGCCACGACGATACCGGCCGAGCGCATGGCTTCGATCTTGTCCTCGGCTCCGCCTTTGCCACCGGCGACAATCGCGCCCGCGTGACCCATGCGGCGGCCCGGAGGGGCTGTGCGGCCAGCGATGAAACCCGCCGTGGGTTTGGAACGGCCCTTCTTGGCCTCATCCGCCAGGAACTGCGCGGCTTCTTCTTCGGCGGAACCACCGATTTCACCGATCATAATGATCGAATGGGTTTCGTCATCGGCCAGGAACCATTCCAGCACGTCGATATGCTCGGTGCCTTTGATCGGGTCGCCGCCGATGCCCACACAGGTGGACTGGCCCAGACCCACATCAGTGGTCTGCTTGACGGCCTCATAGGTCAGGGTGCCCGAACGCGACACAACGCCGACCGAGCCGCGCTTGTGGATGTGGCCGGGCATGATGCCGATTTTGCAGGCGTCAGGCGTGATCACACCGGGGCAGTTCGGACCGATCAGGCGCGAGCTAGAGCCTTCCAGAGCGCGCTTCACCTTCATCATGTCCAGAACCGGGATGCCTTCGGTGATGCAGACGATCACTTCCATCTCGGCATCAATCGCTTCGAGGATCGAGTCCGCCGCGAAGGGCGGCGGCACATAGATCACGCTGGCATTGGCCTCTGTCACATGCTTGGCCTCGTGGACCGAGTTGAACACGGGCAGGTCAAGATGGGTCATCCCGCCTTTGCCGGGGGTCACGCCGCCGACCATCTTGGTGCCATAAGCGATGGCCTGTTCAGAGTGGAATGTGCCCTGCGAGCCGGTAAAGCCCTGACAGATCACTTTGGTATTTTCGTCGATGAGGACTGCCATTTGGCGTTCTCCTTATGTATGCGAATGAGATCGCTGAAATCCGTTTCAAAAGGCAAAGACTGCAATGCCTCTTTGTTGGCCCTAGTCGTAGATGTAAGCCGCAACCTCCTCTCGAGGTACGGGTTTGGATATCAGAACGATATGCCGAAACTGGCCACTTTTTTCTTTGGCTTCGTAGACCATCACGCTGCCGTTTTTGAGCTGATAAGCGTAATTAAACCGACCGCTTGGGAAGCGATCTTTTGGGGCTCCACCCGTGCGTCGGCTTGCTGCGTCTAGGAACAATCCGCCGACTTCTTCACTATTATTGGCGCCCAAGAAAGCGACGGCGCATGCCGCTTTGCCGTCCTCTTGGAACACAGTGGCGGTCATGAATTTTTCACCGGGTGCTATGTAAGCAGTATTTTCGCCTCGCTTAACTGAGCTTGTCAAACCACGTTTTTCTACAACCTTTATGAACCCGTCGAAGTTGGGTAGCGTCTTCAAACAAGCCTCCGAAAACAATTGAACGGGCTGGTTCGTTTCGGCTTCGCTGAATGAGACGGCGGCGATTTTTTCTGCAGAAGGTGCGCCACAAGCTGTCAGAGTCGCGACACACGCCAATAAGGCTGCTTTGTTAGTAATCTTCACAGCTTAACCCTTAACCGCCTTCACGATCTTCTCGGCACCGTCTTTCAGGTTGTCCGCTGCGATCACGTCCAGGCCAGAGGTGTTGATGATCTCTTTGCCTTTCTCGACATTGGTGCCCTCCAGACGCACGACCAGCGGAACTTGCAGGCCGACCTCTTTCACCGCGGCCACAACGCCCTCAGCAATCACGTCACAGCGCATGATGCCGCCGAAGATGTTGACCAGAATGCCTTTGACCTGCGGGTCCGAGGTGATGATCTTGAACGCTTCGGTGACTTTCTCTTTGGTGGCGCCGCCGCCGACGTCGAGGAAGTTGGCAGGTTCGGCCCCATAGAGCTTGATAATGTCCATCGTCGCCATGGCCAGACCGGCACCGTTGACCATGCAGCCGATCTCACCATCCAGCGCGATGTAGTTCAGGTCGTATTTGCTGGCTTCCAGTTCCTTGGGGTCTTCCTCGGTCGTGTCGCGCAGTTCTGAAATATCCGGGTGGCGGTACATCGCGTTGCCGTCAAAACTGACCTTGGCGTCCAGCACCTTGAGGTCGCCGCTGTCGGAGACGATCAGCGGGTTGATCTCCAGCATTTCCATGTCCTTCTCGACGAAGGCGGCATAGAGCTGGCTCATCAGCTTAACGCATTGTTTGACCTGTGCGCCCTGCAGACCCAGTGAGAATGCGATGCGGCGGCCGTGATAGGCCTGATAACCGGTGGCTGGGTCAACCGAGAAGGACAAGATTTTCTCAGGCGTGGCTGCGGCCACCTCTTCGATATCCATGCCGCCTTCGGTCGAGCAGACGAATGAGATGCGGCTGGTCTGGCGGTCTACCAACAGGGCCAGGTACAGTTCGCGTTCGATGCCGGAACCGGCCTCGATATAGATGCGGTTGACCTGTTTGCCCGCAGGACCAGTCTGATGCGTGACCAGTGTGCGGCCTAGCATCTTTTTGGCTTCCTCGGCGGCCTCTTCAACCGACTTGGTCAGACGGACACCGCCTTTTTCCCCGGCATCGGATTCTTTGAAAGACCCCTTTCCGCGTCCGCCCGCGTGGATCTGCGCTTTGACGACCCAAAGAGGTCCGTCCAACTCACCGGCTGCGGTTTTAGCTTCCTCGGCGCGCAGGACCGCGCGACCGTCGGAAACCGGGGCGCCATAGCTGCGAAGAAGCGCTTTGGCCTGATATTCGTGAATGTTCATCGAAACTGTCCCGTCTGACTACGATTGACCGATATAGGCGTGTCTAAGGGGTAAGTTTAAAGGCTTTTTTGATGTTGAGTAGGTTTTTCACGAAGATTTTCATTATTTGTGATCACAGCATTTCAGGGTGTGATCACAAAACTTGAGTCGGTATTGAGCGTTGATTCGTCGGGAAATTCACCCAATAGAATATGACGTTTTCAAGCTAGCGCTAACCTATCCGCGTCTGAGGCGGACGATACCCTTTTTCACAGACATCACCAGTTTGCGCAGTTTGCCCAACAAGCCTTTGTCGACCAGTGGTCGGACTTTTTTCGACGCGCCGGGCGTGAGCTGTACGTCGGCTTCGATAAGGCTGTTGATATGACGTTCGAGATCGGGCCCTACCAAACCGGCGACAGTTCTAGCGCTGTCCAGCCGCTTGTCATGACGGCTGTGAAATTTGTAGTGATGCAGCAGGCGCGGGGCGCTGTGCAGAAATCCGAACATCTCGGCCTGACGGTAATCGAGGAAATTATACTCGGGTGGCAGAACTGCCAGTCGCAACGCGCTGGCAAACAGCTTTTCGCGGATCAGCGCCTGATCTGAGGTCAGGTTTTCCGAGATGATAGTCTCTTGTACATCTCGCAGGAAATCCAGCACTGCGTCCGAAGTGCGAATTCCAACCAGCCCGCCATTGAGATGGGGAAATGCGTTGGGCAGCGGAGTTTTCCAAACACGTTGCGCATGGGCCGAGTTGCGCAAAGGGTCATGGACCATCGCGATATCAAACTGCTCCAGGACGGTGAAGATATCCGACATATCTGCCAGACAGCGCACATCGGCATCCAAATAGACCGTCTTTTCGAACCGGGACCGCACAAGGCTTTCGAACTTGGGTCGGAACCAGCTTTTGTCCAGCATGTGGATTTGGTCAAACACTTCTGTGCCCGGGATGTTTTCGAGGTCGGTGAACAGGTCGACCGGTACATCCGGCATCGCTGCCTTTAACGACTGCGCCGCGGCCACCGCTGTTTCGATGTAATCCTTACCGCTGGCGGCAATGACAAATCCCTGAGACGACATGGCAATCTTCCAAAAAATGACCCGGCCCACCGTAGGTGAGCCGGGTTCTGTTTAACCGTATAAGACGGATCAGGCCAGAGAGCTGTCGATGCCTTTGCATGCTTCGATCAAGCCCTTCACGGCGTTGACCGAGTTGTCGAAACCGGCCTGCTCTTCTTCGTTGAGCTTGATGTTGACGATACGCTCGATACCGCCTGCGCCGATCACGGTGGGTACGCCGACATACATGCCTTCGACACCCAGTTCACCGTCACAATAAGCGGCGCAGGGCAGGACGCGTTTCTGGTCTTTCAGATAGGCTTCGGCCATTTCGATTGCCGATGTGGCAGGCGCATAGAAAGCCGAACCTGTTTTCAGCAGGCCAACGATTTCAGCCCCGCCGTCCCGGGTACGCTGTACGATTGCGTCCAGTTTCTCTTGTGTGGTCCAGCCCATCTCGACCAGATCGGGAAGCGGGATGCCCGCAACGGTAGAATAACGAACCGAAGGAACCATGGTGTCGCCGTGGCCACCCAGAACAAAGGCAGTGACGTCGCGCATGGACACGTTGAATTCTTCCGACAGGAAGTGGGCAAAACGGCCCGAGTCCAGAACGCCCGCCATGCCGCAGACCTTGTTGTGCGGCATGCCCGAGAATTCACGTAGGGCCCAGACCATCGCGTCCAGCGGGTTGGTGATGCAGATGACAAAAGCATCGGGCGCGTTGGCGGCGATGCCTTCACCAACCGACTTCATGACTTTCAGGTTGATGCCCAGCAGGTCATCACGGCTCATGCCTGGCTTGCGTGGGACACCTGCGGTGACGATGCAAACGTCGGCGCCTGCAATGTCCTCATAGGACTGGGTGCCTTTCAGCTTGGCGTCGAACCCTTCGGAAGGGCCGGATTCTGCGATATCCAGCGCCTTGCCTTCCGGAGTGCCCTCGGCGATGTCGAACAGCACGACGTCACCGAGTTCCTTCATTGCTGCGAGGTGGGCGAGCGTGCCGCCGATCTGACCTGCGCCGATCAGCGCGATCTTGGGTCTGGCCATTTGGAAAATCTCCGGTCGGTATTGAAATCGCGGTTTTGCTAGTCCTAAAACCGGCGCTGCGCAAGCCTTCTGCGGCGCGGCATGCCACCGCATACCGTTTGCATGTCTCCTGCCGATTGCGCTAAACCGCCTGTGACTCATGCATATTTACGGGACGCCGCATGTTCGAGATGGACCTGATGTTTTTTGCCGTGGCGATCCCTGCTGTGATCTTCGCCGGCATCTCGAAGGGTGGGTTCGGCTCGGGGGTGGCGTTTGCCGCATCATCGATTCTGGCACTGATCCTGACACCGGGACAGGCGCTTGCACTGATGTTGCCGATTCTGATGGTAATCGACGTCGCTACGCTGGGCCCCTATTGGAAACGCTGGAGCTGGCCGGATTCACGCCTGCTGATCGTGGGGGCAGTACCCGGTGTGGCAGTGGGCGCCTGGCTGTATCGCGCCACGAATGACGACCTTCTGCGCCTGCTGATCGGAGGAATTTCAGTGGGGTTCGTGATCTGGCATGTGGCCCAGAGAAAGGGCTGGATCCGCGGCTTTGCCAATCGCCTGCCGCCATTTGCGGGAATTCTTGCGGGGTTGGTCTCCGGGTTCACCAGCTTTGTCAGTCATGCGGGCGGCCCGCCCGCCGCCGTCTATCTGATCTCGCAGCGTCTGTCGAAAACCGAGTTTCAGGCGAGCACTGTGCTGGTCTTCTGGGTTATCAATGTCGCTAAATTCATTCCGTATGCCTATCTGGGTCTGTTCACATGGCACACTGCGCTGGCCGACTTGTTGCTGGCTCCATTTGCCGTGCTTGGTGCATGGCTGGGTGTGCGCGCGCATTTCATGATATCCGAACGCCTGTTCTTTGGTATTGCCTACGTTTTGCTGATGCTGACCGGAACAAAACTGATCTGGGAGGCCCTGAGCTAGACATTGGGCGGCAGTGCTTCGGCCATATCTTCGTAGGACTGGCCCGAAGCCACAAGGCAGGTCATTCCATCCGGTAATGTCACCGTAATAGTCCAGCTTCCGCTTTGATCAGAGGCAAAGACTTCCATCACCGCACCTTGTCGGGCGATGCCAATGCTCTTACGCGTTTCGCCATAAGTCTCGGCCAGTCGAGTTATGACCTCGTCGCGGGGGGCGCAGCTTTGAGCCTGCACCTGCTGGGCGGCCAGAACCATGATACCCAGCCCCATTGTCATATTGAACAGCGTCTTGCTCATCGGTGAACCCTTTTGATTACGATCTGCCAAGACGGTGACCGGTGCAGACCGAAATACGGTTAAAGGAACGCGCGTTGCGTCGTTAATGCTGCGGTGCGGCAAGTTTGCGCTTGAACTTTCCTACAGAAAATGCCCCATTCTGCGCAACATTATTTCAAGAGGCCGAAGCCAATGGACTCCCGTCAGCGACCCTACCGTTCCGTATTGTACATTCCCGGTTCCAAAGACCGGGCGTTGGACAAGGCCCGCAACCTGCCTGTTGATGCGGTTATTTTTGACCTCGAAGATGCGGTCGCGGCGGAGGAAAAAAACAACGCGCGCGAAACGCTGGGGGCTGCCTTGGCTGCTGGCGGTTATGGGGCGCGGGTCAAGATCGTACGAATCAATGGCCTAGATACCGAATGGGGCCGGGCCGATGCCCTAGCCGTGCGGGACATGGACGTGGATGTGGTTCTGCTGCCCAAAGTGAATTCTGCCGCAGATGTGGATGCGTTGGCCGCAATAACCGGTGAGCTGCCGATATGGGCCATGATGGAGACGCCGCGCGGGATGCTGAACGCCGCCGAAATTGCCGCGCATCCGCAGATGGCGGGCTTCGTCATGGGCACCAACGATCTGGCTAAGGAATTGCAGACACGGTTCCGCCCAGACCGCCTGCCGTTGCAGACGTCGCTGGGCCTGTGCCTGTTAGCCGCGAAGGCCGAGGGGCTGATCATCGTAGATGGCGTCTATAACGCCTTCAAGGACAGCG
This sequence comes from Ruegeria sp. CDSC025, assembly GCF_059610805.1. Lineage (NCBI taxonomy): Bacteria > Pseudomonadati > Pseudomonadota > Alphaproteobacteria > Rhodobacterales > Roseobacteraceae > Ruegeria > Ruegeria sp. CDSC025. Next base: position 288,467 of record NZ_JBXWOJ010000003.1, on the reverse strand, counting down.
AAGGCCTGGCGGCCGAATGCGCGCAGGGCCGCGATATGGGCTTTGACGGCAAGACCCTTATCCATCCCGCACAGGTCGATGTCACCAACGACGCCTTCGCCCCATCGGATGAGGAAATCGATCTGGCCCGCCGCCAGATCACCGCCTTTGAAGAGACCGAAGCACAAGGGCAGGGCGTCGCGGTCGTCGATGGCAAGATCGTGGAAAACCTGCACGTTGCAACCGCCCGTGAAACTCTGGCAAAAGCAGAGGCGATTTCAGCTTTGCAAGCGGGGTAAGCCAGCATGGGCTTTGTTCTTCTGATTCTTGGTGTGGCGCTCTGGTGGGCCGCACATCTGTTCAAACGCGTGATGCCGGACCAGCGCGCGGCGATGGGCAAAGGCGGTGCGGGCGCGGTGGCGCTGGCGCTGCTGGCGTCAATCCTGTTGATGATCTTCGGTTATCGCATGACCGATTTCATCCCAATATGGTCGCCGCCGACCTTTCTGATCCACGTCAACAACCTGCTGGTGCTGATCGCTATCTATATGATGAGCCCCGCAGGCCAAAAGGGTCGTCTGCTGAACAAGCTGCGTCACCCGATGCTGGGCGGCATGAAGCTCTGGGCCTTTGCGCATTTGCTGGTCAATGGTGATCTGGCCTCAATCGTCCTGTTCGGCGGCTTGCTGGCCTGGGCGGTGGTCGAAGTGATCGTGATCAACAAATCCGAGCCGGACTGGACACCGGGCGAGCCGGGCACTTACGGCAAGGATGCGATGTTCTTTGTCGCGTCGATCGTTCTGCTGGGCATTATCGGCTATATTCACGGGTTGGTCGGCCCGTCGCCGTTTGGTTCATAAAGGTTTGACAACATGGCAACACTCTATCGTCTGCTGACCGAGGAAGACACCGCAGCCTTCTGTCACAAAGTGTCGGACGCGCTGGCAAAAGGGTGGGAGCTGTATGGCGACCCGTCCTATGCCTTTGACACTGCAAACAACGTGATGCGTTGTGCGCAGGCCGTGACCAAAGAGGTTGCGACCGACTATTCCCCTGAAATGAAACTGGGACAGCAATAATGGCAAAAACCAATCCGGGCCGTTTCTTCGAGGATTATTCTGTAGGGCAAGTGCTGCACCACGCGGTGCCTCGCACCGTGACCGATGGCGAACGGGCGTTGTATCATGCGCTCTATCCGGCGCGTCATGCTCTGTATTCCTCGGATGAGTTCGCCCGGAATTGTGGCCTGCCGCAAAGCCCGATCGATGATCTGGCGGCGTTTCACGTGGTGTTTGGCAAGACTGTCCCTGATGTATCGCTGAATGCAGTGGCCAATCTGGGCTATGCTGAGGGGCGTTGGTTGAAGCCGGTTTATCCCGGCGATACGCTGCGGTCGGAATCCGAAGTGATTGGGGTCAAGCAGAACTCGAACGGAAAAACCGGTGTTGTGTGGGTGCGAACCCGTGGCCTGAACCAGCGCGATGAGGTGGTTATTGAGTATGTCCGCTGGGTGATGGTGCGCAAATCGAACCCTGACGCGCCCGCCCCGGACACGGTGGTGCCCGAGTTGAAACAGGCGCTGGAGCCTCAGGATCTGGTAGTGCCACAAGGGCTGAACTTTTCCTCCTATGAATTTGTTCAGGCCGGTGAGGCGCATCGGTGGGGCGATTACGCGATTGGTGAAAAGATTGATCATGTGGACGGCGTCACCGTGGAAGAAGCCGAGCATATGCTGGCCACGCGGCTTTGGCAGAACACTGCCAAGGTTCATTTCGATCTGACCTTCCGCCCCGAAGGCCGTCTTATCTATGGCGGGTACGTGATCTCGATGGCGCGGACCCTGTCGTTCAATGGATTGGCAAATGCGCAGATGATCGTCGGGTTGAACGGTGGCGCCCATGCCAACCCTTGCTTCTCAGGCGATACCATTAAGGCCTGGTCTGAGGTGCTGGACAAAGCCGAAACTGGCATCCCCGGCGTTGGGGCGGTCCGGTTGCGGCTGGTCGCCACGAAGGGTGGAGAGCCATTCGAGTTGAAAAATGACGATGGCCGATATCTGCCCAACGTTCTGTTGGACCTCGACTACTGGGCTTTGATGCCAGTCTGACCCCACATTCATTTGAACGCAGCCTGCAATATTCGTGCTAGGCTGCAACCATGTCTCTGCTTCGCTCTTTCGTCGCCTGTTTCTTTCTGGCCCCGACCGCCGAGGCGTGTGATCTTGCTTTGGCTCTGGCCGTTGATGTCTCGGGATCGGTGGATTCGAACGAATACCGCATACAAATGGACGGCCTGGCCGCTGGATTGCGTGACCCCATCGTCTCCGAGGCGCTGGTGCGCGGGAATGCGCGGTTGATGCTGGTCCAATGGACCGGAGCCTCTCGTCAGAAGGTGACGATCCCCTGGACACATATGGATAGCTTTGAAGCCATAGATAGCTTCGCCAGACAGGTGGCTGCGGATGCCAGAGTCTGGCGCAATTTTTCGACTGCAATCGGTGAGGCGCTTGAGACCACAATGTCCAGTTTCAGCGAGGTAACCGAATGCAAACGGCACCTGATTGATATTTCGGGTGATGGGGTTTCCAACGAAGGGGTTGAACCGTCCGAGATTCACGATGTGTTGCGTGGAAAAGGTGTCACGGTAAATGCCATCGCCATCGAGGAAAGCGAACCCGACTTGACGGCCTATTTCTTTGAGAACGTCATTGTAGGTGAGGGAGCGTTTGTCGTTTCGGCGGCCGGGTTCGAGGATTATCCGGCCCGCATCCGAAAGAAACTGTTGCGGGAAGTGACCCAGCAAACGGCCGGTCTGAAATAAGTGTGGCAGGGATTCGGAGCTGCAGGCGCTAACATCTGTTTCGTCTGATTTGATTTGTGATCACAAGAATATTTTGTGTGATCACTTTATCGCTTAATCTGTCATTTTGCGCGAATTCTGAGCTTTTTTGCAGCTGCAGCACGTGACAGTGTCGCAAAAACCAGTAAAACCTTCGGAAGCCAACAGAAAAGGAGCCGCCATGAGCGATGTAAATCGGGGCAACCGCCCGCTCTCACCGCATATCCGCATCTACCGCCCACAGATGACGTCTCTGTCGTCGATCATGGTTCGGATGACTGGATTGGCCGTGTTCGCAATCGCAGCACTTGTGGTGTGGTGGCTGTTGGCGGCGGCAACCTCTGAGGCGGCCTTTGCAGGCATAGACGGGTTTCTGCGCAGCTGGTTCGGTGATCTTGTCATGACCGGAGCGGCCTGGGGTTTGTGGTACCACACATTGGGCCGGTTGCGTCATGTCTTTTGGGATTTCGGCTACTGCCTGGATGTCGATCTATCTGAAAAGCTGGGATGGGGCATGTTCGTTGGTGCCACGATCCTGACCATCATCACCGTTCTTGTGGTTTAAGGAGACGTTCGATGCGATACCTGACTGACCGTAAACGCGCCGAGGGTCTGGGAGCGGGCAAATCCGGAACCCAAACACATTGGAACACAATGGTCCGGGCCATGATCCTGACTGTTCTGATTCCTCTCTTCATCTTCACATTTGGTGCCGGTCTGGGCGGAACCTACGAAGAGGTTCTGGCTTATTTCAGTCGCCCCTTCCCGGCGATCGTATGCGCGCTGACACTGATCGTTGCCCTGTTGCAGCTGATGTACGAAGCGCAGGAGGCCATCGAAGACTATATCCATGGTGTCGCCGAAAAAGTGACGCTGGTTGCGATGTGGGCGTTTGGCTACACGCTGATGGTTGCGGGGCTGTTCGCCCTGGTGAAACTCGCCCTGTGATGATGCGCGGTAAGGAATAAGAACAATGACAGCAGCATATGAATACGAAACCCACGAATACGACGTCGTTGTCGTAGGCGCAGGTGGTGCAGGTCTTCGCGCAACGCTGGGTATGGCGGAACAGGGTCTGCGTACGGCATGCGTGACCAAGGTGTTCCCGACCCGCTCACACACGGTTGCCGCGCAGGGCGGCATCGCGGCGTCGCTGTCGAATATGGGTCCTGACCACTGGCAGTGGCATATGTACGACACGGTCAAGGGCTCGGACTGGCTGGGCGACACCGACGCGATGGAATACCTCGCACGTGAGGCACCCAAGGCGGTCTATGAGCTAGAGCATTACGGTGTGCCCTTCAGCCGGACCGAGGAAGGCAAGATTTATCAGCGTCCCTTTGGCGGCCACACCACCGAATTTGGTGAAGGCCCCGCGGTTCAGCGGACCTGTGCCGCTGCTGACCGGACCGGCCACGCAATCCTGCACACGCTCTATGGTCAGTCGTTGAAAAACAATGCTGAGTTCTACATCGAATATTTCGCCATCGACCTGATCATGTCCGACGACGGACAGTGTCAGGGTGTCGTCTGCTGGAAGCTGGACGATGGCACCATGCATGTCTTCAACGCCAAGATGGTGGTGCTGGCGACCGGCGGCTATGGCCGGGCGTATTTCAGCGCCACTTCGGCCCATACCTGCACCGGTGACGGTGGCGGTATGGTGGCCCGCGCGGGTCTGGCGCTGCAGGATATGGAGTTCGTTCAATTTCACCCGACCGGCATCTACGGCTCGGGCTGTCTGATCACCGAAGGGGCGCGGGGTGAGGGCGGGTACCTGACCAATTCCGAAGGCGAACGGTTCATGGAGCGCTATGCGCCTCAGTACAAAGACCTGGCACCGCGCGACTATGTCTCGCGCTCAATGACTATGGAAATCCGCGAAGGGCGCGGTGTGGGTGCAGAGGGCGACCACATCCACCTGAACCTTAGCCACTTGCCTGCCGAGGCTTTGGCCGAGCGTCTGCCGGGTATTTCCGAAAGCGCCAAGATCTTTGCCGGTGTGGACGTGACCAAAGAGCCGATCCCGGTTCTGCCGACCGTGCACTACAACATGGGCGGTATCCCGACCAACTATTGGGGTGAGGTTCTGAACCCTACCGCCAAGGACCCAACCGCCGTGGTCCCGGGCCTGATGGCTGTGGGTGAGGCTGGCTGCGCCTCGGTCCATGGGGCGAACCGTTTGGGCTCAAACTCGCTGATCGATCTGGTGGTCTTTGGCCGCGCGGCGGCGATCCGGGCCGGCAAGGTTGTGGATGCCGATAGCGCCAACCCGGTTCTGAACCAGGGGTCGGTCGACAAAGCCTTTGATCGCTTTGACACCGTCCGTAACGCCAGCGGAGCGATCCCGACCGCCGATCTGCGGCTTGAGATGCAAAAGACCATGCAGGCTGACGCGGCCGTATTCCGCACCGCCAAAACCATGGCCGAAGGTGTTGAAAAGATGACGGCGATTGCCGCCAAGATGGACGACCTGAAAGTCACCGACCGCTCGTTGGTCTGGAACAGCGATCTGATGGAAACGCTGGAACTGACCAACCTGATGCCAAGTGCGCTGGCCACCATCGTCGGTGCCGAAGCGCGTAAGGAAAGCCGTGGTGCCCATGCGCATGAGGATTTCAGCGAACGCGACGACAAAAACTGGCGCGTTCACACGGTGTCCCGCGTGGATGGTAATAAAGTGAACCTCAGCTATCGCCCGGTGATCGTCGATCCGCTGAGCACCGAAGCAGAAGGCGGAATCAGTCTGAAGAAAATCGCGCCCAAGGCGCGGACTTTCTGATGTGATTGGGCAGTCCGCGACCAACCACCGGACTGCTCAAATTCTATGGGTCAGTAATATCTGTACTTAGCCAATCGGCTATGGCGAGATGAATGTTTCAATGTACTGATTCACATCGGCTTCAGAGATTTCCTGACGCTGTGCCAATATGTCGAGAATTTTCAGGCTGACATCTGTGAACCCAAAAACACCTTCGGTTAGAATTGCCAGTCGCTTTAGCATCTGGCTGTTCAGCTCTGCAGGATCAGACAAGTCCCTGAGATAGATAATGTCCCCGTCCAGCATTTGTGTCGATTCAAAGTCCGAAAGAACTCCCGACCATTTCGATATGACCAGCCTGTTCTCGATATGCGCAAAACTATGGGGCAAAAACCCCAATTTTCTGAGAAATCTGTCAACCTCGCCAAAACCTGGCTGATTCTCGTACAATGGAAAAAACGATACTTCGGTCTGTATGGCGGCGACATTTTTCAGCGTGTTTTCCGCCGAGGTAAACACCGAAAGTTCGGCGCCCTGAATGTCAATTTTCAGAAAATCCACTGGACCCAAACCTGCGATATCATCCAGCCGCTGCGTCTGCATCTCCATACTGCCAATTTGCCTTGCAGCATTTCGTAGGCCGCGTAGGTAAAAAAGAGTTTTTCCCCTTATTTTCAGCAAGGATGTCAAACCCGAGCCCTTGTAGATATTCAACAAGGCCGGTTTGCCGTCTCCGACTGCAAAGTTGAAATACTCTTCATTTGCACCTTTATTGCGGACGACCTCTTTCATCGTATTTTCCTGAGGTTCGAAACCGACGACATTGCAATATTTGTTCTTAAGTAGGTCACGGTAAGGGGCGTCATGGCGCATTGGATTGGCGCCAATATCGGCAATGCGTACAATACTGGTCAAATCCAGAAGATCGTACAAAGCAGAAATGCGGGCGCTGAAAAGATTATCCATTTCTTAGAACCGTAAGCGCTTCGGCCAACTTGCGGCTGATCCGCTCTGGCGCGCATTCCTGAGCGAATTCGAAGCACGCCCTACGTTTTTCAGCGAGTTCTGAATCGGACATTTCCATCACCTTCATCATCATGCGGATCAGTCCTCGAGGGTTTTGTACCGGATACAGTAGATCATGACAGGATTCCGGGGTCGTCTGCCGGTGGGGTTCAATGTCCGGGGCGACAACTGGCAAGCCAAAGGTCATGGCAAGCATTGCGGTTCCAGAGGTGAAGGTTTGTGTAGATGGCAAAACATAGGCGTGAGCTTGGGAAAAAACACTCGGAATAGCCTCATCTTCTACGCGTTCGCCTATCACGGTTACGTTTGAAATGGCGTCCAGCCGTCGTACCAATCGCCGACTGGGCCGAAAGACTCGGCCTACCACTGACATATGAAAGTCGAAACCCCTGTTGGTTAGCTTCCGGATGGCGAAATGAAGCCGGTCCAACTCGCGGTTTCCGCGCATCGCGCCAAAGGTCAAAAAGTGAGTCTGATCGCGTGGTTGCATCAGGCGCGCAAGCGTGATTTCAGCGCTTTCATAAACGCCTAGATAGCTTGGGTGAGGGATCAGGCAAATCTTATTCGGTTCCGCGTCATATTGGGCGATCATATGTTGTCGCGCATTTGGGGTATGGACATGGATCATATCGACCAGCTCTGCCAACTTGCGTCGCGCCGCGTGAAATCCATCGTTGCCCTCACGCGCTGAATGCGCGGCGCGATTGTGAATGGTCCAGATGACGCGACCACCGTTTGATTTATACAGCTCAAGTCCCGACACGGCATCTTGAAACAGGGCGTTGTTCGCGGGATCTTCACCATCCTTGATCGGAAACAGCCTGTCATCCCATTGGATATGCAGGATTCCGTGTTCGGTCTGAAATTCTGGTTTCGCAATCTCTGCAAAGTTCAGCTGTTTCATTGCAGCTAGAGAAAACTCTGGCTCGCATGCGCTGTACATCATGTTTTGATAGGGGTTTTTGGTGCCGTAGGGAATATTCAATACTCGTGTCTGCATACGGCACTCAGCTTTTGCTTTCTCGGGTGCAGACTCCATGCACATAAGCTCAATGTAAAGGTGAAATCACCCATCTTTATTGACTGTTTTCAAGGCTAAATGGTTGGCTTTCGCACTTGCAGCGTGTATCTATACACGGGAATTTAGCGAGGTCGGAAATGGTACAACTCACCCTGCCAAAAAATTCTCGGATTACCACCGGAAAGACATGGCCCAAGCCAGAGGGCGCGACGAATGTGCGCAAGTTCCAGATCTATCGCTGGAATCCTGACGACGGTCAAAATCCCCGGGTGGATACCTATTTCGTCGATATGGACAGCTGCGGTCCGATGATTTTGGATGCGCTGATCAAGATCAAGAATGAGATCGACCCAACCTTGACCTTCCGCCGGTCTTGTCGCGAGGGCATTTGTGGGTCCTGTGCGATGAATATCGACGGGATCAACACGCTGGCCTGCATCTATGGCATGGATGAGATCAAGGGCGATGTGAAAATCTATCCTTTGCCCCATATGCCTGTGGTCAAGGACCTGATTCCGGACCTGACCCATTTCTATGCCCAGCACGCCAGCATCATGCCCTGGCTAGAAACCAAGACCAACCGGCCGGCGAAAGAGTGGAAGCAATCCATTGAAGACCGCAAAAAGCTGGATGGTCTTTATGAATGCGTGATGTGCGCCAGCTGCTCGACCTCGTGCCCAAGTTATTGGTGGAATGGCGATCGCTATCTTGGCCCGGCGGCTCTGCTGCATGCATATCGTTGGATCATTGACAGCCGAGATGAGGCAACTGGTGAGCGCCTGGATGAGTTGGAAGATCCGTTCAAGCTGTATCGTTGCCACACGATCATGAACTGCGCCAAAACCTGCCCGAAGGGTCTGAACCCTGCAAAGGCAATCGCCGAGATCAAAATGATGATGGTCGAACGCACGGTGTGAGGCGGGCTTGATCCATGTGCCTGCTGTGTTGCGGCAGGTGCAATTCCCATTTGCAAGAATATGTGGTGTGAACGCCTGCAGCCTGTCCTATGTTTGGCTCAGGGAGGAGTGATTATGTCACAATGGGATCACTCCGATGAGAACCAAAACCAACTCCGCTGATGCCGCCGAAGCCCTGGAATTGCTGGAACAGGCATGGGCCTATTATACGCCAGAAACGGTAATCCCCACTTCAGAGCGGATGCCAGAGCTGTTCGAATACGCAAATGCTGCCTGATCTGCGATTGCAGGGCTTGAAAACAACCGACTGATCAGCAAAGCAGGAGAATGCCTGTTTTTCTTCTGCTTCTTGCCGCCGCCGTATTCGCCTATTTTCTGTGGCGCGCCCGTACTTCGTCACTGACGCGTGAATGCCGTTGGCGCCAGCACCGAAAAGAAGGGCAATGGGTCTGTTCGTTTTGCGGTGCTCAGACCGATGGGGCGGAAAGCCCCAAGCAGTGTTTAAAGGGATCGACCGGTGGATAGCCGATGCGGGACAGGGTCGACCCTGCCCCAACCCGTTTTCTAAGCCTTTGGAAACGCCGCCTGAAGTGCGATCTCAACCATGTCGCCAAAGCTGCTTTCACGTTCGGACGATGGCAGAGCTTCTCCTGTCAGCAAGTGGTCGGAAACGGTCAGCACGGCAAGGGCCCGGCACTTGTGGCGCGCGGCCAGGATGTAAAGTTCGGCGGCTTCCATTTCGACGCCCAGAATGCCGTGACGCACCATCTGTTCGTTCAGATCGGGACGTTCATCGTAGAACACATCCGAGGAATAAATCCCGCCAACATGAGTTGGTGTTCCTTTGTTTGCCGCAGCCTCAAAGGCGGCCTGCAACAGGCTCCAATCCGCGCAAGGTGCAAAGTTGAGCTCTTTCATGATCCCCCGAGACGGCGTGCTGAGCGTGGTCGAAGTCATCGCCAAAATGACATCACGAATGTTCACACTGTCCTGCATCCCGCCACATGACCCAATACGGATCAAAGTTCTGGCGCCAAAATCGCGGATCAATTCATTCACGTAAATTGACAGCGAGGGCATTCCCATACCGCTGCCTTGAATCGTGACCGGATTACCTTTCCAGGTTCCGGTGAAGCCCAACATGCCACGCACGTCATTCACCAGTTTGGCGTTATCCAGAAAAGTTTCTGCCGCCCATTTTGCCCGGTAAGGATCACCGGGTAAAAGAACTGTTTCAGCGATTTCGCCTTTTTCAGCGCCTATATGAATCGTCATTTCGTTATCAATTCCATTCAGATTTCCATATCCGAAATATCCGCTCCGGCTTTCAAAGCTTCGTGTACCCAATGCGGCTTGCGACCGCGCCCCGACCAGGTTTGATCGTGGTTGGATGGATTTCGGTATTTTGCTTTTGTTTTCGAAATCTTAAGAGATTTCGAGGACCCATCAGAAAGTTCGGAAAGGGAAAACCCAAATTCCGCTGCGGCTTTCTGAGCAGCTTTCAAAGCCTCTTTCCTATCACGTCTTTCGGCTGCTTTCAGCGCCACATCTACATTGGCACGCAATTCCAACAGTTCATTGCGCGTCATCTTTTCGAGATTCATTCCCATTTACATTCCCCTGATGTTACCGAATTACAATGTCCCCGAAGAGTCACCGTAGTTCTAAAAGCATCCATTATCTATCCCTTTTGAGAAGGCGATAGATACGGGGAAAATGGGTGGCAAATCGGCGGTTATTCAGCGGCCAGGTTTTGCGGATCAACCAAGGAAACTATGTCGCCCATGATTGCATTCAACTCGAAGTTTTTTGGCGTGTAGATTTTGGCCACACCCATCGCTTTGAGTTTTTCAGCATCGTCATCAGGGATAATGCCACCGACAACAACAGGAACATCGTTCAGGCCCGCCTCGCGCAGACGGTTCAGAACGTCCTGAACCAACGGAATGTGACTGCCGGACAGAATCGACAGGCCGATCACATGGGCTTTGTCCTCGATTGCGGCGGCCACAATTTCCTCGGGTGTCAGACGGATGCCGTCATAGCTGATGTCCATGCCGCAATCGCGGGCGCGGAAGGCGATCTGTTCGGCGCCATTTGAATGACCGTCCAGGCCGGGCTTGCCGACCAGGAATTTCAGGCGACGTCCAAGCTTGTCGCTGACCGCGTCGACCGCCGCACGCAACTCCTCCAGCCCTTCGGTTTTGTTTGAGACCGAGCCGGAAACGCCTGTGGGTCCGCGATATGTGCCATAGACCTTGCGCATCTCCTCGGCCCATTCGCCGGTGGTGACCCCGGCCTTGGCGGCGACGATTGACGGCTCCATTACATTTGCGCCGGATTGTGCAGCCTTGCGCAAAGCTGCCAGGGCCGCAGCAACCGCCGCGTTGTCCCGTTCGGTGCGCCAATCGTTCAGGCGGTTGATCTGTTCCTGTTCTGCCGCCGGGTCGACGACCATGATGCCGCCATCTTCGGTTTCCAACGGCGAAGGCTCACCCTCGGTCCATTTATTCACGCCGACAACGATGGTTTCGTTGCGCTCGATCCGGTTCAGACGTTCTGCGTTCGAATCCACCAGGCGTGACTTCATGTATTCGATAGAAGCGACAGCGCCGCCCATCGAATCCAGGTTTGCCAGCTCCGCACGCGCGCCTTCTTTCAACTCTTCAACCTTGGCATCAACAGCCGGGTTGCCATCAAACAGATCGCCATATTCCAACAGGTCGGTCTCATAGGCCAGAATCTGCTGCATCCGCATCGACCATTGCTGATCCCAGGGCCGCGGCAATCCCAGCGCCTCGTTCCAGGCGGGCAATTGCACCGCACGGGCGCGGGCCCTTTTCGACAGTGTTACGGCCAGCATCTCAATCAGGATGCGGTAGACATTGTTTTCAGGCTGCTGCTCGGTCAGACCCAGCGAGTTTACCTGAACGCCATAGCGAAAGCGGCGGAATTTGGGATCCTCAACGCCATAGCGTTGTTGCAAAATCTCATCCCAAAGGTCGACAAAAGCCCGCATTTTGCACATTTCGGTAACAAACCGTATACCGGCGTTCACAAAGAACGAAATCCGGCCACACAGCGCCGGAAAATCCTCGGCCGGTACCCGTGGGCGCAACTCATCCAGAACTGCAATCGCTGTTGCCAAGGCGTAGGACAGTTCCTGCTCGGGCGTCGCGCCGGCCTCTTGCAGGTGATAGGAGCAGACGTTCATCGGGTTCCATTTCGGCACATTGGAATAGCAATACTCGGCCACATCCGCGATCATCTTCAGCGATGGTTTCGGCGGGCAGACATAAGTGCCACGGCTCAGATATTCCTTGATCAGATCGTTCTGAACCGTGCCCTGCAGTTTAGAGACATCGGCGCCCTGTTCCTCGGCAACCGCTATATAGAGCGCCAGCAACCAAGGAGCCGTGGCGTTTATCGTCATCGACGTGTTCATCTGTTCCAACGGGATCTGGTCGAACAAAACCCGCATGTCGCCCAGATGGCTGATCGGCACACCCACTTTACCAACCTCGCCGCGTGCCAGCGTGTGATCGCTGTCATAGCCGGTTTGCGTCGGCAGATCGAAGGCCACTGACAGACCCGTCTGACCCTTGGCCAGATTCCCGCGATACAGCGCGTTGGACGCTTTGGCGGTGGAATGACCGGCATAGGTTCGGATGAGCCAGGGGCGATCTTTCTGCGTCTGCGTCATAACTGGGCCTCGTATTGCGGGTGGGCAAGAAAATTACGTTCATGGGTTCTAAAGCGCAATTTTCGGGACATGTCAATTCGCTGCGCCGCGGCATTTCCGGTTGTGCCGATTGTGGGATGCAGCGATTGGTGGCAGGGTGCATTTATGACACAGACCGTGGAACTTCCGCTTTGGCTGTTTTTGTTGATCCTGGTATTCGCCGCGGTCACACTGGCCTCGCATTTTCTGTTTCCGTCAGTGCGGTGGTTTTTTCGCCGTAGGTTGGAGCGCGCGGTCAAACGCCTGAACACGCGCCTGCAGCGCCCGATACAGCCGTTCAAGCTGGCCCGACGCCACGATATGATTCAACGTCTGATCTATGATCCTCAGGTAGGGCAGGCCGTGCAGCAGCACGCACGTGAAGAAGGCATTCCCGAAGCGGTCGCCTTTGAGCAGGCCCAGCGGTATGCGCGCGAGATCGTGCCTTCTTTTTCCGCCGTTGCCTATTTCAGTATCGCCATCCGGTTGGCGCGGATTCTGAGCAACGCCTTTTATGATGTACGGCTTAGTTATCAGGATGAAGATGCCCTGAAAGATATTGATCCAAATGCGACAGTTGTTTTTGTGATGAACCACCGCAGCAACATGGATTATGTGCTGGTCACCTATCTGGCGGCCCAGCAATCGGCTTTGTCTTATGCTGTTGGCGAATGGGCGCGTGTTTGGCCGCTCAGTCGGTTGATTCGTGCGATGGGGGCCTATTTTATTCGTCGCAAGTCCGGCAGCGAACTCTATCGTCAGGTATTGGCCTGCTATGTCCGGCATGCCACCGATGCCGGTGTTACACAGGCCATGTTCCCTGAAGGCGGGCTGAGCCTCACGGGGGCCATGGCACGCCCCAAGCTGGGGCTTTTGAAATACATAATCGATGGTGCCAGGGTGGATGGGGCGGATGTGGTGTTTGTTCCCGTTGCGCTAAACTATGACCGGGTTCTTGAAGATACGATCCTGACCAAGGCCGCACTTGGCAATCAAAGGCAATTTCGTGCCCGAATCGGGGTTATAACTGGGTGGATGTTGAAACAGATAGGCAGGCGTCTGACCGGTCGCTACCAGCGGTTTGGATTTGCTGGAGTGCGATATGGTCACCCTATCTCATTGAAGGAATTCCGCACCGCCCATGACGACGTGATGACTGATCTCGCGCGCGAACTCATGCAACGGATCAAAGAAGCGATTCCGCAGGCGCCTGTTCCTGCAGCGTGCTGGCTGGTTCGCACCAAAGGAGAAATGCCCGAAGACGAGCTTAAAAGCTTGATCACCGGGTTTTTGCAACGTGACGGAACTTTGGGTGATCAGGATGAGTCCGCGGTTTCAGCTGCCTTGGATCAGCTGGTCGAACGCAGAATTCTGAAACGAGAAGGTGGGAAAATATCTCAATCCGGGCAAAGGGTTGATCTGCTCGACTACTATGCAGCCTCAGCCCCGATTGGCGACGGCTGGCCTGATGCTGCGGCAGCGAAAGAAGTTTCTGCAGGCGCTGGGTCATAAAATTACAAAAATGATGCAAAATCTATTGCATTATTTCCCTCAGGCCAATATCTCATCATCCAACGCAAGCGCTTCTGCATCGCGGCAAACAGGAATGAGAAATAAGGAGGCCAACATGGCTCTGGACACCGACAGCGGTATCGCAACTTACGACGCGCCGGAAAAAGACCTCTATGAAATGGGTGAAATCCCTCCGATGGGGTTTGTGCCTAAGAAAATGTATGCATGGGCAATCCGTAAGGAACGCCACGGGGAACCGGATACTGCGATGGTCCAGGAAGTCGTGGACGTACCAGAACTGGACAGCCACGAGGTGTTGGTTCTGGTGATGGCGGCGGGCGTTAACTATAACGGCGTCTGGGCATCCCTGGGCAAGCCGATCTCGCCCTTTGACGCCCACAAAGCCCCGTATCATATCGCCGGTTCTGACGCTTCGGGGATCGTATGGGCCGTGGGTTCGAAAGTAACGCGCTGGAAAGTGGGCGACGAGGTTGTCATTCACTGCAACCAGGACGATGGCGACGACGAACATTGTAACGGTGGCGATCCGATGTATTCGGACAGCCAGCGGATCTGGGGTTATGAAACGCCGGATGGGTCTTTTGCACAGTTCACCAATGTTCAAGCCCAGCAGTTGATGCCGCGCCCCAAGCACCTGACCTGGGAAGAAAGCGCTTGCTATACTCTGACGCTGGCGACCGCGTATCGGATGCTGTTCGGGCACGAGCCGCATGACCTGAAGCCGGGCCAGAACGTTCTGGTCTGGGGTGCCTCGGGCGGCCTTGGCTCTTATGCGATCCAGCTGATCAATACCGCAGGCGCCAACGCAATCGGCGTGATCTCGGACGAAAGCAAGCGTGACTTTGTCATGGGTCTGGGCGCCAAGGGCGTGCTGAATCGCAAAGACTTTAACTGCTGGGGTCAGTTGCCCACAGTAAACACACCGGAATATGCGGACTGGTTCAAAGAGGCGCGCAAATTCGGCAAGGCGATCTGGGAAATCACCGGCAAAGGCAAGAATGTCGACATGGTGTTTGAACATCCCGGCGAAAGCACATTTCCGGTGTCGACCTTTGTCGTGAAAAAAGGTGGTATGGTTGTGATCTGCGCCGGTACCACCGGCTATAACCTGACTTTCGACGTTCGCTATATGTGGATGCATCAGAAACGTCTGCAAGGTTCGCATTTTGCGCATCTCAAGCAGGCTGCTGCCGCGAACCAACTGATGGTCGAACGCCGTCTGGATCCCTGCATGTCCGAAGTGTTTGCCTGGGGTGAATTGCCCGACGCGCATATGAAGATGATGCGGAATGAGCATAAACCAGGCAACATGTCGGTTCTGGTTCAGGCGCCGCAGACGGGCTTGCGCACGCTTGAAGAGGTTCTAGACGCAAAAGGCTGAGCCCCCCAAAAAAATAGAATATTAGCACCCGCGAATCGCATCGAGCGAGCGCGGGTGTATCTATTTCGAGGCATAAGGAAATAATTACAGTGGGTTACAGAATCGTGACCCGCTAGTTTTGGGGAGTAGAAACCAGTGAATAGGCTTAAAATCATCTCACATGTTACGGTTGTGTTAACCCTTCGTTAACCGTTTCGGAGTGACTTTAGATGGCGCATAATGAGTGGATACTGGACGTTTTGTCGGACCTCAACGCCTTCGCTGTTGAAAACGGTTTGACCGCACTTGCCGAGCAGCTTGATGATACCAAGTTGATCGCAGCGGCCGAGATTGCGTCCATGCAAGATAAGGCACAGGCGCCCGCGAATGGGAACACAACTCGACATGAGTCAGGTCCTAGAGGACTTGGAAAGCACCAACACGCTTGACGAGTTGGGCGATGTAGCCGTTCGATTGCGCGACCGGCTGCAGGTTGAACATCTTATCTATCATTGGGTTGATGGTGCCGGGGATCAATACGGCTATACAACTTACCCGGACGCTTGGGCAGAGCGATACCGGGAGCGGAATTATCACCGCATAGATCCAGTGATCCTGGGGTGTTTCCAACGGTTCCACCCGGTTGACTGGAAATTTCTGGACTGGTCTGGAAAAGTGGCGAAAGCCTTTTTGCAGGATGCCCTTGAACATGGGGTTGGCAATCAGGGTTATTCGATCCCCATCCGGGGGCCGAACGGCCAGTTTGCCTTATTCACAGTGAATCACTCATGTGATGATGAGAAATGGAAGTCCTTCATCGAGGCCCATGGCCGCGAGCTGATTTTGATCGCGCATTACTTTAACCGAAAGGCTCTGGAGTTCGAAACCGACAGGCAGCCGGATACGACCCGAGGCCTGTCGCCTCGTGAGACGGATGCCATGACCTTGCTGGCGCTTGGATACAGCCGGGCACAAGTCGCGCACTCACTGTCAATCTCGGAACATACGCTGCGTGTCTATATTGAAAGTGCGCGTGCCAAGCTTGGGGCGCAGAACACAACCCATGCCATCGCAACAGCACTCAGCCGTGGATTAATAGTGGTTTAACAAGCGCGCGCGCCAAAAACGGGAAATTAACCACGACTTTGTACCCCCTTCGTTCCTGCACAGGACGACAAGGGGAAAAGTCATGTTGCGCTATTTGTTTGCCGACGAACTACATAAGTTTCCGAATTTGGCCCAAGGGATGTTCCGGGATCGAGCGGATCAGTTCAAAACGCGGCTGGGCTGGGATGTTCACGTGGACGAAAAAGGAGAAGAGCAGGATCAGTATGATGACCTGAATCCGCTCTATGTCATCTGGGAAGAAGAGGATGGCAGTCATGGGGGGTCGATGCGGGTTTTGCCGACGACAGGACCTGTCATGGTGAATGAGGTGTTTGGGCATCTGACAGGAGGTAAGCCTGTCCACAGCCCGCTGATCTGGGAGGTGACGCGGTTCTGCCTGTCACGAACGGCCAGTGCCCATACTGCCGGTGCCATCATGCTGAGTGGCGGCGAAATCATGGAAGGGTTCGGGCTGACCCATATTGCTGGCGTCTTTGATGCGCGCATGATTCGGATCTACCGTCTGATCGGATCGTCTCCAGTCGTTCTGGGGTCACAAGGAAAAGGGCGTGATCAGATTTCGGTTGGGCTCTGGCCCTATTCGCCCGAGGATTGCAATCGGGTGGCTGAACGGGCGGGCATCCCACGTGAGCTGTCCAGGATGTGGTTCAAAGCCGCGTTTGGCACTGTCCGGCAACACCGGTTTGCCCTGTCCGCCTGACGGGGTCTGAAAGCCAATTCCATATCTGGCGATAGCTGGCGTGGCCCTGTAGGGTCGCGCCATGTCTATACCCACAGTAACCTTTTCTGACGATCAAGCCGCCGCCTATGACAGCATTTCCGAGATGCTGAAATCTGCTGGTGTGGACCTGGATGATGATGCCCTGCTGAAAATGCCCGGCAATGGCGAATCCGGGGTGATGGCCGTGATCGGCAAGGCGGGTTCAGGGAAAACGCTACTGCTGGCAGAGCTTTACAAAGCATTAGCTGACGCGGGTCTTCAGATTGTTTCCGGTGATTTCGAAAGCCGCAAAGCGCGCGAGAAACGCAGTTTGGCCATTCTTGCGCCAACGAACAAGGCCGCCAGTGTTTTGCGCCTGCGGGGTGTGCCTGCGACCACGATCCACCGCATCCTCTATACGCCGGTTTATGACCCGGAATATGAACGCATTGCCGAATGGCTGGCGGGCAACGATGAACGCCCCGAGGTTGAAGGGTTGACTGACGAAGCCCTGGACCGGGCCGCTGCTTTTTATCAGAACAACAAGTCGATCCCCGGCGCGCTGGCCGCTGCGGGCCTTCGTGGGTCCGACTTTATCACCGGCTGGAAGCGTCGGGAGGAGCCGCTGGACTTAGGCTTTGTAGATGAGGCCTCAATGCTGGATGACCGGCAGTTCGAAGACCTGAAAGAGATCTTTCCGACCCTGTTGCTTTTTGGCGATCCGGCGCAGCTCGCCCCGGTCAATCAGTCCGGCAGCATGGTATTCGAGACGCTGCCCGAGCCGCGAAAGCAGGTATTGCACAGGGTCCACCGGCAGACGGCAGACAACCCGATCCTGGACCTCGCGCATGCGCTGGCCGACCCTCAGATGGGGTTTGAGGATTTTGAACGGCTCGTCGAACAGACCGCCCGACAGGATGACCGAGTTGTTTGGGGGCAGCGTGTTGAAGTTGACCTGATGGCCCGCAGCCCGGTTCTGGTCTGGCGAAATGCCACCCGAATTCGCTTGATTCAGGCCTTCCGCAATGTTCACGCTGCACCCGACACCGAGCTTCTGGCGGGAGAGCCGCTGATTTGCGATGGAATCGAACTGCCGCTGAAGCACCGCAAGAAAAGGCTGGATCTTGAGGCGCGCGGGCTAATCAAGGGTGCTCAGGTCATCTATCTGGGGCCAGGACGAAAACCGGGGTTTTCGCGCCTGCATGTGATGGGGGCCGAGGATCCTCAGGTCAGCGCAGCGTCGATTGTCAAAATAGAAATGCCTGATGAGGAAGAACCGTTTATTCCATTTGCAGCGCGTATGGGGGCAACCTTTTTGCATGGCGCAGCAGTGACCATTCACAAGGCGCAGGGGTCGCAGTGGGACACGGTACAGGTGTTTGCGCCGGATATATATGCGGCTGCCCGGATGGGGCGAACCGAGGCTGGGCAACCTTTGTGGAAACGTCTGGCTTATGTTGCGATCACACGCGCGCAAGAAAGGTTGATTTGGGTGGTGCGCAACAGGCTGGCCAAGCCCACTTATCCGCTGCGCGTGGATGATTTGCGCGCGGCTCCGGCGGCGACGCTGACCCTTGAGGCGGAAGAGATATGAAATCCATCATCATCACAGGCGCCAGTTCAGGCATCGGACGGGCAACTGCCGAGCTGTTTTTGGCTGAGGGCTGGGCGGTTGGGCTGCTGGCGCGCAGCGCGGATGTGCTGAACGAATTGGCTGAAAGGCACAAGAATGCGATCCCCTTGGTGACCGATGTTACCGACCCCACCGCTGTTTCGGGTGCTTTCGAGACATTCCAGAATGAGACGGGACGTCTTGACGTATTATTCAATAATGCCGGAATCTTTGCCCCCGGCGGCACGATAGACGAAATCCAGTTGGAGGATTGGTACCAGAGCGTCAGCGTGAACCTGAACGGGATGTTCCTGAGCGCGCGCGAAGCCTTTCGCATCATGCGGCATCAGGCCCCGCAAGGGGGAAGGATCATCAATAACGGTTCGATCGCCGCGCATGTACCGCGTCCGAATTCGGTCCATTACACCGCTACGAAACACGCGATAACAGGCCTGACACGCAGCCTATCACTGGACGGGCGCGCCTTTGGTATCGCATGTGGTCAAATCGATATTGGCAACGCGCGAACACAGATGGTGCAAAACCTGGTTGAAAACGCCATCGCGGGAGGGCAGCAGCCCGACCCGACGATGGCTGTTGACGATGCCGCACGTTCTGTACTGCACATGGCGTCTTTGCCTGCAGAGGCAAACGTCCAGTTCATGACCGTCATGGCCACTACGATGCCCTATATCGGGCGTGGATAGGGC
This sequence comes from Ruegeria sp. CDSC025, assembly GCF_059610805.1. Lineage (NCBI taxonomy): Bacteria > Pseudomonadati > Pseudomonadota > Alphaproteobacteria > Rhodobacterales > Roseobacteraceae > Ruegeria > Ruegeria sp. CDSC025. The sequence goes on along the minus strand of NZ_JBXWOJ010000003.1, from coordinate 269,161 downwards.
TTTAGTTCTCGCGCAATAGTCGGAAGGCTGTGGACGCTCCCCAACCCGCCGCGATGGCGATGACCAAAGACATCAGGCCGTACCAGACCGGCTGCTGACGGGACATGTTGTAGAGGAACCGTTCCAGCCCGACCTTCCGCACGTCGATTGTGGTCTCGAACTGGGAAACAACTTCTCGGCCGCGAGTCAGGTATATGCGCGCGAAATAGGCGCCTTCGGTCAAATCGGCTGGCATGTCGATTGATGTTCGGAACAATGTCTGCTCGTCCACCGCAACCGTATTTTCGCGGATAGAATACAGGCCCTCATCCTCACGGATGCGAACGACGGCCTCGGCAAAATTCTGCGCGCCCCGGATATTCATCGCGGCACCCACTGATCGAATGGCCCGTTCAATCGAGATCCTGTACCGCAGGTCTTCTGTATCTGACAGGATTTCTGTAAGCGGAGCGCTGGTGGCAACCGCATAAAAACTGGGCGCAAGGTCGACCAAGACGCTGTCGGTGTTGACCCAGATACCCAGCCTGCGTTCTTTTCGCCGGACCGTCACTGGGCTCGAGGGGCCTGCAACGGCTACGATTACTTGAAGCGGTGGGCCGGAAGGGATCGGCGTTTCACGTTTCACGGCACCGAAAATAAGAATTTCCGAGCCATCGAAATTCGCCGTGATGGCAACCCGGTCTTGGCTTAGGCCAAGCACGACCTGTTCCTCCTCGGCGATGGCCGGGGTGACACAGAGGGCGAGTAGCAGGATCAACCGTCTCAGCATGATCAGTGCCCCCCTGCAACGCCGAGCGAATAGAGCTCGGAGGGTTCCAGAAGCAGATCCAGCGCCAGTTTGCCACAAACCACCAAGACCAGTGCAGCCAGCAATACGCGCAGCTGCTCGGCAGGCATTCGTGCGCCGATCACCGTTCCGATCTGCGCCCCGATCACGCCGCCGACCAGCAACAACACAGCCAGAACAATGTCGACTGTGTAGTTGGTTGTTGCGTGCAGCATCGTGGTGAACGCTGTTACGAAAATAATCTGGAATAGGGAGGTGCCGACAACGACTTTGGTGGGCATTCCCAGCAGGTAAATCATGGCAGGAACCATGATAAAGCCGCCTCCGACACCCATGATCGCAGAAAGGATACCTACGCTAAGCCCGACCAGGACGGGGGGGATGACCGAGATATAGAGGCCCGATGTACGGAACCGCATTTTGAACGGCATCGCGTGAATCCAGCCGCGCTGACGACGTGCAACAGGGGCGGCGGTGCCCTTTTTGGATTTACGCAGCGCGTTCAGGCTTTCGATGAACATCAAGCTGCCGACGACGCCCAGAAAGACCACGTAACACAGGGTTACGAGCAAATCGACTTGTCCGAGGCTTTTGAGATAGTTGAAGATCACCACCCCGAACGCAGCTCCGATCAGTCCCCCGACCAGCAATACCGTGCCCATCTTCAGGTCGACCGTCTTTCGGCGGAAATGGGCCAGAACACCAGAAAATGACGAGGCGACAATCTGGTTCGCTTCGGTGGCTACGGCAACTGCTGGTGGGATGCCAATGAAAAACAACAGCGGGGTCATCAGAAACCCGCCGCCGACCCCGAACATCCCTGACAGGATGCCAACCATGCCGCCCAACCCCAGCAGCAGAAAGGCGTTTACGGAAACTTCAGCGATAGGAAGGTAAATTTGCATGAGGTACTAGTAATTAGGGCCAGCTGCGTCGCGCAATGTGACACATTCGACTTCTGGAATTTGTGAAAGGGTTCGTATCTGACGCGCAGAATCACGCCCTTGGCGAGGCAGGGTAAAGCAGGGCTGGCGGCTTGGACCAGTCTGAAACTGTGCATCCGCAAAAGGCGTTTTGACAGGGAGTATCCCCTTAGACCAAGCGCAAGACCTAGCATCCGGCACCCCGGCGAGAAACTCTCTCAAATCAGCTGTCACTGGAAACACATCCATGCCCCTTTAGAGCCGTTGCGGCATGTAAAATCAACTCTACATGCCGCCATGCAGCGAACAGGACTGACGTGTGTTTCAAACTGGACCTATTACCGCTCTTTTACATAGGGTTCGCCACCGGCTTTCGGTGGAACGGCCTTGCCGACAAAGCCGGCCAAAATGACGACGGTCAGGATATATGGCAGCGCATCCATGACCTGCACAGGAATCACCACGCCACCCAGGTCAATATTTTGGAACCGCAACGCAACCGCTTGCAACAGTCCGAACAGCAGGCAAGCCCACATCGCGTGCCATGGCCGCCATTTTGCAAAGATCAGTGCCGCCAGCGCGATGAACCCGCGACCGGCAGTCATTTCCTTGACGAATCCAGCTTGCAGGGCCGTGGCCAGATAGGCACCGGCAATGCCGCAAAGCACGCCACAGATCGCGACGGCCGCAAAACGCAGCCCAACGACAGAAACCCCGGCCGTATCCACCGCGGCTGGGTTTTCACCCACCGCGCGCAGGCGCAGGCCAAAGCGGGTGCGGTACAAAACCCACCAAGTTGTCGGGACCAGAAGGAAAGACACATAGACCAGGATCGAATGGCCGGACAGCAGCTCGGAATAGATTGGCCCAAGAAATGGGACATCACTCACAGCATCCGCAAAAGGGAAGGTGATCGGTTCAAAGCGCCCTCCGCCGAACAGCGAGGGGGTACGCCCGCCTTGCTTGAACCAGCTTTGCGCGATCAGGACCGTCAGCCCCGAGGCCAGAAAGTTGATGGCGACGCCTGAAATCAGCTGGTTGCCCCGAAAGGTGATCGAGGCCACCCCATGCAGGGCGGACAGAACAAGAGAGGCCGCGATCCCGGCCAGCAATCCCAGCCAGACCGATCCGGTCACGGCGGCGACGGCAGCAGAAAAGAAGGCCGCGATCAGCATCTTGCCCTCAAGCCCGATGTCGAAAATACCGGCGCGTTCGGAATACAGACCGGCCAGACATGCCAGCAACAGCGGCGTGGCCAGGCGGACGGTCGAATCGAGGACCTGGATGAGGGTAACGAAAGTATCCATCGCTTAGCCCTCCTTCCGCATGGCAAGGAACAGTTTCTCAAGCGGCATGCGGACCATGTTGTCAAGCGCGCCGGTGAACAGGATCACCAGGGCCTGAATGACTACGATCAGCTCGCGCGGGATAGACGTCCATAGCGCCAGCTCGGCCCCGCCTTGATAGAGGAAACCAAACAGCAGCGCCGCCAGAAACACCCCAAACGGATGGGATCGACCCATCAGCGCCACGGCGATACCGATAAAGCCAGCGCCCTCGGTCGAGTTCAGAACCAGCCGCTCTGCCTCACCCATCACGTTGTTCGTGGCCATCAGACCAGCCAGCGCGCCCGAGATCAGCATGGCGATGATGGTGATCCGAACCGGAGAAATACCGGCATAGACGGCACCGGTTTCCGAATGCCCATAGGCGCGGATCTCATAGCCCAGCCGGGTGCGCCAGATCAGCGCCCAAACGATCACACAGGCCAGGACTGCAACAAAGAATGAGATATTGGCAGGTGCGCCACGGAATACGACGTTTTCAGCGGTCGAGAACATCGACTGGAACGTCGGCAGATGCACCGCCTCGGGGAAGCGTGCAGTTGCCGGGTCTTGCGAGCCCTGCGGGCGCATGACGTTGACCAGCATATAGTTCAGCAAGGCAGCAGCGATGAAGTTGAACATGATCGTGGTGATCACGATATGGCTGCCGCGTTTGGCCTGCAGATAGGCCGGAATGGCCGCCCAAGCGGCCCCAAACACCATCGATGCGGCACAGGCGGCCAGCAAGGCGATGCTCCAATGCGGCCAGTCGATGTAAAGGCACACCACGGCCACGCCAAGCCCGCCCAGCATCGCCTGACCTTCGCCACCGATATTGAACAGCCGTGCGTGAAAGGCGACCGCCACAGCGAGTCCGGTGAACATGAAATTCGTGGCGTAATACAGCGTATAGCCCCAGCCATAGGTCGATCCCAGCGCGCCGGTGACCATCAGGTTCACCGCTTCGATCGGGTTTTCGCCAATGGCGAGGATCACCAGCGCCGACAGGATTGCAGCCAGAAGCAGACTGATCACCGGGATCAGAACGACATCGGCCCATTTGGGCATTTTTTCCATGTTACGCTGCCTCTCCCGCAACACCGGCCATCAACAGGCCAAGTTCTTTTTCATCAGTTTCATGGGGCAGGCGTTCGCCCATGATATGTCCGTCAAACATGACCGCGATTCGATCCGACAGCGAGAAAATCTCTTCCAGCTCGACCGAGACCAGCAGGATCGCCTTGCCCTGGTCGCGCAGATCGACGATCTGTTTGTGAATGAATTCGATCGCCCCGATATCCACGCCTCGGGTCGGCTGACCGACCAACAGCAGGTCCGGGTTACGTTCGATTTCACGCGCGACGACGATCTTCTGCTGATTGCCGCCCGAAAAGCTTTTAGCCGACAGCCAGGGGTTCGGCGGGCGCACATCGAATTTTTCGATCTTGGCTTCGGTATCGGCGCGCAGGGCGGCGTTATCCATGAAGAGGCCACGCTTATAGGCCGGGTCTCGGTGATAGCCGAAGGCCACGTTCTCCCAGGCGTGGAAATCCATGATCAGGCCTTCGCGCTGGCGGTCTTCGGGCACATGCGCAATGTGCTGCGCGCGCCGCGCCTGGCCATCTGACCCCGCCCCGCTGAGCGCAAGCGGCGTGCCGTTCAGTTTGATCTGGCCCTGGCCCGGGCGCATCCCGCCCAGAACCTCTAGCAGTTCGGATTGGCCATTGCCGGCGACGCCTGCGATGCCCACGATCTCACCAGCGCGCACGGTCAAGTCGATGCCTTTGACACGCTCGACGCCCGCGCTGTCGAAAACACGCAGGTTTTCAATCTCGAGGATGGGCTTACCGGGCTGTGCCGGAACCTTGTCGACCTGCAGCAGAACCTTGCGGCCCACCATCAGCTCGGCCAGTTCTTCGGGGCTGGTCTCGGCGGTTTTCACGGTGGCCGTCATTTGCCCGCGGCGCATGACCGACACGGTGTCGGTGTTTTCCATGATCTCGCGCAGTTTGTGGGTGATCACGATGATCGTCTTCCCCTCGGCCCGCAGCCGGTCGAGGATGCGGAACAGCTGATCCGCCTCGGATGGGGTCAGCACGCCGGTTGGTTCGTCCAGAATCAGGATCTCGGCCTTGCGATACAGCGCCTTAAGAATCTCAACCCTTTGCTGCATCCCCACACCGATTTCGTCGATACGCTTGTCGGGGTCAACGAACAGTTCGTATTCTTCTTCCAGCTCTTTCAACTCTTTGCGGGCTTTATTCAGGGACGGGGCCAACAGCCTTCCATCCTCGGCGCCCAGCACGATGTTTTCCAGAACGGTAAAATTCTCGACCAGTTTGAAATGCTGAAACACCATCCCGATGCCCGAGGCGATCGCGGCCTGGCTGTCAGGGATTTCGGTCTTTTGACCATTGATCCAGATTTCACCTTTGTCGGCTTTGTAAAAGCCGTAGAGAATGCTCATCAGCGTGGATTTGCCCGCACCGTTTTCACCGATGATCCCATGGATCGTACCGGGGGCGACGCTGATGGAAATGTCTTTGTTGGCCTGAACCGGCCCAAAGGATTTGGATATCCCTTTGAGCTCAATGGCGGGGACGGTCATGTCTTGTCCTCAGTTGCCGAAAGGACTGCCCGGTCATCCCGGTGCAGCAAAGTGGAATCGGGCCGGGAGCATCACCCCCGACCCGCGCGATATCAGAACTGCAGTGCTGGGCAGCTGTCGTTCTCGTAATAGCTGACAACTGAAACATTGCCGTCGATGATGTCCTGACGGGCTTTGTCGACTGCTGCTTTCATATCATCCGAAACCAGCGGAGCGTTGTTGTCGTCGATCGCATAGCCAACGCCGTCTTCGGCCAGACCCATGATATATACGCCGGTCTCAACGTTCTCGCCTGCGCTCATCGCCTCGTAAACAGCGACGTCCACGCGCTTCAGCATCGAGGTCAGAACTTTGCCCGGGTGCAGGTGGTTCTGGTTGCTGTCGACACCGATTGACAGGATGCCTTCGTCAGCAGCGGTTTGCAGAACACCAACACCGGTGCCGCCAGCTGCGGCATAGACCACGTCGGCACCCTGGCTGATTTGTGCCTTTGTCAGTTCCGAGCCCTTAACCGGGTCGTTCCATGCCGCAGGCGTTGTGCCGGTCATGTTGGCAACCACGTTGATATCGGGGTTCACCGCCTTGGCACCCTGAGCATAGCCGCAGCCAAAGTGACGGATCAGCGGAACATCCATGCCGCCGATGAAGCCAACAGTCCCGGATTCGGATGCCATCGCCGCCATCATACCAACGAGGTAAGACCCTTCGTGTTCAGCGAATCCAACCTGACGCAGGTTAGGCGCGTCCAGCCAGGTTACATCGACAACGACAAATTTCGTGTCCGGATAGTCGGCAACAACCGCGCTGAGCGGGTCAGCCATACCGAAACCCATGGTGATGATCGGGTTCGAGCCTGCTTCGGCAAAGCGGCGCAGGGCCTGTTCGCGTTGCGCTTCGGACTGCATTTCGATCTCGCGGTATGTGCCGCCCGTTTCTTCCGCCCAGCGTGAGGCGCCGTTATGCGCGGCTTCGTTGAACGATTTGTCGAACTTGCCGCCCAGATCAAAGATCAGTGCCGGTTCGGCCAGTGCGGCACCCGCTGTCAGTGCAACCGCCGCTGCGGCGCCCATCAAGGATTTCATCAGGGTCATTTGTTACTCCCGTTTGTTTTTTCGGTCGGAGCCAAGATAGCCCCGTTTACCCACTGTTAGCGAGCATAACCGTTGTGATGGCGGGAATTAAGGCCGTTTGCAACCGCCGCGGTCAACAGATTTTTGACCATTTGGTCCAAGAAAATTCGCGACCTGTCTCAGGTTAAATTGCATTCCATGACGATGGCATCAATTTTCTGATTATTTTCAACCGTATAGTAATTCTTGCGCGTGCCGCACACACGATACCCGCAATGCTTGTAAAGTGTAATCGCGGGCTGGTTGGCGATGGAAACATCCAGAATCGCCCGGATAGCGCCCAGTTTTTTGGCAGCCGCGTGCCATTCGACCATACGCTTCCTAGCCAGTCCCTGACGCTGAACTGTGGGATGGGTGGCAATCGTCAGCAGTTCGGCATCGTCAGCGATTGCCTGAAAAAGGGCAAAGGACTGGGTGTCGCCGACGATATGGGTAAAGCGATTCTGCAGCAGCTCTGCAAACTCTGTGGCGGTCCAGGGGCGCGCTTGCGTAAAAGCCGCCGCATGGGTATCGGCCAGGTCTTCCGGGGTCATCCGTCCAGCAACATCGGCGGTTGATCCTTGGAGGGCGCCGCGTCTGCGGGGCGTATGTATAGGGGGGCCGGTGCCTCGGTCGTAGTCTGCCATCTTTGCGCTGCCACGCGGGCAATAGCGCAGACCTGAGCCTTGGGGTTGTCGTTGAACATCAGTGTGCCCAGCGATTTTGCCTGATCAAGCTGGATCAGTGCCGGTTCCATATTAGGCTGAGAAACATAGACCTGATCTCTGGGCGCGCGAATTGCGGGCAACGCATCGCTGTCCAGGGTGGCAAGCGCGTCAAAGCCCGACACACCGATGGCCGGTATCCCCAGACCTAAGGCCAGACCCCGCGCGGCCGAGACCGAGATGCGGATGCCTGTGAAATTGCCTGGGCCTATTCCAACGCCGATCGCTGACAGGTCGCGCCATGAGCATTGTTCTGATGACAGCACCTCTTCGAGCAGCGGCATCAGACGTTCGGCTTGTCCCCGCGACATGGGCTCGACACAAGACGCCACAATCCGGTCACCGCGCAACAAAGCGGCCGCGCAATGCGCGGCCGATGTGTCAAACGCCAGAATGAGTGGTTCAGACGGCAACAGGGCGAACCTCGGTCACTTCGGGAATGTAGTGACGCAGCAGGTTTTCGATTCCCATCTTCAACGTCAGCGTCGAGGATGGGCAGCCTGCGCAGGCCCCTTGCATATGCAGGTAGACAATGCCGCGGTCAAAACCGTGAAACGTGATGTCGCCCCCGTCCTGCGCGACTGCCGGGCGCACACGGCTGTCCAGCAGGTCTTTGATCTGGTTGACCACCTCGGCGTCTTCGCCGCTGTGTTCAGCATGGCCCGAGGCCGTATTGGCATCCGCTCCCATGATCGGCTGGCCGGATTGATAATGCTCCATCACCGCGCCCAGAATGGCGGGTTTGATGTGGTCCCACTGAACGTCGTCCGCTTTGGTCACGGTCACGAAGTCATTGCCGAAAAAGACTCCGGTCACGCCACTCACAGCGAAAATGCGGTTGGCCAGCGGCGACTTTTCCGCAGCCTCAGCCGATGGGAAATCTGCAGTGCCCGCTTCCAGCACGGTCTGGCCGGGCAGGAATTTCAGGGTTGCAGGGTTCGGTGTGGATTCGGTCTGGATGAACATGGCGCGGCTCCGTATCTGTTGTCTCTGATATGCGGGTCCGCGCACTGGAAGTCAAGAATTGGAACGATTCTAAATTTATGCAGCCAAGCTTATCGCGTCGTCCAACCGATCATCGCCCCAGAACAGCTCATCCCCGACCAGAAAGCTGGGCGCGCCAAAAAGCCCTTTGGCCTGAGCGGTTTCTGTCTGCGAGATAAGCGCTGCTTTGATCGCCGGATTCTGGGTCTGGGACAGCAAATCTGTGGCAAGCCCGGCTGAGTTCAGGCATCCGGCCAGAACAGTATCATCTGCGATGTTCTGCCCTTCGGCAAATTCGGCGGAATAGACGGCGCGCACAAAGGCAGCTTTTTGCATCTGGTCGTCAATCGCCAGTGTTAACCTGGCCGCTTTCAGGCCGTTCTGCGGAAAAGGATCGGGCCGGACAAATGGCAAGCCGCGCTGGGCGGTCAGGCGTTCCATATCGCGCCACATGTACCGGCCTTTCGCCGGATACAGATTGAACGGAGAATTATCCCACCCTTGGGCGGCAAAGATCGGCCCCAGCAGAAAAGGCTGCCATTCAACCGACACGCCCTGGCGTGCGGCGACCTCTTCGATACGCATCGCGCTGAGATAGGAATAGGTCGAGGCGAATTCGAACCAGAATTGAATGCTGCGTTGCATCGGTGTGGCCTCAGGTAATCGCTTCGAGTTTTTCTTTGCTCAGATCACCAGGAACAATAGTGATTGGGATCGGCAGGCTGCCTGAGTTTTTGGTCAGTTGAGTCACCAATGGGCCAGGTCCCTTTTTGTCAGTGCCTGCACCCAGAACCAGAACGCCGATATCAGGATCGGATTGCACATGCTCGATGATCTGGGCAACGGGCTCGCCTTCGCGGATGGCCAGTTCAGGATCAACGTCTTGCTTGTCGCGCATCCATTTTGCGAAAACTTCAAAATGCGCATGGATACGCTCGCGCGCTTCTTCACGCATGACGGTGGCAACGCCGATCCAATGGTTGAATTCGTCCGGTGGGATTACCGACAGGATTGTTACGCCGCCGCCGGTATGGGCCGCGCGCATAGCCGCGAATCGCATCGCATTCAGGCATTCGCGACTGTCATCCAGAACCACTAGGAACTTGCGCATGGGTGTCCTCATTCATTTCCGGGGATCATGCCCGACTAGGTGCGTGCTGGCAACCAGAGCCTAACGCCCACTGGCGGCCCAGTCCCAATACAGGTCGCGTGCACGCCGGGCGACGGGCCCGACCTGAAACCGGGTGTCCTCCAGCGCGGTCACCGGGGTGATCTTGCTCATGTTGCCAGTCATGAATACCTCGTCGGCCCCGTAGAAATCCTCGAAACTCAGAACCGCCTCATGCACAGCCACGCCGTCGGCCCGCAGGTTTTTGATATGTCGTGCACGGGTGATGCCAGCAAGGAAGGTGCCGTTGGGGACGGGGGTAAAGACCTCGCCGTCGCGGACCATAAAGATATTGGCGGTTGCGGTTTCGGCTACGTTGCCCAATGCGTCAGCCACCAGAGCATTCGAAAACCCGTTCGCACGTACCTCGTTCAGCATCCGTGCATTGTTGGGATACAGGCACCCGGCCTTGGCATTCACCACCGAGGATTCCAGTACCGGACGGCGGAATCGGGTCAGTCCCAGCGTGGCCGAGGCGGTCTCAGGCGCCATCGGAATCTCTTCCAGGCAGACAGCAAACCCGGTGCTGTTTTCCTGCGGTACGATCGCTGTCGCATCTCCGTCGATCCCCCAATACATCGGGCGGATATACACGGCCGCGTCGGGCGCATAGGTCTCAAGCCCTTCCAGCACGATCTCGACCATCTGGTCTGTGGTGACGGTGGAGGTCAGCATCAGCGCCTCGGCAGAGCGGTTCACGCGGGCGCAATGGGCGTTCAGGTCCGGGGTCAGCCCGTTGAAGAACCGCGCGCCGTCAAAGACGGATGATCCCAGCCATGCGCCATGATCCGCAGCGCGCATGATCGGTGCATCCCCATCATGCCATTGCCCGTTGAAATAGGTGCGGATGTTCTTGCCGACTGCCATGACGCCCTCCCAAGCTTTGCGGCAAACCTAGGAAGGCGTTAAGGCAACGTCCAGAGCCAATCAGCCCCGTTTCGCACCAACCATGCCCACAATGTCGTAGGTCTGCTGTAGGATCGGGGCTGCAATCGCCCGCGCCTTTTCTGCGCCATTGGCCAGAATGCGATCAATCTCGGCCTCTTCACCCATCAGGCGGGCCATTTCGGTCGAGATCGGAGACAGTTTGGCAACCGCCAGATCGGCCAGCATCGGTTTGAACTCGCCAAATTGCTTGCCGCCAACGTCGGCCAGAACCTGATCCGCCGTCTGATCGCTGAGGGCGGCGTAGATATTCACCAGATTGCGGGCCTCGGGGCGGTTGTCCAAGCCATCGACTTCCGAAGGCAGAGCGTCCGGGTCGGTCTTGGCCTTTCGGATTTTCTTGGCGATCGTGTCGGCATCATCGGTCATGTTGATCCGGGTCATGTCAGAGGGGTCGGATTTGGACATCTTTTTTGACCCATCGCGCAAGCTCATGACCCGAGTTGCCGCACCTTTGATGACGGGTTCTGTCAACGGAAAAAAATCGACGCCATAGTCATGATTGAACTTAGTTGCGATGTCTCGGGTTAGTTCCAGGTGTTGCTTTTGATCATCTCCGACGGGAACATGTGTCGCGTGATATACAAGGATATCTGCGGCCATGAGCGCCGGATAGGCGAATAGGCCCAACGATGCATTCTGCGCGTTCTTGCCAGCCTTATCTTTGAACTGTGTCATGCGCTGCATCCAGCCAAGCCGGGCAACGCAGTTAAAAATCCATGCAAGTTGCGCGTGCTCAGGAACCTGGCTTTGGTTAAACAGGATCGATTTTTCGGGATCTAATCCTGATGCGATATACCCCGCGCACAGCTCACGCGTTGCGTGCTGCAACTCTTTGGGGTCCTGCCAAACGGTGATCGCGTGCAAATCGACCATACAGTAGATTGTCTGATAGTCGGACCCTTGCATCCGGACCCAGTTCCGCAATGCGCCCAAATAGTTGCCAAGGTGCAGGTTACCGGATGGCTGTGCACCGGAAAACACGCGCGGCGTGAACTTGGAATCGGTCATCGAAGGGAACTCCCGTCTGGAAAAATCAGCCCCCGTCGCTTACCCATGAGGCAAAGGGACGTCAACAGCCGCGAAAGGCCCGCCCAATGAGCAGTGAGCATTATACACCCGCCGTGAACCCTCTGCCGCCCGTGGTGGTGGCTTTGTGTGTGTTCATCATGGGGGTTGAACTGGCATTTACTCTAGGTACGCGCGGGATCATTGGGGGGCCAACTGCTGTAGGCTGGCGCCTGGACGCTTTGCAGCACTATTCGTTTTCGCCGGATATCTTCGACTGGATGGTGGAAAACGGGCGCTGGCCGTTCGAGCATCTGATCCGCTTTGTCACCTATCCGTTTGTATCCGGTACGTTCACACAGGCCATCTTTGTCTGCGTCTTTGTGCTGGCCATGGGTAAAATGGTGGCCGAGGTTTTTGGCAGCGTTCAGATGCTGGTGATCTTTGTGCTGTCGGGCGTGGGTGGTGCGCTGGCTTATGCACTGTTGCTGGATCCGCGCTTTCCGCTGGTGGGTGGGTTCCCTCCGGTCTATGGGCTGATCGGAGCGTTTACGTGGATATTATGGCGCAAGCTGTCGCTGGTGGGCGCAAACCAATCCCGCGCCTTCAGCCTGATCGCCGTTTTGATGGGCATTCAGTTGTTGTTCGGCCTGCTGTTTGGCGGAACGCTGGACTGGGTGGCTGATCTGGGCGGTTTTGCCACTGGTTTTGCCCTGTCGTTCCTGGTTGCTCCGGGTGAGTGGGCGCGGATCGTCAGGCGTATTCGGCGCGACTGATCAGGATCGACGCAGAGCCTTTCTGAACTCGGAAAGTTTGAATGCACCAATCAGGTGGCCGAGCAGGAAATACGTGACTGCAGCAACGATGATCAAACCGAGCAGTGCCAGGTAACGCCAGCCTTCCAGGGCAAAGGCCCAGCCAAACAGCTCAATAGCGGCATACAAGACAGCTCCCATCCCCATGGACGCCGCAATGATCCGCCATGCCCTGTTCTTGAACCGGTCGTCAAACTGCGCTTCTTTCCCCATTTTTCGCGCGCCCAAGGCCAGCAGTCCAACCATGGCCCATCCGGCCACCGAGGCGGCAATCGCCGGCGCGAACCATCCCACCAACGGATACAGCCCGAAAGCCAGTGCAGCGTTCACGACCATCGCAAACACTGCATAGTGAAAGGGCGAGCGTGTATCTTCTCGCGCGAAATACAAAGGCTGCAACAATTTCTGCAGCATGAACGCGGGCAGGCCGATGCCATAGATCGCCACGGCAAGTGCGGTGGCGGCGGTGTCTTCGGGGGTGAACTGTCCGCGCTCGAACAGAACCGAGACCAGCTGGGTGGGGATGAGCACAAAGGCAACGGTCGACGGGATGGTCAACAGCAACGTAAACTCACCTGCGCGAGAAAACGCATCGCGGGCGCCCGATTTGTCCCCAGCGCGCAGGCGGCGAGATAGATCGGGTAACAGGACGATGCCGACGGCGATGCCCACGACGCCCAATGGCAACTGGTACAAGCGATCCGCTGCAAACAACCAGCTGACGGCCTTTTCGGTTTTCGAAGCAACCAGCTGGCCCACCACCAGATTGACCTGTGTAACCCCCATGGCCAAGGCGGCCGGAACCGCAATGCGGACCATGTTGCGCATTTCAGGGCTGAGTTTCGGCAGGCCCGGGCGGATACGGATGCCCGCACGTTCGGTTGCAATCCAGACCAGCGCTAGCTGCGCAACACCAGCGATGGGGATGACGGCGATCAGCCAACGGATGACTTCTCCGCCTGATATAGCGCCGGCGATCAGTGCTGTGCAGGCAAAGATGTTCAGTAAAATCGGCGCGGCGGCGGCAGCCGCGAAACGGCCGGTTGCGTTCAGCACGCCCGAGAACAGCGCCGCTAGCGACATGAAAAAGATGTAGGGAAAGACCACATATCCATAATCCACGGCAAGGTCGAAGCGGTCGTCACCGTAAAAGCCCTCGGCCGTCAGCCAGACCAGGCCAGGCATGAAAACCATCGCCAGCCCGACCAGCGCCAGCACCGCCACGGCCAGCAGGTTGAACGCGTCCTGTGCAAAGCCTTGCGCGTTTTCCCCGCCTTCCAGCCGTTTGGAAAACATCGGCACAAAGGCTGCGTTAAACGCACCTTCGGCAAAGAAGCGGCGGAACATGTTGGGCAGGCGAAAGGCGGCGACGAATGCATCCATTACTGGCCCGGGCCCGATGTAGGCGGTCAGCAGGATTTCCCGCAGAAAGCCCAGAATACGGCTGGCCAGGGTCCAGAACCCGACAGTGAACAGGCCTGAAAACAGCCGGATCTGCTTCATGAGACCGCGCGCTCGGCGCCTTCGGAGATGGCCTTGCGCAGCTTGGTCTCAAGCCCGCGCTGCTTGCTTTCCGAGTGATATTTCAACCCAAACATATCCTTGACGTAAAAGGTGTCCACCACTTGTTCGCCATAAGTCGCGATCACCGCATTGGCGATATAGACATTGGCGGCAGCAAGCGTTCGTGTCAGATCATAGAGCAGGCCGGGCCTGTCCCGGGTATCGACCTCGATGATCGTGTAGATCTCGGACCCGTCATTGTCGAAGATGATATGGGTCGGCACGTTAAAGGCCCGTTCGCGTTTCTTGATCTTGTCGCGTGATTTAAGGGCGTCCCGCGCCACGACCTCGCCTTTCAGGGTCTTGTGGATCATCTGTGTCAGGCGCGGCAAGCGGCTGGCCTCGAACGGGTGTCCATCGGCGTCCTGAATCCAGAACGCATCGGTGACATAGCCGTCTTTGGTGGTGTAACTGCGCGCATCAACCACATTAGCCCCGACCAGCGCCAAAGCGCCTGCGATACGGGCAAAAATGCCGGGGTGATCACCCATGGCAAAGCAGGCCCGCGTCGCATCGCGGTCTTCATCCGGGTGCAGACGGATTTCCATCGCGCCAGCATCACCGCTGCGGTCCAGCTCTTTCAGCATCTCGGCAAATTCTACATGGGTCGAAAGGTTCAGGCCCTGCCAATAGGGGTCATAGTGCCGACCCGTCTCGGTTTTGAGGGCGGCTTTGGTCCATTCCGCCAGCTCGGCCCGCAACGCCTTTTTGGCACCGGCACCGCGATTGGCACGGTTGAGGTCTTCCATCCCGGTCTCAAGCGCGCGCTTGGTTTCTGCATGCAGCGCGCGTAGCAGGGTGGCTTTCCAGTTGTTCCAGGTGTTGGGTCCAACGCCGCGAATGTCGCAGACGGTCAACACGGTCAGTAGGTCCAGCCTTTTGACCGTTTTCACGGCCTTGGCAAAGTCGCGCACCGTGCGCGGGTCGGAAATATCGCGTTTCTGCGCCATGTCCGACATCAACAAGTGATACCGCACCAACCATTCCACGGTTTCTGAATCCGATTTGTTCAGACCCAGCCGAGGTGCAATCTTTCGGGCCATCTGTGCGCCCAAAATCGAATGATCCTCGGGTCGCCCCTTAGCAATGTCATGGATCAGCAGGGCAACATACAGAACCTTGCGATTGACCCCGCCCTCCAGGATTGAAGACGCCAGCGGCAGGGATTCCCCCAACTCTCCGCGTTCAATCTGGGCCAGATTGACGATGCACTGAATGGTGTGCTCATCCACCGTATAGCTGTGGTACATGTTGAACTGCATCATCGCCACGATGTGTTCGAACTCGGGCAGAAAGGCCGACAGCACTCCCAGTTCGTTCATGCGGCGCAGGGCGCGTTCCGGGTTGCCGTGTTTCAGCATCAGGTCGAGAAAGATGCGCCGCGCCTCTTTGTCTTCGCGCATGTCGTCATCAATCAGGTTCAGGTTGGCGCTGACCAGCCGCATCGCGTCCGGGTGGATCAGCATGCCGGTGCGCAGACCTTCCTCGAACAGGCGCAGAAGGTTCAGCTTGTCCGCCAGAAACTTGTTCGGGTCGGCTACATCCAGACGTCCATGGACGACTTTATATCCGGCTTTGATCCTGGGGCGGCGGCGGAAAATACGCTCTAGCAGAGGCGCGCTTTTCATATGCGTCGCCTCGAGTTTGGTCAGGAAGATGCGCGTCAGCTCGCCAACCTTCGTGGCCTCGCGGAAATAGCGCTGCATAAACACTTCGACCGCCCGTCGACCCGCCCGGTCTTCGTATCCCATACGGGAAGCGACCTCGACCTGCATGTCAAAGGTCAGTTGTTCGGTTGCGCGCCCGGTCACCAGATGCAAATGCGAGCGAACGGCCCACAGGAAATCCTCGGCTTCCACAAAAGTGCTGAATTCCTCGGGGGTGAACAGACCCAGCGGTACCAACTCGGCCACGTCCTGAACGCCGTAAATATATTTGGCAATCCAGTAGAGCGATTGCAGGTCGCGCAATCCGCCTTTGCCCTCTTTTACGTTGGGCTCGACCATATACCGCTCGCCCTGTTTCAGATGGCGCGCGTCGCGTTCCTGCAGCTTGGCCTCGATGAACTGGCGCTCAGTGCCTTTGAACAGATCGTCTTTCAGGCGCGTTTCCAACTCATTTGCCAGATCGGCGTCGCCAGCCAAATAGCGCTGTTCCAACATCGCGGTGCGAATGGTGAAATCCTCGGATCCCAGGCGCAGGCAATCCTTGATGGTGCGCGAAGAATGCCCGACCTTCAGCCGCAGATCCCACAGGATATACAACATGGATTCGATCACACTCTCTGCCCAGGCAGTGATTTTGTAGGGGGTCAGAAACAGCAGATCGACATCCGAGGACGGGGCCATTTCCCCGCGCCCATAGCCGCCCACTGCCAGCACGGCCATTTTTTCTCCCTGTGTCGGCGTGGCCAGCGGGTGAAGCTCGCGACTGGCCACTTGCATCGCTGTGCAGACCAGCCCGTCGGTCAGGTAGGTATAGGAATGGGTCAGCCGCCGCGCGTCAAATGGATCGCGGACAAAGGCATCGGCGATTGCCTGACGACCGGATTTCTGGACGTTGCGCAAAATCCGCACGGTTTCGCCGCGCCTTTCGGCGTTATCAGATGTCTTGTCGAAGGCCTCTGACAGCTGTGCCATAACGGCTGCGCTGTCAAAGATTTCTTCGGGCTGGCAAATCAGGTCACCCCTTGGGATGAGTGTCAGAGCCAGCCAATCAGAATCCGGCGCCAGAGAAGCTTTGGGGGGCAGGGTCAATCACAACCACCTGTTTGTTCTGGATCGTGGCAATGGCCAGACCACGTTCATTCGTACCGTTGGGTCGCAGACGGAAGATACCGCCAACGCCCTGAAAACCGGCGTTCTGAGTTAGGGCAGATGCGGTCAGAGCGTCGGATTTGCCCTGGCTGACCAAGGCAGCAATCGCGGCTATGCCATCATAGGCTAGGCCACTGATCGGATGTGGTGCCTCGCCATAGGTGTTGTTGTACCGCTGACGATAAGCCTGTGCCTTGGATGGGTCCGGCAATGCGAACCAGCCACCCTGAACGCCTGGCAGTTCCAGTGTCTGGGCCGGGATGTCCCAGCGGGTCAGGCCCATATATTGCGTGGTTGCCGGGGAAACGCCTGCTTCTGGTAGAAGCTGGGAATACAGCGGCAACGCCCCTGCTGTGGTCGAAGTCAGAAAGATCGAATCCGCCCCCGAGGACGCTACAGTAGCCTTGATTGTCGGCACCGAGTTGATGACCCCCTGCTGAGAGCGGTCATAGCCGACCGTGCCTGCATTACCCACTCGGCTGTTGCTCAGCGCGGTTGCGATAGCCGATTGTCCAAGCCGCCCTGCGGCATCGTTGCTATGCACGATGACCGTTCCGGTCTTGCCGCGCGAACCGGCATAGTTGACCAACCGGTTGGCGGTGTTTTCAAAAGTAGGGCCGAGCACGAAGACATTACCGCCTGCGATGCTGGTATTGTTCGAAAACGACAGCAGGTTGACCTTGTTGTTCAATACCGCAAGACCAGCTGAGTTTGCCGCCTGGGCGTAGACCGGACCAATGATTATCTTTGCGCCGTCTGCCACGGCTTGCTGCGCGACTGTTGCGGCGGTACCCGAATTGCCCCGGGTGTCGTAGACCCGCAAATCAATCTGTACATTCTGCAGATCGGACATCGCCAGGCGGGCTGCGTTTTCAAGGCTGCGCGCCAGTTCAGCGTCCCCGGAATTTCCAGATCCGGCCGGAACCAGCAAAGCAACCGGTACAGGTTTTGAGGTGTTGATCGACGGGCCTCCGCCGATACTGCTGACGTCACACGCCGCCAGAATGGTCGCTGTGGCCAAGACGGCGGCTGCACGCGCCAACTTGCGAACGGGCTTGCAAACGGTAAACATCTAAATGAAAACTCCCTGATCCGGCGGCTTGGGATGCTGCCATTATTTGCGCCGCGATAATAGACGTCACGCTGTGAGGGTCCAGCTTTGAATTTTCAAAAAGTCAAATTGGGCACGGGCCTGTATTTTGTTGCCACTCCGATCGGGGCGGCACGCGACATTACGCTCAGGGCGCTAGACGTGTTGGCGTCGGCGGACATGATTGCCGCCGAAGACACGCGCAGCCTGCGTCGGTTGATGGAGATTCACGGCGTTCCTCTCGAGGGGCGCCGCATCCTTGCCTATCACGATCACAGCGGTGCAGGCGCCCGCGGCAAAATCCTGGACGCGCTGAAAGAGGGGAAATCAGTGGCTTATGCGTCCGAGGCCGGGATGCCGTTGATCGCGGACCCGGGCTATGACCTGGGGCGGCAGGCGGCCGAGGCGGGGCAAATGGTGACCTGCGCGCCGGGCCCCTCCGCCGCGCTGATGGCGCTGACGCTGGCTGGTTTGCCGACGGATGCCTTCTTCTTTGCCGGGTTTTTGCCCAATGCCTCAGGCGCGCGCCGGACGCGGATCGAGACGCTGCGAGATGTGCCTGGGACGTTGGTATTTTATGAATCTCCGAAACGTGTGGCGTCCTGTCTGTCGGATCTGGCCGAGGTTCTAGGGGAAAACAGGCAGGCCGCGATGTGCCGCGAATTAACCAAGAAATTCGAAGAAGTTCGGCGCGGGTCGCTGGCAGAGCTGGCAGAAGAATTGGCGAGTCAGACGGTCAAAGGCGAAATTGTTCTGCTGGTAGACCGTGGCGCTTCGGAAACTGTTAACGATTCAGACATAGAAGAGGCTTTGATACGCGCCCTGGAAACTCATTCAGTACGCGATGCGGCGGATTTGGTGTCGCAGATGTATAAACTGCCGCGTCGACCGATCTATCAGAAGGCGCTGAAACTCGGGAAAGGGTAAGATGACCTCACGCAGCACTGTCCGAAGTTCGGTTTCTTATCATGCGGGTCAGGCGGCGGAACAGCAGGTTGCGGCAGATTACGAGCGGCGGGGATATTCCATAGCACATCGCCGTTGGCGCGGGGCAGGGGGCGAGATTGATCTGATCGTCCGCAACGGCGATGGATTGGTTTTCGTCGAGGTCAAGAAAAGCACAAGCTTTGAGATGGCTGCTGCCCGGATCAAACGGCGCCAGATGGACCGTATCTGTGCCTCGGCTGCCCAATTTCTGGAAGGGGAACCCAACGGCCAGCTGACAAATGTTCGGTTTGATGCGGCTTTGGTGGATGCGTTCGGCGCGGTGCAAATCATCGAAAACGCCTTTGATCAGGTCTGACCCCATTGAACCCCCGGCCTGGCTGGGCCATGTATCTGGCGTGAAACTGAGGGACACGCCATGAAAATTGCCTTTCAGATGGACCCGATCGGGGCCGTGGATATCAATGCCGACAGCTCATTCCGTCTGGCCGAAGAGGCACAGGCGCGCAGGCATACGCTGTTCTTCTACAGCCCTGACAAACTGGCTTATCAGGAGGGCCGGATCACGGCCCGCGGCCACGATATGACGGTGCAGCGCGTGGCTGGAAACCCGGCAGAATTGGGGCCCGAGCGCGAGGTTGATCTGGCCGAGTTCGACGTGGTCTGGCTGCGTCAGGATCCCCCGTTTGACATGCACTATATCACTTCCACCCACCTGCTGGACCGGCTTAAGGGACAGGCGCTGGTGGTAAATGATCCATTCTGGGTTCGGAACTATCCCGAAAAACTCCTGGTGCTGGATTTCCCTGATCTGACGCCACCGACAACCATCGCCCGCGATCTGCAGACGATTAAGGCGTTCAAAGAAAAGCACGGCGATATTATCCTGAAACCGCTTTATGGAAATGGCGGTGCGGGGGTGTTCCGGTTGGATGGCAACGACCGGAACCTGACATCTTTGCACGAATTGTTCACCGGGTTTTCGCGCGAACCTCTGATCGTTCAGAAATTCCTGCCCGATGTCAGCAATGGCGACAAACGGGTCATTCTGGTGGACGGTCAGGCTGTGGGTGCAATCAACCGTGTTCCCGCCAAAGGTGAAACACGATCCAACATGCATGTGGGGGGACGGCCCGAAAAGGTTGGTCTGACGGATCGCGATCTTGAGATTTGCGCAGCCATTGGACCTTTGTTGAAGGAAAAAGGGCAGGTTTTTGTTGGTATCGATGTAATCGGCGATTACCTGACCGAGATCAACGTGACTTCGCCAACCGGAATTCAGGAATTGGAACGGTTTGATGGCGTGAACATCGCAGAAAAGATTTGGCAGGCCATCGAAGCCAGGCTTTAAGATGCAATATTGGCGCTGATGCGAAAGCTCAGCGCCTCGGCCACATGGGGTCTTCGGACATCTGATGCGCCGTCCAGATCGGCGATGGTGCGCGCGACCCGCAAGATGCGGTGAAAGGCGCGCGCTGACAAACCAAATTTCTCGGCCGCTTTCAACAGCAGCTCTTTTCCTTCGGCATCCGGCGCGGCGATTTCTTCCAGCACATTGCCCTCAACATCCGCATTCTGGCGCGCGGACGTTCCAGTGTATCTTTGCGCTTGAACCGCACGCGTCTGCTCGACACGCGCGGCAACCGTGGCCGAACTGTCCCCGGATGGAGGCAGGTCAAGGTCGGTGAACCCGACCGGAGGCACCTCGATCCTCAGGTCGAACCGATCTATCAGCGGGCCTGATATGCGCCCCAGATAATCCTCGCCGCAGACCGGCGCACGCGAGCAGGCCCGCGCCGGATCTGTCAGGTAGCCGCATTTGCAGGGGTTGGCGGCGGCAACCAGCATAAAGCGGCAGGGATATTTCACATGCGCATTGGCACGTGCAATCATGACTTCTCCGGTTTCGATGGGTTGGCGCAGGGTTTCCAGAACGGTTCGTGGGAATTCGGGAAATTCATCCATGAACAAAACCCCGTTATGGGCCAATGAGATTTCTCCTGGTTTGGCTCCTTTCCCTCCACCAACAATGGCCGCCATCGATGCCGTATGATGCGGCTCGCGAAATGGTCTGGTGCGGCTGATGCCGCCTTCGTCAAGCAGGCCGCACAGGGATTGGATCATCGAGGTTTCAAGCGCCTCGGTCGGTGTCAGCGGCGGCAATATCCCCGGCAGGCGCGCGGCCAGCATGGATTTCCCGGACCCCGGCGTGCCGATCATCATCAGGTGGTGCCGCCCTGCGGCGGCAATCTCCAACGCGCGTTTCGCCCGCTCCTGCCCTTTGACATCGCGCAGGTCGCGGGTGCTGGGGGAAAGGTTGACCTCGCCGGGCAGGGCAGCGGGCAAAGGGGCTTGGCCCGAGAAGTGGCGGACAACATCGCCCAAAGATTCAGCGCCGATCACCTGAGTAGCGTCAACCCAAGCCGCCTCGGCGCTGGAGGCCCGAGGGCACAGCAGGGTTCGGTCCTCGGCCGCGGCGGTCATCGCGGCAGGAAGCGCCCCGACAACAGGCACAAGAGACCCGTCCAGTGACAATTCCCCCAGTGAAACGGCCCCTTCAGCCGCGTCCTTGGGAATGATTTCCAGGGCTGACAGCAGAGCCACCGCAATGGGCAGGTCGAAATGGCTGCCTTCTTTGGGCAGGTCAGCGGGGGATAGGTTGATGGTGATACGCTTTGACGGCAGGGCAATGGCCATCGAGCTTAGCGCGCTTCGGACGCGATCGCGGGCCTCTGAAACTGCTTTGTCGGGCAGGCCGACGATGGAAAAGGCAGGCAACCCCGGTGAAACCGCGCATTGCACCTCGACCGGGCGGGCGTCGACACCTTGAAAGGCGACTGTATGAGAACGAGCGACCATGAACGACCTGCTTGGTTAACAGGTCGTTACTGGCACGCCGCCGGTTTAGGAATCGTTAACGGCGCTGACCATCTGAGTGAATTTCGGCCATGCCTCCGGATCGGCGAGGGTTTTGTCGCGGCAGAACCGATTGCAGAATCCCCAGCGCTGACCGTCCAGGTCCAGAAAATCTGTGACGGGCTCTCCGGAATAGGGGCAGGTCTGGTTGACCGAGGGACCGCTCTGGGCGGCCACAGCAGACGATGCCCCGCCGATTGGCCAGGGATCCGATTGAAGGTCCAGCGAATACGGGAAAGGGTCGTACTGGACTGTCAGACCCATCGCACGCCACTGCCTGACAACCGGATCCGACAGGAGGGTCAGGCAATAGTCCCGGTTGGCGTCCGAAACAGGTAGCCCATAACCGATGATCCGCGCGGCAACGGGCGTGTAAAACACATCCACCAAAGAATATGTACCGAACAAAGGGCCGGTGTTCGCCCCAGACACTTGGCGCGCATGATCCCAAAGGGTTTCGATCCGGCGCAGGTCAGCAAGCGTTTCGGCCGCCGGTTCGAAACCCTTCCAACTATGAAGCAGCTGCATCGCGCATTCCCCGCGGAGGGCTGAAAACCCGGCCACCATCTCGGTGCAAAGCCACCGTGCAGTGGCGCGGGCAGCCGCGTCAGAGGGCCACAATCCGACCTGTGGGTGGCGCTCAGCCAAGGTCTCGGCCATGGCAAGGCTTTCACCAACCACAGTTCCGTCTGGCAGGCGCAGAGCAGGCACCAGACGCGCCGGGAACAGGGGTTTCATATCCTCGGCCATAGTGCCTGAATAAAGGCCGATCATGTGGTTTCGATAGGGCAGGTCGAACTTTTCCAGCATCAACCAACCACGCAAGGACCAACTGGAAAACAGGCGGTCTCCGATAAACAAATCATAGGTCATGGGTCTAGGATGACTCAAGCTATTCAATCCGTAAAACAGAGATTTGTGCGCGGCCTGATCACGGGCAGTGATTGATCCGACCGACCGACCAACCGTCGCCGTGATGAGTAATCTCAGTCACGGAAAGATTGTCGATCCGGTGGCCGAAAGCCTCTTGCGCGTCCACATCCATGGCACGCTGGACCTGTGTCAGGATGACGCCGAAATGGGCAACAATGATCAGGTCCTGGCCGGTGTGATCGCCAATCAACCTGTCAATAACCGCGTTGACGCGGGCTCGGACTTCATTCCAGCTTTCGCCGTTTGGCGGGCGAACTTCACCGGGATTGTCCCAGTAGGCGAAGGTTAGTTCGGGGTCTTCGGCCTCGATTTCCTCGAACCCGCGCAATTCCCAACTGCCAAAATTGATCTCTCGCAGGTCGGGGTGGTGGGGCAGGCGGTGCCGGGTGCCCTGTACCGCCGAAGCCGTGTCAACGGCACGGCACAGGTCGGATGAGATCAACAACCCGTTGGCCGGCAAGTAGCTTTTTAGCCGGCCAATGGCGGCGTGGTCGCTTAGGTCAGCAGGCAGATTGGACCAGCCGACCATGGTTTTGGCATGGGTCGGACCGTGCCTGACTAGATGCAGACGCGTCATGGCAGTTGCCCTTTCAACACCACAGGAAGCCCGGCGGTGACCTGAACCACCAGATCAGCCTGCGCGGCGAGCGCGATGTTCAGGCGGCCTTGCGCCTCGCGGAATTGGCGAGACAGGGCGTTGCCCGGGACGATCCCGTGGCCAACCTCGTTCGAGACGATGACGACCGGGGCAGGACAGTCTCGTAACGCATCAATCAGTGCTGTCTGGGCCTGCTGCAGGTCGTGTTCCGCCAGCAGGTGATTGGTTAGCCACATGGTAGCACAATCTATCAGACAGATCTGATCCGGGGTCAGCTCGGCCAGCGTTGCGCCAAGGTCCAGGGGGGTCTCGATCGTTTCCCAACCGCTGCCGCGCTGTGAAACATGGCGCTTAACCTTATCGCGCATCTCATCATCAAACACTTGTGATGTAGCCAGATAAACGCGGCTTTTCCGTGATAAAACAACAAGTTGCTCGGCGAATGCCGACTTGCCTGAGGCTGCTCCGCCCAGCACAAAGGTTAAATCCGAACCCACGATCATTACCTTTTAAGTGATCCACCTGGTGTTGTTCTGCGTATCGACCATGGGTCGGCAAGGCAAGCCCGGGCCGCGCCAGCGAAAAAGGGAGATTTCCATGGCACTGGACAGCGCAAACGATTTCTCGATGTCGCGCAGGGCGATGAAGGCCGAGTTACTGGATGCAGAAACCGAGTTGAAGCTGGCCTATGCCTGGCGCGACCAGCGCGATGAAAAGGCGCTGCACCGGTTAATCACTGCCTATATGCGACTGGCAATTTCGATGGCGGCCAAGTTCAAACGTTATGGCGCGCCGATGAACGATCTGATCCAAGAGGCCGGATTGGGTCTGATGAAGGCCGCTGACAAATTTGACCCGGATCGCGGGGTTCGGTTCTCGACCTATGCCGTCTGGTGGATCAAGGCGAGTATCCAGGACTATGTAATGCGAAACTGGTCAATGGTTCGGACCGGGTCCACCTCTGCCCAGAAATCCCTGTTTTTCAACATGCGTCGCGTCCAGGCCCGGCTTGAACGCGAAGCGGCCACTGATGGAATGGCGCTGGACCGTCACCAGTTGCACCAGATGATAGCAGCCGAGATCGGTGTTCCGTTGCGCGACGTTGAGATGATGCAAGGCCGGCTGGCAGGGTCGGATTTCTCGTTGAACGCTGTGCAATCTACGGATGAAGACGGGCGCGAATGGATCGACGCGTTAGAGGATGACCGGGCACAGGCCGCTGAAACCGTTGAAAACAAGCACGACACCGAACAGTTGCGCGAATGGTTGGTGATGGCGATGCAGGCCCTCAACGACCGAGAGCGCTTCATCGTGCGTGAACGCAAGCTGCGCGAACCGGTGCGCACACTGGAAAGTCTGGGTCAGGAACTGGGCCTGTCGAAAGAGAGGGTGCGTCAGCTTGAAGCCGCGGCTTTTGTAAAAATGCGTAAGAACCTTGAAGCTCAATCGCGCGAGGTGCAACACTTCATCGCATGAAACAGATTGCGATTCTGATGTGTACGCTGATGGTTATGGCTGGGTCCGGTCATGCCGATGACCTGATCCCTGACGATGTCGCGGCAGCGATGCGAATGGCAGACGTTGTTTTGCTGGGCGAAACCCATGACAATCCCCGCCATCATCTGGTTCAGGAACAGGCGATTACATTGATCGACCCCTCCGCTGTAGTCTGGGAAATGGTCACCGAGGAAGGCGCGCAGCGCCTGGCGCAAAAAGCGGCGTCCGATCCCGAAGAACTGTCACGCATTCTGCGTTGGGCGGAATCCGGCTGGCCCCCTCTCAGCCTGTATTACCCGATCTTTCAGGCCACGGATGCGCCGGTCTATGGCGCAATGGTCCCGCGTAAGGCAGCGCGTACAGCGATGGAACGTGGCGCTGCAACTGCGCTAGGCGCTGACGCAGCGCGATTTGGGTTGACCGTACCTCTGTCAAAGGCGGAACAGGCGGCGCGCGAGGCTGACCAGATGGCGGCGCATTGCGATGCGCTGCCGGAAAGCGCTCTGCCGCAGCTGGTTGCGATCCAAAGGTTGCGCGATGCGGTGCTGGCACGGGCCATATTGCGTGCCGTTGACGAAACCGGTGGCCCGGTTGCAGTTATCACCGGAAATGGCCACGCACGAAAGGACCGCGGTATTCCGACATTCCTGTCGCGTCTGCGTCCGGGTCTTAAAGTGTATGTCCTGGGTCAGTCTGAAGACGGTACGATCCAAGGGGACTATGATGCAGTCATCGACAGCCCGACCGCGGACCGAGAAGACCCCTGCCTGGCCTTTCAACCGCAGAATTAACCGCTGGAACTGTCGGGCGCGCTTGCCTAATGTCGGGGCCGACCGAGACGGGAAGGGCACAACATGCTGGCATCGAAACGGATTCTGCTGATCATTGGTGGCGGTATTGCTGCCTATAAGTCACTGGATCTGATCCGGCGACTGAAGGAACGCGACGCCGCCGTTACGCCGGTCCTGACCCGCGCAGCAGAAGAATTCGTGACACCTCTGTCTGTTGCCGCGCTGGCCGGCGAGAAGGCCTATCGCGATCTGTTCGATCTGACCGATGAGGCCGAGATGGGGCATATCCAGCTGTCCCGATCTGCGGATCTTGTCGTAGTCGCTCCGGCGACTGCGGATTTAATGGGCAAAATGGCAGGTGGGTTGGCGAATGATCTGGCCTCGACCCTATTGATGGCGACTGACACACCGGTTCTGTGTGCGCCTGCGATGAATGTCCGTATGTGGGATCACCCGGCGATGCGTCGTAATTTTGAACAGTTGCAGGCGGACGGCATTCGTTTTGTCGGGCCGAACGAAGGCGACATGGCCTGTGGCGAATTTGGTCCGGGCCGCATGTCGGAACCGCTTGAGATCGTCGCCGCGGTTGAGGCATCGCTGGGCGGCGGACCGCTCAGCGGTAAACGCATTCTTGTGACCTCGGGTCCCACGCACGAGCCGATTGACCCGGTCCGCTATATCGCGAACCGCTCATCCGGGGCGCAGGGCACGGCGATTGCACGTGCTCTGTCTGCGTTGGGTGCAGAGGTTGTGTTTGTAACCGGACCTGCCGAGGTTCCTGCACCCGATGGGGTCGAGGTTGTGCGGGTTGAAACAGCCCAGCAGATGTCAGACGCGGTGGATTCAGCCTTGCCTGTCGATGCCGGGGTATTTGCCGCCGCCGTGGCGGATTGGCGGGTGGCCAGCGCGTCGGACCGCAAGCTGAAAAAGACACGCGACGGTCTTCCGGCGCTGGATTTTGCTGAAAACCCGGACATTCTGAAGCGGGTCGCCAAGCTGGACGATGGACGCCCCGCGCTAGTTGTTGGCTTTGCCGCGGAAACGGACAATGTGATCGAACATGCGACCGCCAAACGCGACCGCAAAGGGTGCGACTGGATCATTGCGAATGATGTCAGCCCGGGGACCGGGATCATGGGGGGGGCCGAAAACGCGGTGATCCTGATTTCCGACGATGGGGCCGAGGAATGGCCACGCATGGGCAAAGACGCAGTGGCCGAAAAACTGGCACGCAAGATTTCCGACGCGTTGGCCGGTTAGACAAGAGGATATCCGATGGTAGCAATTCGTGTGATCCGTGAGGACGGGGCCGACCCTTCGGTGCCCTTGCCATCTTATGAAACCACCGGAGCGGCAGGTGCGGATGTGCGTGCAAACTTGCCGGACAAGACGCCGGTCACGCTGCTGCCCGGTCAACGGGCTCTGGTTCCCACCGGACTGCGGATTGAAATCCCAAATGGGTATGAGGTGCAGGTCCGGCCCCGCTCGGGCCTTGCGCTGAAATACGGGATCACGCTGCCCAATACGCCGGGTACGATCGACAGCGACTATCGCGGCCCTCTGGGGGTGATCCTGTTGAACGCTGGGCAGGAGAGCTTTGAAATCACACATGGGGAACGTATCGCCCAACTGGTCGTCGCCCCGGTGGTGCAGGCGTCATTTGAGGCCACGGATACGCTCAGCGATACTGACCGCGGTGCAGGCGGGTTCGGTTCGACCGGGCGCGGCTGATGTTACTTGTCCTGATCATCGCCGCAGCGCTTTGGGGGCTCGGCTATCTGGCCGGCGTGTCACGCAATGCACGGATGATTTCGGTTGGGGTGTTGTTGCTGGGGGTAATCTCGGCACAGCTGGTTTTGCCCCTTGGTAACCCCCTGCGTCAGGCCACGGGTGGTTCTGCTGCGACCTGGTTGATTTTGGTTGGTACGGCGGTTCTGGTTCTGATCTATGGAAAGGGACTGAAAGCGCTGCGAAAACGCGCGGCGCCGGCCTCGAACAAGGAGCCAGCCATGCCCTCAGACAAATTCTCCGAGACCGAGCTTGACCGCTATGCCCGCCATATCGTGTTGCGCGAAATTGGTGGGCCAGGGCAGAAAAAGATGAAGCAGGCCCGCGTGCTTGTGATCGGCGCCGGGGGGCTTGGGGCGCCCGCTTTGCAGTATCTGGCTGCGGCCGGGGTCGGCACGATCGGGGTGATTGATGATGATGAGGTTGAGAACGCCAATCTTCAGCGTCAGGTGATCCACCAGGATGCGGATATCGGCATGCCCAAGGTTTTTTCGGCCCAGCAGGCCATGCTGGCGCAAAACCCGAATGTGGTTGTTCTGCCCTATCACCGCCGACTGACCGAAGAGGTCGCCACCGAGCTATTTTCCGATTTTGACGTCATCCTGGACGGAACTGATAATTTCGACACGCGCTATTTGGCCAATCGCACGGCGGTCGCGTTGGGCAAGCCGCTGATTTCGGGGGCTCTGTCGCAATGGGAAGGCCAGCTCAGCGTTTTCGACCCGGCCAACGATGCGCCTTGTTATCAGTGCATTTTCCCCGAGGCTCCGGCTCCAGGTCTGGCCCCGTCCTGCGCCGAGGCTGGGGTGATCGGCCCCTTGCCTGGCGTCGTCGGTTCGATGATGGCTGTTGAGGCGATCAAGGTGATCACCGGGGCGGGTCTGGCACTCAGGGGTGAGATGCTGATTTACGACGCTCTCTATGGCGAAAGCCGCAAGATTACACTGCCTCGCCGTGCAGATTGCCCCGTTTGTGGCAAAGGATAACCCCCTGCTCTGGATCGAACGCGCCGTCGTTCTTAGGTAGGGGACAAAGGAGACTTCAATGAACAACCCGATTCTGTCCGCCTGGACCAGCGCGTTCGAAATTGCGCCGTTCGACAAGATTTCCGACACGGATTTCGCCCCGGCCCTGGACGCGGCCATGCAGGCCCATAACGCTGAGATTGGCGCGATTGCCTCTAACCCGGAGGCCCCGACTTTTGCCAACACGGTCGAAGCGCTGGAAGCTGCAGGAGAGATGATGGACAAGGTTCTGTCGGTATTCTTCACGGTCGCGGGCGCAGACAGCAATCCCTTGCGTGAGGAGTTGCAGCGCGAATTTTCACCCAAGCTGGCCGCGCATTTCTCGGGGATTTCGTCCAACAAGGCGTTGTTTCAGCGGGTCGCCGACCTGTGGGCGCGCAAGGATGAACTGGGCCTGACGGATGAGCAGGCACGCGTTCTGATGCTGTCGCATCGCGGGTTTGTGCGCGCTGGTGCGGCGCTTGAGGGAAACGAAGACACGCGGATGCAAGAGATCAAAGCGCGGCTTGCCTCGCTGGGGACGTCCTTCACCCAGAACCTTCTTGCCGATGAGCGCGATTGGTTCATGGAATTGTCCGAAGATGACCTACAGGGGCTTCCTGGTTTTGTGGTCAATTCTGCCCGGGCAGCGGGTGAGGAAAAGGGTGCAAAAGGACCGGTTGTCACCCTGTCCCGGTCACTGATCGTACCGTTTCTGCAGTTTTCACCGCGCCGGGATTTGCGCCAGAAAGCCTATCGCGCATGGACTGCCCGGGGGGCAAATGGCGGCGAGACTGACAACCGGGAAATTGCCGCCGAAATCCTGCAGTTGCGTCAGGAACGTGCAAAGCTGCTGGGCTATGAAAGCTTTGCCGATTTCAAACTGGAAACCGAAATGGCCCGCACGCCCGACCGCGTCCGTGATCTGCTGATGCAGGTTTGGGAGCCTGCCAAAACGCGCGCCAATGCTGATGCCGAAATCCTGACGCAGATGATGCAGAATGATGGGGTCAATGGGCCCTTGGAAGCGTGGGACTGGCGTTACTACGCCGAGAAACGCCGCAAGGCTGAACACGATCTCGATGAGGCGGCGCTGAAACCGTACCTGCAGTTGGATCGCATGATCGAGGCCTCTTTTGCCTGCGCGAACCGTTTGTTCGGGCTGGAATTCAAGCGGTTGGACATACCGCTGTACCATCCGGACTGCCGGGCCTGGGAGGTGACACGGAACGGGCAACATATCGCGGTGTTCATTGGGGATTACTTTGCACGCGGCTCCAAACGGTCAGGCGCTTGGTGCAGCGCGATGCGCGGGCAGGCAAAGTTTCCCAAGGTGCAGGCTCCGGTCGTGATCAACGTCTGTAATTTCGCCAAGGGTGATCCGGCGCTGCTGTCTTATGACGACGCTCGGACTTTGTTCCATGAATTCGGCCATGCGTTGCACCAGATGCTGTCGAACGTGACCTATGAAAGCATCTCGGGCACCTCCGTTGCGCGCGACTTTGTCGAGCTGCCCAGCCAGCTATACGAACACTGGCTTGAAGTCCCAGAGGTTCTGGCCGAATTCGCCACTCATGCCGAAACCGGCGCGCCGATGCCGCAGGAGATGCTAAAGAAAGTGCTCAAGGCCGCCAATTTCGATCAGGGGTTCCAGACTGTAGAATATGTGGCCTCGGCGCTGGTTGATCTGGCCTTTCATGAGGGCGCAGCGCCCGACGAGCCGATGGCGAGACAGGCAGAAGTTCTGGCGGATCTGGGAATGCCCGCGGCAATCGGGATGCGCCATGCCACGCCGCATTTTGCGCATGTGTTTGCTGGTGACGGCTATAGCGCTGGCTATTACAGCTATATGTGGTCCGAGGTCATGGATGCTGACGCCTTCGCCGCGTTCGAAGAGGCGGGGGGCGCCTTTGATTCCGAACGCGCAAAAGCGCTTGAGGAAAATATCCTGTCCACCGGCGGTTCCCGCGAAGCCGAAGAACTATATCTGGCCTTCCGCGGTCGTTTGCCGGGGGTTGAGGCCCTGCTGAAGGGGCGCGGCCTTATCGCAGCCTAATATCCCAATTCGCGGTCAACGAGGTGCAGGAAAGGCTCGCCCGCCTCACCTCTGCGAATATTTTCACAGATCACCTGCGCCGATGTAACGGGGCGGGTTTCAGAGGCAATGTGAGGCGTCACCGTGACGTTTGGATGCGTCCAATACGGGTGGCTCGCAGGTAGCGGCTCGACCCGGAAAACATCCAGCGTTGCGTGACCGATCTGGCCCGTATCCAGAGCTGCCAGCAAGGCGTGATCGTCGATCAGCGGTCCTCGGCCCGGGTTGATGATATGCGCACCCTTAGGCATCAGCGACAGGGTTTCGGCGTTCAGTGTGTTTTCCGTGGCAGGCGTATCGGGCAGCAATAAAACCGCGATCTCGGCCTGTGTCAGTGCCGCACGCAACCCATCCTCACCGTGAAAGCAGGTGACCCCGGGGATGGCCTTGGCCGAGCGGCTCCAGCCGGTAACGTTGAAATTCAGTGTCGACAGCGCGCGGGCTGCGGCCTCTCCCAATGCGCCAAGGCCCAGGATGCAGACGGTTCTGTCCGAGGCCAGCGGTGGTGGATCTGGGGCCCAAACCCCATCCTGAACCGTGATGTGCCGGTCCATACCCAGATGATAGCGCAGCACGTGACCGACGACCCATTCGGTCATTCCCTGCGTCAACCCGTGGTCCACCATTCGCGCCAGCGGCACAGTCAGAGTGTCATTCTCGACGATGCTTTCGATCCCAGCCCATAGGCTGAGCACGGCTTTGAGGCGGGTGTAAGGTGCAAAATCCCGTAAGCCGCTATTGGGCGCATAGACGACGTAATCCACCTGATCTGGTTCAAACGTGGTGCCTAGCTGAAACACGACCCCGGCATTAGTCAGGTACTGTGTCATCAAGGGTTGATACACGGGCCATAGTTCGGGGCGTGCCGAGAACAGGATGTTTGCAGTCATAACGGGCCTTTCGGATCAGCGGGGGCGGTGAATATGGGCACTTTGGACGATGCCGAAAGCTGCCATCAAAACCAGCATGGCCGAACCGCCATAGCTGACCATCGGCAGGGGAACTCCTACGACTGGGGCCAAGCCCATGACCATCGACATGTTCACGGCAAAGAATAGGAAGAAGTTCAGTGCGATACCCAGCGTGACCAAAGAGGAAAACCTGTCCTTGGTTGTCAGGGCCGTAACCAGGCAGAAGATCAGGATCAGCCCATAGAGAACCAGCAGGGTGATGCCGCCGACAAATCCGAATTCTTCGGCCAGCGTCGTAAAGATGAAATCTGTGTGTTTCTCGGGCAGGAAGTTCAGGCGCGATTGTGTGCCCTGCATGAACCCGCGCCCGTTCCAGCCTCCGGACCCCAGCGCGATCTTGGATTGGGTGATGTGATACCCCGCGCCCAGCGGATCGGTGGAGGGATCAAGGAAGGTGTCGATGCGGCGGAACTGGTAATCCTTGAGCAACTGCCACTCGGTTCCGCGGCTGTTGAAGACCGTGGCGATCAGACCGACACCTGCGGCAATAACCGCAGCGAAATAGGCCCAGTGAACGCCGGCCAGAAACATCAGGCCTCCCCCCGCCGCCAGCAGCAGGATCGAGGTGCCGAGATCCGGCTGGCGCAACACCATGAAGGTTGGGATCAGGATCAGGATGACAGGGATCAGAACCCAAAGGGGGTGTGACGTTTTATGCGATGGGAGCCAGTCGTAATAGGCCGCAAGCACCATCACCAGTGCTACTTTCATCACCTCTGATGGCTGCAGGCGCATGAACCCCAGGTCGATCCAGCGTTGCGCGCCCATGCCAACTGTTCCGAACAACTCGACCACCACAAGTAGAGCGATCGCGGCCAGATAAGCCAGAACCGACATATTTCGCCAGAACCAGATCGGGACCAGTGCCACAATGAACATCGCGATCAAGCCCAACCCAAAGCGTTCCATCTGAGGTTCGGCCCAAGGGGTCCATGATCCACCCGCCACCGAGTACAGCATCAGGAACCCTGCGCTGGCCACGCTGATCAGCAGCAGGGTCAGGGGCCAGTTCATATACAGGAACTTGCGGAACCCCGATGGCGTGGATTTGACGGCATATTCAAGATAGCTCATGCGCGGTCCTTCTGGGGCGGACGCGCTTTGGGGCGGCGGTCGCCCTCCAGCCGTTTTTGCTGTTCCTTGATACGCTCACGATCGGCGGCCGGATAGGCTTCGAGTGGTGGCGTACCGTTGTACAGCGCCTGCAGCATGATATCCCGTGCAACCGGTGCCGCGGCCTTCGACCCCCCGCCGCCATGTTCCACCACGACGGCT
The DNA here is from genome assembly GCF_059610805.1 of Ruegeria sp. CDSC025. Taxonomy (NCBI): domain Bacteria; kingdom Pseudomonadati; phylum Pseudomonadota; class Alphaproteobacteria; order Rhodobacterales; family Roseobacteraceae; genus Ruegeria; species Ruegeria sp. CDSC025. The sequence continues at coordinate 236,482 of NZ_JBXWOJ010000003.1, read as the reverse complement.
ACGGCGTATTTCGGGTTGTCATAGGGGGCAAAGCTGACGAACAGCGCGTGGTCACGGCGTTCCCACGGCAGGTCTTCGTTGCGGATAACGCCAGCCGCACGTTCTGCCTTGGTGATATTGCGGACTTGGCTGGTGCCGGTCTTGCCCGCCATACGGAACTCATCCGAGATGATACGGCTGCGATAAGCGGTGCCGCGCCGGTCGTTCGAGACCGAAAACATTGCCTTGCGGACATATTCCAGATTAGTCCGATTGACCGCGAGCGGTTCCCCCGCGCCCGAGGGTTGTTCAACCCCATTGACCGAACGCACAAGGCGTGGCGAGACCGCACGCCCAGTTGCAATCCGGGCTGTCATGACGGCTAGTTGCAGCGGTGAGGCCAGCATAAAGCCCTGACCGATTGAGGCATTGGCAGTGTCACCTACCAGCCATTCTTCGCCGTGGACACGCTCTTTCCAAGCCTGATTGGGGGCAAGCCCTGCAGCCACTGCGGACATCGGGATATCGTGTTTCACGCCCAGCCCAAAGATACGAGCCATGTCGGAGATATTGTCGATGCCTGTGCGCAGGGCAACGTCGTAATAATACACATCGCAGCTGCGTTTCAGAGACAGACCAAGATCAACTGTACCATGCCCGCCGCGTTTCCAACAATGGAACCGGCGACTGCCGACTTTCAAGTGGCCGGGGCAGTAAACAGTGTTTCCAGGACCGATGACCCCAGCCTCAAGCGCGGCCATGGCGGTGATCATCTTAAAGGTCGAGCCGGGTGGATAAGTGCCCTGTACTGTCTTGTTGGCCAACGGGCGATAGTTGTCTTGTGTCAGAGCCCGGTAATCGGCAACCGAGATTCCGCGCACAAAAAGGTTGGGATCAAAGCTGGGTGCGGAACTGATGGCGCGGATATCACCGGTCTCACAATCGATCACCACTGCTGCGGCGCTTTCACCAGCCAAACGGGCCTGAGCGTATTGTTGAAGATCGGCATCGACCGACAGTTGCAAATCGGCCCCGGCCAAACCTTCTTGACGGTCAAGTTCACGCATCACGCGGCCGGTGGCGTTCACTTCGACGCGTTTGGCGCCTGCTTTGCCACGCAGACTGATTTCCTGTTTGGCCTCAAGCCCGACCTTGCCGATCTGAAAACGGGGAATGCGCAGAACGGGTTCCGGATCTTCTATCTGACTGAGGTCGTAATCGCTGACCGGTCCGACATAGCCGACGATATGCGCGAAATCCTCATATCTGGGATATTGCCGGGTCATCCCGACCTCGGGTGTGACACCGGGCAGGGCGGGGGCGTTGACGGCAACTTTCGAGATATCTTCCCAGGTGACTTGATCGGCCAGAGTGACCGGCAGGAACGGGGCCGATCTGCGCATTTCGGTCATGGCGCGTTCGACCTCATCCTCGGTCAGTGGGATCAGTTCAGAAAGCTTGGAGATGACGGCTTCAACATCGCCCGCATCTTCGCGCACCATGACGATACGGTAGGACGGAGAGTTTTGCCCGATGATCTGCCCGTTGCGATCGTATATTCGACCACGTGTGGGCGGGATCAGGCGGATGTTAATCCGGTTTTCCTCGGCCAACAGGCGGTATTCGTCAGCCTGATCTACCTGCATAAACCGCATCCGGGCAGCCAGACCCCCGATAAAAGCGGCTTGCAGGCCTCCAAGGATCAGCGCACGGCGTGGCAAACGTTTATAGGCGAGGCCCTGTGACTTAGGTTTGCGCTGTTTCATTACCGCCCTCCCGACAGGCCAGGGTCAGAAGGTGCGACACGACGCACACCAAAACCGTTCTGACTGAGCAGAACGATCAATGGGTAGATCCCGATTGTCAGAACCACTTGCACCACGACCATCCCCAATGCCGCTTGTTGCACGGACAGAATAGCAAGAATGACGCGATTCAGGAAAAAAACAGCTGTGATCACGACGGCAACGGTGGTCCATTCGCCCAAAAAGCCCGCGTCGCGCAACCCGGGAGTTGCGGACCGAAGATAGGCAGTACCCAACACAACAAGCGCGGCCAGCAAGCCGGGGGGACGTTGAAACAGAAGGTCGGCTGCCAGCATGATCAGGGCGACCAGCAGGGTTGGCACATATTCGGGGCGCCGCAGAACCCAGGCAAAGGTCAACGCAATCAGGAAATCCGGAAACGGCCAGCGATCCGGCTGCGTGTCCAGTGGCAGCAGGTGCAGGAACAAGACCAGCAGCGCCAACAGCAGATACAGGCCACGTTTGAGCCACAGATTGGACGCGGCACTATCCATCGCCGGTCTCCGTCGGTGTCAGTGCCGCCTCGGGTTGGCGTGGGCCGACAATTCCTCCGGGGTTCTGAATAAGTGGCGCAGACTGATAGCGCAGCACTCTTAGAAATTTGAGCCGTTCAAAATCTGCAGACAGCCGCACCCGCAGGCGGCCACCCGGATCAGCGGTAATCTGACCGATCAGCAGGCCGCCAGGGAAAACGCCGCCATCCCCCGAGGTCACAACCCTGTCGCCCGGGCGGACCAGTTCGCGATTCTCCAGAAACTCAACCACAGGCGCGGCGGTGTTGTCCCCGGCAATCAGAGCGGTCTGCCCCGACGGTTGAATCGTGGCAGGTATCGCGCTGGTTGCGTCGGTCATCAGGATCACCCGTGCGGTATCTGGACCAACTCCCGAGATACGGCCGACAACGCCAATCCCGTCCATGGTGGCCCATCCATCCATGATTCCGTCACGCTCGCCCACGTTCAACAGAACCGACTGCCGGAACGGAGAACCGCTATCGGCCATGACGACCCCGGTAATATAGGTCAGGCGCGGATCGAGACGCACATTGTTTAGATCCAGAAGCCGGGCATTTTCCTGCTCAAGTTGCAGTGCGGCCTCTTTCCAGGCGCGCATCAGACGCAACTCGCTGCGCAATTCCTGGTTCTGCTCGCTCAGGCGTTGATAGCTCTGAAAATCCCGTGCCAGATTGACCGCAGCGGTAACCGGAACCATCGCCCAATCCATCGAGGGCACCACGTTGTCGACAACCTGCGCCCGAAACCGTTCGACGCGAGGGCTGTCAATGCGCCAGACCAGAAAGATGCCCAGAAGGCACAGAACCACGATCCCCAGCAGCAGACGGCGGAGCGGGGTGGTGTATTCATCGCGCTGTGATCGGTCCTTTGCCACAGGACTCCTTCCCGTGCTGCTCGCGCCCGAATGTACCCTTTAGAGGGTGCGCGCCTTAGCTTTCGTAGTCAATCGCGTGGCGCAGCTGTTTTTCGTATTCCAGTGCCTTGCCGGTGCCCAAAGCCACACAGTTCAGGCTTTCATCAGCAATTGACACGGCCAGACCTGTCTGTTCCCGCAGTGCCAAATCCAAATCGCCCAACAAAGCACCGCCACCGGTCAGCATGACGCCGCGGTCCACGATATCTGCGGCCAGATCAGGTGGCGTGGTTTCAAGTGCGGTCATAACGGCTTCGCAGATTGCCTGAACCGGTTCCGACAGGGCCTCGGCGACCTGCGCCTGGCTGATTTCGATTTCTTTGGGCACGCCATTCAACAGATCGCGGCCACGGATATGCATCGACTGGCCGCGCCCGTCATCAGGCATACGGGCGGTTCCGATGGTGGTCTTGATCCGCTCGGCGGTGGATTCACCCACCAACAGGTTCTGCTGGCGGCGCAAGTATGAGATAATCGCCTCATCCATCCGGTCTCCGCCGACGCGGACCGAACGGGCATAGACAATGTCGCCCAGCGACAGAACGGCAACCTCGGTGGTACCGCCGCCGATGTCCACAACCATGTTGCCGGTCGGGTCGGTGATGGGCATTCCTGCACCAATAGCCGCAGCGATGGGTTCGGCGATCAGGCCCGCCCGGCGAGCGCCTGCGGACATAACCGATTGGCGAATGGCCCGTTTTTCAACAGGCGTAGCACCATGGGGGACGCAGACAATGATTTTGGGCTTTGAGAATGTGGAGCGTTTATGCACCTTACGAATAAAGTGCTTGATCATTTCTTCAGCGGTGTCGAAATCCGCAATCACGCCTTCGCGCATGGGGCGGATCGCTTCGATCGAACCAGGGGTTCGGCCCAGCATCAGCTTGGCATCCTCACCGACGGCGAGGACTTTCTTAACCCCATCCTTGACGTGGTAAGCCACAACTGAAGGTTCCGACAGGATCACACCGCGCCCTTTGACATAAACAAGCGTATTTGCTGTTCCAAGGTCGATCGCCATGTCCGCTGAGAACAAGCCGCCCAGATTGCCAAAGATGCCCATGTTGTACTGATCCCGTTCGTCAGAATTTCTACTGCCCGCGACTCGACGGTTCCGGGACGGATGTCTTATAGGGTGCCATCTCGCCCGGTAAAAGGGCTGATTCCGCGTAACTCAGCACCTTTCCGCCTTATTGAGAGGGACTTTAGAAGGCAACATGCTCTCTTATCAACACATTTACCACGCCGGGAATCTGGCTGATGTTCAAAAGCACGCTCTTTTGGCATGGGTACTGGACTATCTGACGCGAAAAGATAAGCCGATAACCTATCTTGAAACCCATTCCGGGCGTGGCCTGTACCAGTTAGACGCAGCAGAAGCCGTGCGCACAGGCGAGGCCGCCGTAGGTATCAAGCGAGCGCAGCGCGAAGGGTGGTTTCCATCTGATCATCCTTTGTCGCAGGCGCTGGCCAAGGTTCATGAACGGCACGGAGAAAACAGCTATGCCGGTTCGCCGCTGATCGCGGCCAACCTGCTGAGGGATCAGGACAGCCTGCATTTCGCAGAGCTGCACCCGCAGGAATACGCGGCATTGTCGATGACCATGTCCCCCTTTGGGGCAAAGGAGTACAAACAGGACGGGTTTGAGCTGGCGCAGTCGTTGCTGCCGCCAACGCCGCGGCGCGGGATGCTGATGATTGATCCCAGCTATGAGGTGAAGGCGGATTATGACCGGCTGCCGGGCGTGATCTCAAAACTGCACCGTAAATGGAATGTGGGCGTCATCGCGCTGTGGTATCCGATCCTGACCGATCAACGCCAGGCCCCGATGATTGCCGCGTTGAAGGCGCAGGGCTTTCCCAAGGCGATCTGTCATGAAGTCCAGTTTGCACCTGCGCGGGAAGGTCACCGAATGGTCGGATCAGGGATGTTCCTGCTGAACGCGCCCTTTGGCATCCAAGATGAAATGGACCGTCTGTCAGAGCTGTTCAAAGGGCTGTGACGCCAGTCTGATTTCGGACCATAGGGTTCTCCCGCCCCATTTGCCAGCATCTTAAAGATGCCGTCAAACGTGTTGGGCCCGGCAGCGCGCCGCAGGCGCGCTGCCGGGCCCAAAGCCGCAAGGGCGTCCGGCGTAGCCGGGCACCTGCGGGTGCGGGAGCCCTTGGGAGTTTCATCTGGCGGTCAGGTCAGGTCCTTGTAGCTGATTTCACGCGTGTCTGCACCTGGCCCGGCCTTTTCACGGCGCATGATCAGGCGGTTCAGTGCGTGGATATAGGCCTTGGCGGATGCCACGACCGTATCGGTGTTCGCTGACTGACCGGTGGCGATCATGCCGTCCTCTTCCAGCCGAACCGATACGGTTGCCTGCGCATCAGTACCCTCGGTCACAGCATGGACCTGATACAGTTGCAGGCGGGCGGTGTTGGGATAGATTCGGCGAACGGCTTTGAAGGTGGCATCGACTGGACCGTCGCCATGTTCGGTCGCGACAATGTCCTTGCCATCCACTTCCAGTTCGACCGTCGATTCCGCCTGACCGCCGGTGCCGCAGGTGACTTTCATCGAAACCAACTGCAGGTGATCGTCGGCCTCATCATCCTGGCTCATCAACGCGATCAGGTCGTCGTCAAAAACCTCTTTCTTGCGGTCGGCCAGATCCTTGAACCGCACGAAGATGTCCTTGAGCTGATTGTCACCGACCTCAAAGCCGAGCGTTTCCAGCTTATCGCGCAACGCAGCCCGGCCCGAGTGTTTGCCAAGCGGCAAAGAGGTGCCCGACAGGCCGATATCTTCAGGGCGCATGATCTCGAAATTCTCTCGGTTCTTCAGCATGCCGTCCTGATGGATTCCGCTTTCATGCGCAAAGGCATTCTTGCCGACAATGGCTTTGTTGAACTGAACCGGGAAGCCCGCAACCGTCGCAACCCGGCGCGAGATATGCATGATCTTGGTGGTGTCGATGCCGGTATGCCACGGCATGATGTCATTGCGGGTGCGCAGCGCCATCACAACTTCTTCCAGCGCAGTATTGCCCGCACGCTCGCCAAGGCCATTGATGGTGCACTCGATTTGACGCGCACCACCAGCGACAGCCGCCAGTGAGTTCGCCGTCGCCATGCCAAGATCGTTGTGGCAATGGGTGGCAAACACCACCTCATCCGCGCCCGGAACCGTTTCGATCAGGCGCTTGATCAGGTCAGCGGATTCGACAGGTGCCGTGTAACCGACAGTGTCGGGGATGTTGATCGTCGTGGCACCGGCCTTGATCGCGATCTCGATCACACGGCACAGATAATCCCACTCGGTCCGGGTCGCATCCATCGGCGACCACTGTACATTTTCGCACAGGTTGCGGGCGTGGCTGACGGTTTCGTGGATCTTGTCGGCCATCTCGTCCATGGTCAGGTTCGGAATGGCACGGTGCAGTGGAGAAGTGCCGATGAAAGTGTGGATGCGGTTCTTGCCAGCGTGTTTGATCGCCTCCCAGCAGCGGTCGATATCAGCGAAATTCGCACGGGCCAACCCACAGATGCGGCTGTTTTGTGATCGCTCGGCAATCTCGCTGACGGCTTTGAAGTCGCCTTCTGATGCGATCGGGAAACCGGCCTCGATGATGTCGACACCCATCTCGTCCAGCAGTTCCGCGATTTCCAGCTTTTCGGCATGGGTCATGGTCGCGCCGGGGCTCTGCTCGCCGTCGCGCAAAGTGGTGTCAAAGATCAAGACGCGGTCTTGGTCGGTCACATTGGTCATGGGATTCTCTTTCTTCTTCTGTCCTAAAGCCTATGGCGCGCGGGCGTCCTCCTCTGAGCGGGCGCGCCGGGTGGCACGCTCAGAGGCGGATTAGGATCAGTAGGCCCCGCAGAGACGCACCGCAGGGGGCGGTGTCGGCAACAAGGATATCTGCGCGGTTGATCATGGGGTTGAGCTTATACAGCGCATGCGGGGAATGAAAAGTAGGAATTTCATGCAGACGTCAAAACCTGCACGAATCGTGACGGTTGATTGCCGAGTGAAGACCGCTAGTTGATCCGGAATGGAGAAAGCTCTCATCATAGGTGCCTCGGGTGGTATCGGTGCCGCGCTGCAAAGGCTGTTGACCATGCAATCCGTAGACGTAACCACCTTGTCGCGTTCTGCTGATGGTTTCGACCTCACGAATGTCGAAGCTGTCGGCCCGGCTCTGGAAGCATTGCAATGCCCGTTTGACATGATCTTCGTTGCGACGGGTGCTTTGGAAATTAATGGTGCACAGCCAGAGAAGTCCATCAGATCAATTTCAGCGCAAGCAATGATGGACCAGTTTGCCCTGAATGCGGTTGGCCCGGCCCTTGTGCTGTCACAGGCCGCGCGGCTGTTGCCACGGGACAGGCGATCGGTTGTGGCGGTGTTGTCCGCCCGCGTCGGATCAATCGGAGATAATCGGCTGGGGGGATGGATCAGCTATCGGGCCGCAAAAGCGGCGGCCAATCAGATCGTGCGCACATCCGCGATTGAGCTGGCCCGCACCCACAAACAGGCGATCTGTGTGGCCCTGCATCCGGGCACAGTGCGTACAGAATTCACGCGCAAATATGTCGGGCGACACCCGGCCGTTGAATCGGATGAAGCCGCGCGAAACCTGCTGAGCGTCGCCAAGGCGCTTGTGCCCGCAGACACGGGCGGGTTCTTCGACTGGGCTGGAAAACCTGTGCCGTGGTGAGACCCGCTAACCGTCAGAGGCAGGGCTGGTTGCCGTTGTCGCGCTGTCGTCTGCCGGAGCACTCTCCTGCGGCTCGCTGGTGTTTTCACCCGGCAGAACACCGTTTTCCCAGACGCCGGTTTCTTCTTTGCCGTCTGCATAGCGCATCGTGCCGTCACCGTGGCGTTTGTTGTCCAAAAACCCACCTTCGTACACGTCACCAGTCGCATAGGTAGCGGTTCCGGTGCCGCTGATCTTCCCCTCGACCCAACCGCCTGTATAGGTGAAGCCGCGCGGTGTGGTTATCGATCCTTGCCCGTGGCGCTGCCCATCTTTGAAATCGCCCTTGTAGGTCGTTCCGTCCGGGAAGCTGGCTGTGCCCTCGCCCTGGCGCGCACCGTCGACCCAATCGCCTTCATATTTGTACCCGTTTGCAAATGTCAGAACACCGGTGCCGTGGTTCAGACCGTTCTTGAACTGCCCATCGTAGATGGCGCCGTTCGGGTAAGTGGCCTTGCCCTGACCCTCGAAGACGCCGGCGATCCAGTCGCCGTCGTAAATCAGGCCATCAGGATAGGTGTGCATTCCTTTGCCATGGGGCAGGTCTGCACTGAAATCACCGACATAGGTCGAACCGTCAGGATAGGTCAGCTCTCCGAGGCCCTCAATCTGGCCGTCTTTCCATTCACCAGTATAGTCAAACCCGTCCGTGCCCAGAAAACGGCCTTTGCCGTGGCGGCGATCATCGTGATAGTCACCTTCGTAAATGGCGCCACTGGCATAGGTTGCCTTGCCCTTGCCTTGTCGGCGCCCATCAAAAAAGTCGCCTTCATACAAATCGCCATTGGCTTGCAGTAGACGGCCTTTTCCGGTCATGCGATTTTCGGACCAGTCACCCGTATAACTCATACCTTCCGGCCGTGTCAGGCTACCTGTGCCATGACGCTTGCCGTCTTTGATGTCGCCCTCATACACGTTGCCTTTGGCTGAGGTGATCTTGCCTTTGCCCTGCTTGACCCCGTCGACCCAGTCGCCCTCGTAGACCTCTCCGGTCGGGTCGGTCAGAGTGCCTTTGCCGTGGTGCCGGGCATTCTTGAACCCACCTTCGTATTTCGCTCCGTTGGCATAGACGGCGACTCCTTGGCCGTTGAACGAGCCATCGGCCCATTCCCCTTCATAGCTGCCACCATCAGCATAGATGATCGTTCCGAACCCTTCGGGTTGACCGTTGGCAAAGGCGCCCTGATAGATCGACCCGTTAGCATAGCGCGCGATACCCTGACCCTGAATTTCGCCTTCGATCCATTCGCCTTCGTATTCGAAACCATCCGGCAACTGGTAGGTGCCGGTTCCGTGCCGCAGGCCATTTAGGAACGTGCCTTCGTATACGCCGCCCACTTCGTCATCGGCCACGACTACCTGATCGTTCTGCGCGAAGGCGGTCAGCGCTGACAGGGTCAATGCAACTGCGGCGATTGAAGTGCGAAAAACGTTCATGTTTGGTCCTGTCTGCGCGAGCATCGTGCTTTTGCGCAAAACTAGGATACCGACGCAGGCAGGGCAACGGCTTTTGCCTTATTGGTCTTTCACTCGCGGTGCGATCTGGTAAATGGCAATAGGACAGACGAGGGCAAGAGGGCAGTATGGCCGACCGTTTCCGTATCACTCTGGCGCAACTCAATCCCATTGTCGGGGATTTGGAAGGCAATGCGGCCAAGGCTTTTTCTGCGTGGGAACAGGCGCGCGAGGCCGGTGCCCAACTTGTTGCTTTCCCCGAGATGTTCATCACCGGCTATAATACGCAGGACCTTGTGATCAAGCCCGCGTTCCACAAAGCCGCAATGAAAGCTGTTGAGGCGCTTGCGGAACGTTGCGCCGATGGACCTGCGATTGCGATCGGTGGGCCGTGGTTCGAAGATGACCGGCTGTATAACGCCTATCTCATCCTCAAGAACGGCAGGATCAGCAGTAAAGTGCTGAAACATCACCTGCCGAATGAGACAGTCTTTGACGAAGTGCGCCTATATGATTCCGGCCCGCTGGGCGGTCCCTATTCGGTTGGCAACTCTCGGATCGGCAGCCCGATCTGCGAAGACAGCTGGCATCCGGATGTTGCCGAGACGCTGGAGGAGACAGGAGCCGAGTTTCTGCTGATCCCCAACGGCTCGCCTTATTTCCGAAACAAATATGATGTGCGCCTGAACCATATGGTGGCGCGCGTGGTTGAGACCGGATTGCCGCTGATTTACCTGAACATGGTCGGAGGGCAGGACGATCAGGTCTTTGACGGGGCGACCTTCGGGTTGAATCCAGGCGGAGAACTGGCATTCCGAATGCCTGTGTTCGACGAAGCGATAGCGCATGTGGATCTTGAACGCGGCGATGCAGGTTGGCGCATAATTCCGGACGAGATTGTGCCGCAGCCAGATGCGTGGGAGCAGGACTATCGCGCGATGGTCCAGTCTCTGCGTGATTACATGGCCAAAACCGGGTTCAAAAAGGGTGTTCTGGGTCTCTCTGGCGGCGTTGATTCAGCCCTTGTCGCGGCAATAGCGGTGGATGCGATTGGCGCTGAAAATGTTCGCTGCGTGATGTTGCCGTCGGAATATACCAGCCAGGATTCTTTGGATGATGCCGAAGCGGTGGCTAAGTCGTTGGGTGTTCACTATGATTTCGTCCCTATTGCACAGGGGCGCGCGGCGATCACGGATACGCTTGCCCCATTGTTTGCCGGGCGAGACGAAGATCTGACCGAAGAAAACATCCAGTCCCGCCTGCGGGGGCTGTTGCTGATGGCCCTGTCGAACAAGTTCGGCGAGATGCTGCTGACCACAGGCAACAAATCCGAAGTCGCCGTTGGATATGCCACGATCTATGGGGATATGAACGGTGGTTATAATCCGATCAAAGACCTGTACAAAACCCGCGTGTTCGAGACCTGCCGCTGGCGCAATGCCAATCATCGCGGCTGGATGAAAGGCCCTGAGGGTGAAGTCATCCGACCCTCGGTCATCGACAAACCTCCTAGTGCCGAGTTGCGCGAAGACCAGAAGGACAGTGACAGCCTGCCGGATTATCCGGTTCTGGACGCCATTCTGGATATATTGGTTGATCAGGATGGGTCGATCGCGGATTGCGTAGCCGCCGGGTTCGAAGAAGCCGTTGCGCGCCGGATCGAACATTTGGTCTATATCAGCGAATACAAACGGTTTCAGTCCGCCCCGGGGACACGTTTGACCAAGCGGGCATTCTGGCTGGATCGTAGGTATCCTATCGTGAATCGTTGGCGCGACAGGACCTGACGCATTACAGGAATCACCATTCTGACGCGAAAACTGTTTCCAATTTATGGGCAATAGTCGCCTGCTTCTGGAACTGTTTTTGTTTTTGAATGCAGCGGCTTAGATTTTCTTGGGCGTATCCGAGCCCCACTTGATGCTCGGTCTTTTTTTTGCCACATTTTAGCTTGATTGTTGCCCCATGTGGGGCGGATGCGACGCATTGTGGGAAATAGGTGTTTATGAGCTTTCCCTTCGGTCTTTAGCGACGCGTCCGAAATTGGATGTCTGAGTTAACGATTTGGTGCCATTATGTACGATGAATACGATAAACCGCTTCATTCACCGCCAAAATGGCGGTCTATGCAATCCGAAGGTCGGTCTCTGGATGAGGCAAAGGTAGATGCTGCCATTGCCAATTTGTTGAATGAAGAGGTGCCCAAAGAGGAATCCACGACGGTGGGCCCCGGCGCGCAGTTTCTGGAAACAGAAGCCAAGGTGCCGGAAGGCAGTATCGCTACCTCTTTGCGTCAGAAACTGGCTGAATTGTGCGGCGCGGCCTGAAGTTTTCAAAATCCTGAATTAGATGCGCTGGCTTGCCACGTTGGCCGAATGGTCACAGGCCTGAGCAATAGTCATTGAAGCGAAGTTTCTTCTGTTGCGTCTGTCCTGATCCCGCGCCTTCATTGCGGTCCGTGCAATGAGTTATGAGCGGTTGATGCCTGGCCCCAAGCCTAATGCTGTTGAACCCGATCTAAAGCTGCCAAAAGCCGTTGATGTTGTTGTCATTGGTGGAGGAATTATTGGGGCATCAACCGCCCTCGAACTGTCAGAGCGGGGAATGTCTGTCCTTCTGTGCGAAAAGGGACAAATTGCCTCTGAGCAGAGTTCACGGAACTGGGGATGGGTGCGTTTGGGTATGCGCGATCCTCGGGAAATCCCGCTGATGCAGGAATCACAGCGTATCTGGGCGCAGCTCGATCAACGCACCGGGCGCAAGACAGGTTTCACACAGGCCGGTATCCTGTTCGGCGCCTCAGGCAAGCGGGAACAGAGCAATCTTGAACGCTGGCTTCGCCATGTGAAGGGGTTGAATACTGGGGCAAGGATGGTGTCCGGGGCTCTGTTGGCGGAACTTATGCCAGACCATCAGACGGGGTTGGATTGCGCATTGTTTATGCCGCAAGACGGTAGGGCGGAACCGCAATGGGCTGCACCCGCAATCGCCGAAGCTGCGCGTGACCGGGGGGCCCTGTTGATGACCAACTGTGCAGTGCGCTGTCTGGATACAGAGGCGGACCGTGTCGTCGGTGTCTTCACAGAACGCGGTCGCGTGGCCTGCGGCAATGTCGTACTGGCGGGCGGTGCGTGGTCGCGCTTGTTTGCAGGGAATGCTGGAGTTGATTTTCCACAACTGAAGGTGCTGAACACCGTATTCCGAACCTCTCCGGTTTCCGGTCCTGAGGCTGCCTTGTGGTCGGACAATTTTGCAATACGCAAGCGGGACGACGGAGGGTATACGATTGCGTCCGGGCACGAAAACACCGTTGATATCGTGCCGGATAGCCTTCGTCTGGCGTGGCAATTTCTTCCTGCGTTTCGCCAGGAGTGGCGGTCGCTGCGGTTTCGGGTGTCGAAGCGGTGGGCCGAAGAGGCGCGACAAGATCGGAGGTGGTTGCCCACGGATGTGACACCGTTCGAACTTTGCCGCACTCTGGATCCCGAACCATCGCTCCGGGTGTTGCGGCGGGCTTGGAAAAGCGCAATCAGTGGTATTCCCGCGCTAAAGCAGGTTGAAATCGTTCAAAGCTGGGCAGGGATGATTGATGTAACGCCGGATGCGATCCCGATCATCTCGCACGTGGACCACAGGCCCGGCCTGTTCATCGCTACGGGTTTCTCGGGTCATGGGTTCGGAATCGGGCCCGGTGCCGGGCGGCTGATGGCTGATCTGGTCTCGGGCAATGTCCCCTGTGTTAATCCGGCCGTTTTCCGCCTGTCCCGCTTTACGGACGGGTCGAAAATCCGGCCGGACCTGGGGTATTAGACGTTAACCCATCATCTGATAGCTGACCGGGACAAATCGGAACCCATCGCCGCGCGTCTCGACGAAACCGGCGGCAGGGAAGGGCATGTGATATCCGATCATCGGGATTTTGTCCGCCGCCAGCATTCCCAGCACATTACGCCGAGAAGCGGCGGCTGCGGCTTTGTCCATGTCGAATTTCACTTCCCACTCGGGTTGGGCGAAGGACCAGACATAGTGATTGGCCAGATCGGCCGTCAGCACCAGACGTTGACCGTTGCTTTCCAGATGAAAGACCGTGTGTCCGGGGGTATGCCCATGCGCTGAAACGGCGGTTATTCCGGACAGAACCTCGCCGCCATCGCCGACAAAGGTCATCTTTTCGGCCATTGGGGTCACTTTGGCGGCGACCAGATCGCCGACCCGATTGCCGGAATCCTGCGCGGCCCAAAAGTCATACTCGGATGATGCGGTGACATAGCGCGCATTCGGGAAGGTTGGCGCGTCATTTGTGGTCATGCCGCCAATATGGTCAGGGTGCATGTGGGTGATGACGACGACATCGATTTGATCCGGGCTCACGCCTGCATCTGCCAATGCCGCCTGAATGCCGCCTTGCCCAAGGCCAGTATCAAACAGCACAAGTTCAGATCCGGTATTGACCAGCGTTGGTGTGAAAAAGAACTGGGCTTTATCGGCAGGAATAAAATTCTGGGCCGATACGTTTGCAAATTCCTCATCCGTGGCACCGCCGCCGAAAATCTCTTTGGCGCCATCGCGCGGCAGGCTGCCATCCAGCAGAGTTGTTACGGTGAAATCGCCCAGCTGGAACGATTTCGCGATAGTTGAATTCGCTTTGGTATCGCTTGCTGCAGCCAGGATGGGGGTAGCAGCTGATGCAAAAGGCAATGCTGCCGCCGCGCCCAGTGCGGCCCTACGAGTTAGTGTAACGGTCATTTTGAGATCTCCCTGTGTGTGCCAGCACTTTGAAGATAGGGTATCGCCCGAGGATTGCCACCTGACGTTGGCGTGAACCGGTGCGGTGGCTGGACAATTTGCCCATCCTGTGAGAAGAGCCGCGCCAACAGGAGACTCCTATGACAACCACCCGTTTCGCCCCGTCACCCACCGGTTACATCCATGTGGGCAACCTGCGCACAGCGCTGATGAACTACCTGATTGCCCGCAAGGCCGGCGGCACGTTCATCCTGCGTATCGACGACACAGACCCCGAGCGGTCGAAGGAAGAATATGTCGATGCCATCAAACAGGACCTCGAGTGGCTGGGCCTGCATTGGGACCGGGTCGAACGACAGTCCGAGCGTCTGGACCGCTATGCTGAGGCAGCCGACAAGCTGCGGGAGATGGGCCGGTTCTATGAAGCCTTCGAAACCCCGACCGAGCTGGACCTCAAGCGCAAGAAGCAGCTGAATATGGGCAAGCCGCCGGTTTATGACCGCGCAGCATTGAACCTTAACGACGCCGAGAAAGACGCGCTGCGGGCAGAACGTGGCAACGGTGTCTGGCGCTTTAGGCTGGATCATGAACGGATCGAGTGGACCGACGGTATTCTAGGCGATATCTCGATTGATGCATCCTCGGTGTCGGATCCAGTACTGATCCGGGGCGACGGTCAGGTTCTGTACACGATTGCGTCGGTGGTCGATGATACCGAAATGGGTGTGACCGATGTGGTGCGTGGCTCGGACCATGTAACCAATACTGCGACGCAGATTCAGATCATCCAAGCGCTGGGCGGTACTTGCCCGCGTTTTGCACATCATTCTCTGCTGACCGGCCCCCAGGGCGAGGCGCTGTCTAAGCGACTGGGCACGCTGGCTCTGCGTGATCTGCGCGAGCAGGGCGTACAGCCGTTAGCATTGCTCAGCTTGATGGCGCGTCTGGGCTCATCCGACCCGGTTGAGTTGCGGACAGAGATGGCCGAGCTGATCGATGGATTTGACATTGGTCGTTTTGGTGCCGCGCCGACCAAGTTTGACGTTCAGGACCTGTTTCCGTTGACGGCAAAACACCTGCAATCTTTGTCATTGGCCGACGTTGCGGATGCTGTGGCAGATGCGGGCGTACCGGCCGAACTGGCCGAACCGTTCTGGGCCATGGCCCGCGAGAACATCACCACTCTGGCAGACCTGAAAGGGTGGTGGGAGCTGTGCCTTAACGGTGCCGAACCACTGATTGCCGATGAAGACCGAGAGTTCATCACCGAGGCTGTGGCGTTGTTGCCAGAAGGCCCGTTCGACGGCGCGACCTGGGGGCAGTGGACCAGCGCGGTGAAAGACGCGACAGGCCGCAAGGGCAAGAGTCTGTTCATGCCTTTGCGCAAGGCACTGACAGGGATGGAGCGCGGCCCCGAGATGGCAACCCTGTTGCCCCTTCTGCAGGTGATCCGCGCGCGCGGCTGATCTTAGTGCCTTAGATTGTGATAAGGCGTGGTCTGCTGGCCGCGCCATTTTTCTATTAGGTCTCTGCGATCTGGGCTGCTATTCGCTTCAGCCGATCATCCACAAAACAAGTCTCATCTGGTTTCAATGCCTGGTGGCGCGGATACCGCGGCTCTGCCCGGTCATTCAGGATCGGGGCGTCCCAGCCATCAGTGGTAGCAAAAAAGCGATCGGCGCCCTCGCACCCGAACGCACGCAAATAGCCTTGCACAACCACGTCGATATAGCTCATCAGCAGGGGGTGGCGCCGGCTGGCCGCGGATTGACGGTCATCAGGTACGGCATAAACAGCGATCTCAACCTCGTGTGGCAGAGAATGGGTGACGGCCTTAGTCGCTGGAACGCGGTCGTAGGCCCACTCACGTTGATCCAGCGCGTCCCAGTCATTTCCCGGGACATGGGCAATCATGCCGTCGATTTCAGAAGTGGGATCCGGAATGGCGGTCAGGAAAGCGACCGGGCGCAAATCGGTATGCCGCCAGGCCCGCCGCCATCCCTTCAACTGCGCGGGATGCGGGTCGGGGAAATCGTGGGTCGCGAGGTTCACGAGGCTGCCGTAGCCAAAGAAATAGGGGTCTGCCATGCGGGATCACTTCTGACCGGGAATTGATGTATGTCAAACCGCTTTTTTGCCCAACATGCAATAAGGCAGCATGTTGAACTTAGGGAGGCAAACATGCGGATAACCAAGCGGACAAATATTGCTGTGCGCCTACTGATGTATTGTGCAGCAAATCCAGACAGGTTGGTGACCAAATCCGAGATCGCAAAGGCCTGTAATATCTCGGAAAACCATTTGGCGCAGGTGATCAACCAACTCAGCCAGTTAGATTATCTGAGCACTCATCGCGGTCGCAATGGCGGTATGGTACTCGCTAGATCTGCTGATCAGATACGGATCGGTTCGGTTTTTCGGCATATCGAGGGCGACTTGCCGATTGCCGAGTGCTTTGCGGATGCCGACAATACATGCCCGCTCACCAACGCCTGCCGGCTGCGTCTTGCGCTGCGGGACGCGGCCGAGGTCTTTTATGCCTCGCTGGACGAAATCACGTTGGATTCGCTGGTGTGTGACAATGCAAATCTGCTGACGATTTTGCAGCCCGTCGCCTGCGTCCGATAAACTCAGTCGCTGGCGCGCAAGATGCGCGCCGGGCGAACGGCAAGGGGTTTCAAGGCAAAGATCAACCCCGCGCCCAGCGTGACGATGATCCCGGCCAATACGATGCCGATGGCAGATGGCCAGATGACGTCAAAGCTGGTGTCGAAAATATATGTCGCAACCGCCCAGCCGCCGAGGATGCCCACCATCAGGGCCACAATTCCAGCGGCAGACCCCAGCAGAACAGCCCGAAGGGCAAAGCTGATCAATATGCGCCGACGGTCGGCACCGATGGTCTTCAGGACTGCGGCCTCGTACCGCCGGGCTGGTTCGCCCGCTGCCGCGGCGCCGATCAGGACCAGAAAGCCGGTTAGCAGCGATACACCAGCCCCATAAGACGTCGCAGCGGCCAACCCGGCCAGCAGACCCGAGACCCGGTCAATCGCATCGCGGACACGGATTGCGGTGATATTGGGGAATTTACCCGCCAGATCACGAAGGATCGCGGCTTCGGCCTGCTCTTCGGCATAGACGGTGGCAATGAAGCTATGCGGTGCGCCGGCCAGGGCCGACGGGTTCATGGACATGATGAAACCCATCCCGGCGGTCGAGAAATCCACCTCGCGCAGAGAGGTGAGCTCTGCGGTGATGTCGCGCCCCAATATGTTGACGGTCAGTTGGTCACCCAGCTTCAGGCCCATCTCTTCGGCCTCTTCAGCGGCGAAGCTGACCTGAGGCGTTCCGGAATAGTCCTCGGACCACCATTCCCCGGCGGTGACCCGTGCGTTCGAGGGCGGGGCGTCGGAATAGGTGACCCCGCGGTCGCCTTCCAGTACCCAGTGGTCCCCGGCGACCTCAATCGCGGGCTGCCCGTTAATCTGCGTGATGATCCCGCGCAGCATGGGCGCGCTTTGGATCCGGCTTACGGCAGGGTCGTTTTCCAGCCGTTCGGTAAAGCCGGGCATCTGCTCTTTCTGGATATCGACGAAGAAATAAGAAGGGGCGACATCGGGCAGGTTTCCTGAAATCGCGTTTCGCAGGGTGCCGTCGATTTGCCCGACTGCGGCCAGTACCGACAGGCCCAACCCCAGCGACAGGACAACCGATGCGGCCCCTTCGCGCGGATCGGAAATGGCCGACAGGGCCCATCGCAGGGGAGGATTCCCTCGGGCGGGTTTTGTGGTCAGGCGCGCCAGTTTGCGGATCGCCAGCGCTGCCATCGAAAGCAGAACCAGCGCTCCGGCCAACCCGCCGCTGGTCCAAAGGGTCAGGCGCGCCGATCCGCTGAAAAAGGCAGCTGCGCCGATCAGCGCCGCAAGCCCGATGCCTGTCGCTAGGATGTATTTTGCACGGGGCAGGAAGCGCGCCGAAGACAGCGCATCGCGAAACAGGGTCGCAGCGCGGACTTCTTCAGTACGGGCAAGGGGCCAGAGTGTGAATAAAAAGGCGGTGAGCACGCCGTAAAGCGCGGCTTCAGCCAGAGGCTGCGGATAGAACGAGAACACTGCGGGCACAGGCAGGCGAGTTTCGATCAGCGGCGCAAGCAGCAGAGGCACCGATCCACCCAATATGATGCCCAGAAAAATGCCGATGCCAGAGAGAATACCGATCTGGATCAGATAAGTCTGAAACACGGTCGCCCGATCGGCACCCAAAGTACGCAAGGTAGCAATGGTTTCAGTCTTTTGCGCCAGATAGGCGCGCACCGCTGCAGATACGCCGATGCCGCCAACAGCCAGCCCGGATAGTCCAACCAGAACCAGAAAAGCGCTGAGCCGGGCAACAAATTCTGAAATGCCGGGGGCACCGTTCCGTGCATCGGTCCACCGCATTCCGCTGCCTTCAAGGGCTTCGCTTGCCTGCGCCGAAAGAGCTGTAAGATCAGACCCCGGCGGTAGATCCAGGCGGTATTTGGTGGAAAACAGAGTACCCGGTGCCAATAATCCGGAAGTCAGCAAGTCCTGTGTGCGGATCAGCGTGCGCGGACCCAATCCAAACCCGTCTGCCGCCCCGTCCGGTTCGTGGATCAGGGCTGCCATCAGGACAAATTCCTGAGTTCCAAGTGAAAACCGATCCCCAACCGATAGCTGAAGCCGGTCGATCAGAGCGGGAGCCATTACGGCACCGGGCGCCCCTTGCTGGCCTGTAAAGGCGTCACGCAGGGGCATCTGGGGCTCTAGTATTGGCTTGCCCAACAATGGATAGGAGTCGTCAACGGATTTGACCTGCGTAAGCGCCCGCTGTGGGTCACTATTCTGCTGCGCGACTGCCATTGACCGAAAATCGACGACTTCGGAGATGGCTAAGGCCGCGTCGTTCATCCATGCACGCTCAGCCTCATCCGCAAAGCGATAGGTGAATTCCAGCTGTGCATCCCCGCCCAGCAGAGCCGCGCCTTCTTGCGTCAGTCCGGTTTGGATGGCGTGGCGGACCGAACCCACTGCGGCAATGGCAGCGACCCCAAGTGCAAGACAAGCCAGAAACACCCGAAAACCGCGCAGACCTCCGCGCAGTTCCCGCCGCGCCAGCCGCCCGGCCATCCGCAGGCTCATTCGGCGGCCTCTTGCCTTGTGTCATCGGCAATCCTTCCATCGCGCAGCCGGACAACACGGTCACATCTGCGCGCAAGGCTGTGGCTATGGGTCACCAGAACTAAAGTAGCACCATGCCTGTCGCGCAGGCCAAGCAGCAGATCAATGATGGCGGCTCCGTTTGTTTCGTCCAGATTGCCGGTAGGCTCATCCGCCAGCAGGATCTGTGGTCGCGGGGCAGAGGCACGGGCGAGCGCGACGCGCTGCTGCTCTCCACCGGAGAGCTGCGCCGGATAATGGTCGCGTCGATGCGTCAGCCCTACGGACTCCAATTCGGCTTCGGCCCGTTGAAAGGCATCTTTGTGGCCGGCCAACTCCAGCGGTGTGGCCACGTTCTCAAGGGCAGTCATCGTGGGGATCAGGTGGAAATTCTGAAATACAACGCCCATGCTGTTGCGTCGGAACCGCGCGAGCTCGTCTTCGTTCATGCGGGTCAGATTTTGCCCGAGTGCAGTTACCTGGCCGCCCGTCGCCTGTTCCAGCCCGCCCATCAGCATTAGTAACGACGATTTTCCTGACCCGGACGGCCCAATCAGACCCAGTGTCTCGCCCTTGTGTACGGAAAGCGTGATGTCGTGCAGGATATCTACCTGACCGGCATTGCCATCCAGCGATAAAGCGGCATTTTCAAGCGATAGAACAGTTGCGATCATGGGTTGGTCCGAACCGAGGTAATCAAATGGGATATGGAGCAGTTGAGATGTTGCGCAAGGCTTTGATGCCGGTGCTTATCACGTGTTGCGGCTTTGCGGCCACAGCAGAAACCGTAGTGATTGCCGCTCTCGGGGATTCTTTGACTCAAGGGTACGGCCTGCCCGAGCAAGACGGATTTGTCCCGCAGCTGGATCGTTGGTTGAAAGATCACGGAGCGGATGTGCGCCTGATCAATGCGGGTGTATCCGGGGACACCACCGCCGGAGGGGCGGCACGTGTGGACTGGACACTGACGCCCGACGTGGATGGGATGATCGTCGCATTGGGCGGGAACGATCTGTTGCGAGGGCTTGATCCGGCAGTTGCACGCGCAAATCTTGAGACGATCCTGAAAGCAGCAGATGGCGCTGAGGTCGCCGTGTTGTTGGTCGGGATGCAGGCGCCGGGGAATTACGGCCCAGATTACAAAGCCGCATTTGATGCGATCTACTCCGATCTGGCGGATCGATATCAGACTGGATATGCGCCAAGTTTTTTCACAGGTTTGACTGCGGCAGGAAACCCCGAAGAAGTACGGGAACACATGCAGGCAGATGGCATCCATCCCAACGCCAGTGGTGTGGCCCTCATCGTTGAAGACCTTGGACCAAAGGTTTTGGTACTTGTGAAATCAGCAGAAGATTGATCAGACGACCGTCACAACTGTTCCAATCGGCACCCGCTGGTACAGGTCGATGACATGCGTGTTCAGCATGCGTATACATCCGTTCGAGGCCGCACGGCCTATGGTCTGCGGCTGAGTGGTCCCGTGAATTCGGAAATAAGTGTCAACGCCGTTCTGGAACAGATAAAGCGCCCGTGCACCTAACGGATTGCCGTCACCGCCAGGCTGCACATAGTCGTTATCCTTGAAACGAGCATATGTAATTGGTTCACGCTCGATCATTTCATTGGTGGGGCGCCAGGTGGGCCACTCCTTTTTGACGTCTATGGTCGCTGTTCCGGTGAACTCCAGCCCGGCTTTGCCCACCCCGCACCCGTAACGGATTGCCTTGCGAGGTTCTGTTACGAAGTACAGATAGAACGAGCGTGGAACCACCAGAAGCTGGCCTGGCAGGAATTGCTTTTTGATTCGAACAAATTGAGGAGTGGGGTCGTATTCGACGGCTTTCTTTGCCGACGCGGCGGTCGAAACAAGGCTTGCTGCTGCTGTTGCAGTCAGGAATGTACGGCGTGTCAACATATCAGCTCTCTTCAATACAACAGAAAAATCATGACCATAGTGTCCGGATGATATCCGATCCG
The DNA here is from genome assembly GCF_059610805.1 of Ruegeria sp. CDSC025. NCBI lineage: Bacteria > Pseudomonadati > Pseudomonadota > Alphaproteobacteria > Rhodobacterales > Roseobacteraceae > Ruegeria > Ruegeria sp. CDSC025. Next base: position 215,167 of record NZ_JBXWOJ010000003.1, on the reverse strand, counting down.
GTCAATCGTCGGGGAAGAGTAACTGAATTGTGATGTAATCGCCGGGACACACTTTTACAGGTGGTCGCTCAGGCACAAATAGAAAAGGGCAGAGGAAAACCCTGCCCTTACAGCGGCTTACGCCAGCTGGATGTCGTCGGCGCTTTCGCGACCGTCACGACCCGAGCGCAGCTCGTACGTGACTTTCTGGTTGTCGGCCAGACCGGTCAGGCCCGAGCGTTCGACGGCCGAGATGTGAACGAAGATGTCTTTGCCGCCATCTTCGGGTGCAATAAAGCCGTAGCCTTTGGTGGTGTTGAACCATTTTACGGTGCCTGAAGGCATATCCGTGTTCTCCTTATCTGGTGCTGCCCACGGAGTTGCGACAGCCTGGCGTCGTCGTCTGTATCGATAGACTGAACGCCGTAGAAGGAGACAGTGGGTCGAAATAGAAAAACGGTAGCACTCTGAGTATGCCAGTTCAGACGAGATGTGACAAGCCGGATTTGCAATCCTGAACGGCTGAAACTAGCGCCAGGCATCAGAATCTACGCATCAGAATATCCTGAAACAATCTATACAATGTATGAGGTTAGACTGAATTTTTTGGATCCACGAACGCCCGGAAGAACGTCACGCGCCAGACCGTCCGAGGATCACTTTGCGAGCGGCAATTTGCCCACGATCTCGTTCATTTCTGGCGAGGCCACAAAACATCTGGGAAGCTGGGAAATCACTTCGTCAATCGGATCGTAGATTTGGCTCGCGGCCTTTCGCAGATCTTCCGGAATATCTTTTTCAGCCCGTTCACGCCGCGGAGCCGGTACAAATTTCAATCCGGTAAATTCAGAGATTTCGTCCTGATATTCCCACAACGCATCGTAGTGAACGCACAATACCGGGATGTCGTCATAAGTGACCCATTCCTTGATCTGCCGTGCCTGTTGCAGCACATCCCGTTCGAAAAGCTCGTCATATGTGCCCGTCGCATGCAGATTGTAGAAGTGCTTTTTTATCCACTCAGGGCCATAGCCTTCCATCGCTGTGTAGACTGAAAAGGTAGAGTCCTTTGTCGAGCCAAAGCAAAAGACGACTCGGGTATCTTTTGACCAGTTTGACAAAACCTGCGGAAAATCATGCGTCTTGTAAAGAAACGGCGCCTGGAAGGTGGCGTCGTCCAACCGAGACACGAAACTGGCCTGACCCGAGAGGTTTGGGTCCAGCCTTTCCAGTGCATCGCGCAGCGCATGGTAGGTCATGGTGCTGCCCGACCGGCCATTGCTTGCGACGATCACACAGTAATCTGTCTTGTACATTTGCCGGATGCGCTTGCGCAGCGGTGCGCTGATTTTCAGCGCGCTACGTTGCCATTTTTCCAACCGTCTTTTGAGCTTCCGTCTCATCGCGCAAACTTCTTATGCTTCAACCGCTTCGGCTCCAGCGCGTCTGGTCCCAGTCGGCGTTTCTTGTCCTCTTCGTAATCCTCGAAGTTGCCCTCGAACCATTCGACATGGGCATCACCCTCAAACGCCAGGATATGCGTGCAGATCCGGTCGAGGAAGAAGCGGTCGTGGCTGATGACCACGGCGCAGCCGGCGAAATCGACCAGCGCGTCTTCCAGCGCGCGCAGGGTTTCGACGTCCAAATCGTTGGTCGGTTCATCGAGCAGCAGAACGTTGCCGCCCTCTTTCAGCAGGCGGGCCATGTGGACGCGGTTGCGCTCACCCCCTGACAGCAAGGAGACCTTTTTCTGCTGGTCGCCGCCCTTGAAGTTGAAGGACGAGCAATAGGCGCGGGAATTGACCTGCGCATCGCCCAACTGAATGATCTCGGCGCCGCCGGTGATCGCTTCCCACACGGTTTCGTTGTCCTTCAGGTCATCGCGGGATTGGTCGACATAGGACAGTTCAACCGTGTCGCCAAGTGTGATGGTGCCTGCGTCGGGCTGCTCTTGACTAGTAAGCATCTTGAACAGGGTCGATTTACCGGCGCCGTTGGGCCCGATGACGCCGACAATACCGCCGGGGGGCAGGGTAAAGTCGAGGTTCTCGATCAGTTGCTTATCGCCCATGTGTTTGGACAGGCCTTCGACCTCGATCACCTTACCGCCAAGGCGCTGGCCGTTGGGGATGACGATCTGTGCGCGGGTCAGCTTTTCGCGCTCGGACTGTTCCGCCAAATCATTATAGGCGTTGATCCGGGCCTTTGATTTGGCCTGACGGGCCTTCTGGCCTTGGCGCATCCAGTCGAGTTCGCGTTGCAGGGTCTTCTGCTTAGACTTGTCCTCGCGGGCTTCCTGCTCCAGCCTTTTGGCCTTTTGTTCCAGCCACGCGGAATAGTTGCCCTCGTAAGGCAGACCACGACCCCGGTCGAGTTCGAGGATCCAGCCGGTGATACTGTCGAGGAAATAGCGGTCGTGAGTGACGATCAGGATGGTGCCCTTGTAGTCGATCAGGTGCTGTTGCAGCCAGGCGATTGTTTCGGCATCCAGGTGGTTGGTCGGCTCGTCGAGCAGCAGCATGTCGGGCGCTTCGAGCAGCAATTTGCACAGCGCGACGCGGCGTTTTTCACCGCCTGAGAGGTTGGCGATATTGGCATCGTCTGGCGGGCAGCGCAGCGCCTCCATCGAAACGTCGATCTGGCTGTCGAGATCCCAGAGGTTCTGGCTGTCGATCTCGTCCTGCAGCTTGGCCATCTCATCCGCGGTTTCGTCTGAGTAGTTCATCGCCAGTTCGTTATAGCGGTCGAGGATCGCCTTTTTCTCGGCCACGCCCAGCATGACGTTTTCGCGCACGCTGAGGCTTTCGTCCAGCTTCGGTTCCTGCGGCAGGTAACCGACTTTGGCGCCTTCGGCCGCCCAGGCCTCGCCGGTGAAATCCTTGTCGAGGCCGGCCATGATCTTCATCAGCGTCGATTTACCCGCGCCGTTGACGCCGACAACACCGATTTTCACGCCGGGCAGAAAGCTCAGGTGGATGTTTTCAAAGCACTTCTTGCCACCGGGATAGGTCTTGGAGACACCCTGCATGTGGTAGACATATTGATAGGCGGCCATGTCGCGTCCTTTGGGTCGGAGGAATTTGGTTGGACGGTGTGATACCCGAGCCGACAAGGGCGAGCAAGAATAGTTCTGAGCTTATTCGAAGGCTTCCAGCAATTTGTCGGTGAAAGATCTATTTTCGATTACGAGACCTTCTTCGTGGATGCGCCGAACAATTTCGGGTTGAACCATCTGAGCCGCTTTTGCACCGGCCACCTGACCCGTTTTTGCGCCATGCTGCATCATTGCAGGCGTTAATCGGAGTAGCTTCTTTCCCGTCGGGCTGTCGTAGAACTGGGTTATTTCGTGCAATTCAGAAGCTGAGAAATTTTCAACATAGAATTGAGCCGTTGGAATCCGCAGTTCGTGGATGAATCCATCCATGAATACGTCCATCACAATGTCGAAAAACGCTTCGGTATCAGATACTTTTATGCCCCTGGAAATTAGATCTTGTTGCACCGCTTGTATCAGGACCGGACGCATTGCGACCAGCACACCTTGCATGACTTCTTCGTTTACGGTGACGTTGGCTATATAATCGGCATCCTCCTGTGCGCCTGCATACAAAACATTCGACGAGAGGGCGAGGAAAGCAGTGGCCAATGATAGGTTGCGCAATAGATTGTTCCTATTGATTTAGTGTTTTTCTGTCGGGGTAGTGCTTATCCAGTCAGTACAGGTGCTGCAAGCTATGGCAGTGCCTTGACTCTGCAAATAATCCTTGCGTTGTGGGCTTGGAGGGAAGCTAGGAAACTGCAAGAAGGTCCGTTCAGTAACGCAGACTGAAGGAACCGCTATAACAACGGCATTCCAATACGTTATTTCTTGCTACTCACAAGCAGGTTGCGCTGACTGGATTAGTTTGCGGCCTGCGCTGCGGAATGAGATAGTCGCTGTAGAGGGGGCCATGTTCTCTGCTAATGGGCCGGACGGAGACCGCAGCTGCGCGGGCAAGCGAGCCGTGACCCTGATCCAGCGGGAACATCTGTCTGCGATAGGCTCCTATCTCGGGTAGGGTCTGGTTGCGCCTGAAACCCTGCGACGCAATCTGGTGGTATCAGGAATCAATTTGGCGGCGCTCAAGGGGCGTGAGGTGCAGGTGGGCGAGGCCATCCTGCGTTTCACTGTGATCTGCGCGCCGTGCAGCCGGATGGAGGAGGCGCTGGGCAAGTGTGGTTATTCCGCCGTTCGGGGTCATGGCGGTTGGTGCGCCGAGGTGGTGCGGCCCGGGCGGGTCAGGTTGGGCGACGCTGTGCAACCTGTTGATTGACAACCCCGCCGAGTTCTGAACATCAGCAAGAGATGCAGCGTAGCTCTATCCCATATGTACGGCCCGGGCAGGTCGTGGGGTTGTTCGGGGGGTCATTTGATCCGCCGCATAAGGGCCATGTGCATGTGACACTCGAGGCAATGAAGGCCTTTGGGCTGGATCGGGTGTGGTGGCTGGTCTCTCCGGGCAATCCTTTGAAAGAGCGCGGGCCTGCGCCATTGGCGCGGCGGGTGAAGGCAGCGCAAGCTGTGATGCAGCATCCACGTGTCGAGGTGACGGATATCGAGGCCCAGACCGGCACACGCGCCACGGCGGATACTGTCGCCGCCCTGCAGAAGCTTTATCCGCAGGTCAGGTTTGTCTGGCTGATGGGCGCGGATAACCTGGCGCAATTCCATAAGTGGAAGGATTGGCGGTCGATTATTGAAACCGTACCGGTTGGCGTTGTTGCCCGTCCCGGAGACCGCATCTCTGCACGTATGTCCCCTGCGGCGCGTCGCTATGCCAAATACCGCATCGACGGGCAGGCGCGGCATTTACTCGGCCGGGCACAGGCCCCGGCGTGGTGTTTTGTGAATGTGCCGATGCTGGATGTCAGTTCGACCCAGTTGCGCATTCATGGGGTTTGGGGCAACAAGGTGTTGCCTGAATAGCCCCTGTGGGCCCATAATTCGGATCTCAGGTTGTTTGCCTGTGATCTCTGGGATTTTAATTAACCCATGAATGATCGTTATTCGCGACGAGGATTTATTGCTGGGCTGGGCGCGGCCCTGATGCCTGTAGCCGTTATGGCTGAGGCACCGCTTACATCATTGAGGCCTCAGATTCGTGATGAGCCGATCGTAGGTGTTGTGCGCTTGGTCGAAGCCGCGAACCTGCGCGGCGAAGTCGCCTTTGCTGTAGCCGACGCTGATACAGGCACGGTGCTTGAAGCCTATGGTGGCGACCGGGGTTTGCCACCGGCAAGTGTTGGCAAGGCCCTGACCGCGCTTTACGCGCTGAATGTGTTGGGTGCTGACTACAGGTTCGAAACTGCGTTGGTCGCTGAGGGGCCCATAGAAAACGGCATTTTGAACGGCGATCTTGTTCTTGTTGGCGGTGGTGATCCTTTGCTGGATACGGATGCGCTGGCCACGATGGCGGCAAACTTGCGCGAGGCCGGAATCACCGAGGTCCGCGGCGCGTTCAAAGTTTATGATGGCGCGTTGCCTTACGTGTTCAGCATTGATCCGGGGCAGCCAGATCATTTGGGGTACAGCCCTGCGATCAGCGGCATTTCTCTGAATTTCAATCGCGTGCATTTCGAGTGGAAAAAGCAGGGCGCCAGCTATGACGTGACCATGGATGCCCGAAGCACGCGCTATACGCCTGCAGTTGAAGTGGCGTCGATGAAGGTCGAGGGCCGCAATCTGCCGATCTATACTTACGAACCCAGCGCCCGTCAGGACCGGTGGACTGTTGCCAAAGGCGCGTTGGGTAGCGATGGGGCGCGGTGGCTGCCTGTCCGCAAGCCCGCGCTTTATGCAGGCGACGTTTTCAGAACATTGGCCCGATCCAACGGAATTGTGCTGGGGCGGACGCAGGTCACGCGGGAGATGCCGAATGGAACCCCTTTGGTCATTCATCAAAGCGACCCGCTCGAGAGCATATTGCAGGGCATGCTGAAATACTCGACCAATCTCACTGCCGAGATGGTGGGGCTCGCTGCCTCGAGGGCGCGTGGTACGCGACCGCAGACTTTGGCGGAGTCAGCCGCCGAGATGAACAGATGGGCCACAGAGACCTATGGTGTGACCGGGGTTGCGATGGTCGATCATTCAGGGCTTGGGGGCGATTCACGCGTAGCGCCCGAGGACTTGGTGGTCGCGCTGCTGGCGGCGCAGAAAGCCGGAGACCTCCGGCCTTTGCTGAAGAAATTTACCCTTGCCGACAGTCAGGGGCGGCCGGTCAAGGATCATCCGATCAGAGTGAATGCGAAAACCGGAACCCTGAACTTTGTCTCGGGCCTTGGTGGGTTCATAACCTCACCGGATGGGGCAGAGCTGGCCTTTGCGATATTCACGGCCGACATAGAACATCGCGCAACGATCCCCCGAGCGTATCGTGAACGGCCCGAAGGCGGGCGGAGCTGGAATAACAGGTCGCGCAAATTGCAGCGCGCACTGATCGAAAGGTGGGGGAAGCTGGCCGGCAGCAGCTGATGTCAGGTCGTGTGCCGTGCCCGCGCGCCGCGCTCGATGGCAGCGGCATGCAAACGGTCGATGTCCAACTCGTAACGGATTTCCTCGAGCAGCCGCAATTCGGATTCTGCCAGCGTACCATCTGCAGCCGCAACATCACATGCAAGCGCATAGGAGGTTTCGTTCAGGCGTTCGGGCAGGTTGTCGCGAATCAGTCCAAACAGGGCATCCAGACCATCTTCTTGTTCAAACAGATCGAAGACGATCTGGGAAACGCGATACATCCGGTCGATGTCATATTCTGCAAAGACAGGCAGCATGTTGACCGCGCCCTCGATTTTGACCAGCTCGGCGGTGCGGATGGTCTCATCTGATGCAGAGATCGCAACCATAATCGCCACGAGGCAATCTTGAGGAGACATCGGGTGTGGCACTTGGTTGGTCATAGGGGTGTCCTGATTGAACTGTTCTGATCCCGCACGATAGGTGGGGCAGGGAATAGGTTCAACGGATTTTGGAGCGATAGATCAAAGAATGGGCAAAGGGCCACGTGTTTTCGTCTGCCGCAGTACAAAATTGCTGCGAGTGTCGCGGACTAACCCCGATTTCAACAGCCTTTGCATGATGAACGCCTCAAGATCTTCGGGTGTTTTCGAATAGACTTTCAGAATGAAGTCATGATCCCCGGTGATTGAGGCGCACTCGACAATCTGAGCCTCGGTCTCAACCAGCCGCAAAAACGAAGTGATGCTGTCTTCCTGATGATCGCGCAGCGCAACATGAACATAGGCTATTGCGTTCAGGCCAACGGATTTGGCGGGCACACGAGCGGTATAGCCTGCCACAACCCCAGCAGCTTCGAGATCGCGAACCCGCCGCCAACATTGCGAGGCAGACAGGCCGGTACGATCCGCGAGCTCTTGCATAGACAGACGGCCATCGGTCTGAAGCTCTTGCAGGATGGCGATATCCGCGTTTTGAAGCATTTGCGTCATATCTTTTGAGTTTGTGAAATGTTTCGTTCATATTGTATGATCCTGAAAAACATTCAAATGAAATTTTTCACGATGGCTGGCTATGCTCTTTTCAGGAGGAGCTTCCATGCCAAAGTCGACAAAATACGTCGCCAAGGTGGCCAATGCCGATGGTCACATCACATATACCGACGAAGAGGATGCTGTCTGGGCTGATCTTTATGCCGCTCAGCAAGAGAACATACAGCGCTATATGGCGCGTGATTATCTCGCGGGGCTGGACCGGCTGGAGCTTCCGAAAACCCGTGTTCCATCATGCGCTGATATTTCTGAGAGGCTTCTGGATATGACAGGCTGGAAAGTGCAGCCTGTACCCGCGCTGATCGGGTTCAAGACCTTCTTTGGCATGTTGGCCGACCGGGTTTTCCCGGCCGCCTCGTTTATCCGGTCCCGCGAGGATTTCGATTATATCGAGGAACCGGACATCTTTCATGAAATTTTCGGCCATACTCCGTTGTTGAGCGATCCGCGATTTGCTGCGTTCAGTCATGCTATCGGAATGGCTGGGGTGCGGGCCGGTGAAAAGGACTATGCCTGGCTGATCCGACTGTATTGGTTTTCGATCGAATTTGGTCTGCGGCGTCAGGATGGGGTGATCAAGGCGCTGGGATCGGGGCTTGCCTCATCCCCGACCGAACTTGTCTACGCGGTGGAAAGCGAAATACCCGACCGCGATCCCTTTGACGTTCTGACGATCCTGCGCACGCCCTACCGGATTGATGTGCACCAGATGGGCTATTTCGTGCTGGACGACCCCGAGGAACTGTTTGCTGCCGCCGATCGGGATTTGCTGGCGGATGTGCATAAGGCGCAATCACTGGGCCTGTTGCCGAATAAGTTTCCCGAAAAGGCAACAGCGGCGGAGTAAGCTGGACATGACCACATCAGAACAAACCTGCACCCTATCGGATCGGACCTGTGCCCCTTGTTCCGGCGGCATTCCAGCTTTGAACCGTGATGCGGCAAGCGCGCATCTGGCCCAGTTGACCTCCGATTGGTCGCTGGATGCGGATGCAAAAACACTCAGCCGTCATTTCAAACTCAAAGGTTTTGCCAAGGCGGCCTATCTGGCAAACCTTTGCGCCTGGCTTGCCGATCAGCAAGGGCATCATCCTGACATCAGATTTGGATGGGGATATGTGGATGTTCAGCTGACGACCCACGAAATTGACGGCCTTAGTGAGAATGATTTCATCTGGGCGGCCAAGTTGGATCAGTTAGTCGTCTGAGGCCAGTTTCCAGACAGGAAAAACAGCTTGCTTTATTGACTCATGCTGCACCGGCACAATAGGAGGGGTCGGTCGGCGGCAAACGAAAGCCGACGCTGTTTTCCCGATGGAGCTTAAAGAAAATGTCTGAACTGCGTGAAACCGCGATGTCGTCCAAGGCTTGGCCTTTTGAAGAGGCGCGCCGGTTGCTCAAACGCTATCAGAAAGGGGCTCCGGACAAGGGGTATGTGTTGTTCGAGACGGGCTATGGCCCGTCCGGCTTGCCGCATATCGGGACATTTGGCGAGGTGGCGCGGACCACCATGGTCAAGCGTGCGTTTGAAGCGCTGTCGGATATTCCGACCAAGCTGATCTGTTTCTCGGACGATCTGGACGGTATGCGCAAAGTTCCCGGCAACGTGCCGAATCCCGAAGCGCTTGAAGAGCATTTGCAGCGTCCTCTGACTTCGGTCCCTGATCCGTTCGGCGAATACCCAAGCTTTGGCGAATACAACAACGCAATGTTACGCCGGTTCCTCGACACTTTTGGGTTCGAGTATGATTTCTATTCGGCGCGCGACTTTTATCGCTCGGGTCAGTTTGACGAGATTCTGAAGCGGGCGGTCGACAACTATGATGCCGTAATGGCCATCATGTTGAAAAGCCTGCGAGAAGAGCGGCAGCAGACCTATTCGATCTTCCTGCCGATCCACCCCGAAACGGGTCGGGTTCTGTACGTGCCGATGAAAAAGGTCTGCGCCGAGACCTATACCGTCACCTTTGATGACGACGACGGCAAGGAATGGACGCTGCCGGTCACGGGGGGCAACGTAAAGCTGCAATGGAAGCCGGATTTCGGTGCGCGCTGGGCCGCGCTGGGCGTTGATTTTGAAATGTATGGCAAGGAACATGCCACCAACGAAAAGATCTATGACGCGATCTGCCGGGCGTTGGGTGGCCGTGTGCCAGAGCATTTCAGTTATGAGCTGTTTTTGGATGAGAACGGTCAGAAGATTTCGAAATCTTCGGGCAATGGCGTCTCGATCGACGAATGGCTGACCTATGCACCGACTGAGAGTCTTGCGTATTTTATGTATCAAAAGCCCAAGACCGCCAAGCGGATGCATTTTGATGTGATCCCCAAGGCCTATGATGAATATCATCAGCAACTGCGGGCCTATCCGGGGCAGGAGCTGAAGGCGCAGTTGAACAATCCGGTGTGGCATATCCACGGTGGGGAGGTTCCTGAATCGACGCTGATGGTGCCCTTTGCGATGTTGCTGAATCTTGCTTCGGTTTCCGGGGCTGAAGACAAAGAGGCGCTGTGGGGGTTCATCCGCCGCTATGCGCCTGAGGCCACGGCTGAGACGCATCCTGATCTCGATCAGGCGGCGGGCTTTGCGGTCCGCTACTTTAACGATTTCGTCAAGCCCACCCGCCAGCACCGGGCGCCGACGGATCAAGAGCGCGAAGCGCTGGAGGCGTTGAAAGCAGAGCTGGCGGCATATGACGGACCGATCGAGGATGAGGCGCTGCAATCGGTGGTCTACTCTGTCGGGCGCGAGCGGTTTGACCCTATGCGGGGCTGGTTCACCGCGCTCTACGAGGTGTTGTTGGGCGCATCCCAGGGGCCGCGATTTGGCGGGTTTATCGCGCTTTACGGCGTGCCGGAAACCATTGCGCTGATCGACAAGGCGCTGGCCGGAGAGCTGGTCTGATTTGACCTGATCGCGTGTGGGGCTATCCTTCGATCAGGAGGTGGCCCCATGCGTCGTTTATTGCTTGCTGTATCTTTGAGTGCCGGACTGGCATCCGGAGCCATTGCCCAAAACGCCGAGATCGAGGCGAATATCGCGGGGCAGATACAGGCGTTCAAGGCGGATGATTTCGCAACCGCCTTTATATTTGCCAGCCCCACTATCCAGCGCCTTTTCGGAACGCCTGAGAATTTCGGGGTGATGGTCCGGCGTGGCTATCCGATGGTCTGGCGGCCTGCGGACGTGCGGTTTCTGGAACTTCGCGAAATTTCAGGGGCGTTGTGGCAGAAGGTGATGATCACGGATGGCGACGGGCAGGTTCACATTCTGGACTACGAGATGATCCCTCAGGGACGGGGCTGGAAAATCAACGGCGTGCAGCTTTTGGGAAATTCGGATCCGGCGGCCTAGCGCAACACCACCGTCACGGTGATATGAGCGGCGGTTAATTCCTTTTCGATACTCAGGCTTTTGCGTTCGGGGCCGACCCCGAACACTGGGTTTATGCGCGTGGTGATTGGCCGCTGCGCGAATGGGAAAGGGATTTCTATGAACAAGGCAATCACCGACGGCATCGTGTTCATGCCGCCTGCATTCGCAAACGGTCTGAACGTATGGTCAAGTGGTGACGGAACACCGGGTTCGCCAACCTATCATGGATCGGGGAATGGTGTATTTGTTCCGGCGGACGCGGATTTTGGCGGATGTCTGGAAATTCTGAAGGTGAACGCAACACAACAGCTGCGCTATATGGGTCAGACACCGCTGCTGCCCGGGTGCTACTTACAGATCAAAGCCCGAATAAAAGCGATTAGCGGCCCCTTGCCCGAAGTTCGTATCGCCGCCTGGGCGGGCGGGGCAGGTGATGTTCAGGTGCCGGGCGTGGTCGAACAGGGCCCGGCAACACAGCTGTCTGGCTATGGCACAGTGCACGAAATCACAGCCATTGTGGGCGCGGGGCAACGGACGGGCGTGGATATGCCTTGGGGGGTTTCCGCCCTGTACGGGCATTTCGGGCTGGATATTGAAGGCACTAACGGCGCTGTGGTCCGGATCGACGATATCGAGATTACGGATGTCACCAATGTGTTCCTGCGCGACATGATCTCTCTGGTCGATATCCGTGATTTCGGGGCGGTCGGTGATGGTGTAGCGGATGACACAGCAGCGTTTGTCGCCGCTGATCAGGCGGCGAATGGACGGCGTGTCTTTGTCTCGGAGGGCACCTACCTGTTGACGGAAAACACGACGATCTCGTCTGAGATTGAATTTGAGGGCATGGTCACAATGCCCGATGACAAGATGCTCTTGCTGACGAAGAACTTTAACCTGCCGGCCTATATCACGGCCTTCGGCGCCGAGGACCTGGCATTCAAAAAGGCCTTTCAGGCTTTGCTGAACAACTCGGATCATGAATCGCTGGATCTGGGCGGGCGCAAGATTTCGGTGAGTGAGCCGATTGACATGGCAGCGGCGGTTCCGAACAAACAAACAGGGTTTTCGACACGCCGGATCATCCGCAATGGCCAGTTCGATGTTCAAAGCAGTTCGGCCTGGGGCACCGAGACATTCACATCTCTGGCAACCTACAGCCCGTCGGACCCAACGCGTTTGACCAATGTTGCGAATGTTGCCAACATTCCTGTCGGCGCGCTGGTGCAGGGCAGCGGCGTTGGCCGCGAGATCTATGTCCGGTCCAAGGATGAGGGGGCGGGAGAGATCACTTTGAACGCGCCGATCCATAACGCATCCGGGACGCAGACATTTACCTTTTTGTCTTTCAAATATTTGCTTGATTTCAGCGGTTTCAGCACGTTGCGCAAGTTCGGAATGGAAGAGATCGAGTTTCAATGCAATGGCCGCTGTAGCGCAATCCGCCTTGCGCCGTCAGGCAGCACATTTGCCATAACGAACTGTTTTATCAGCCGACCTTTGGATCGCGGTATCACCTCGATCGGTACAGGGTGTCAGGGCATGTTGGTCGATAATTGTCAGTTCCTGTCTTCTGAAGAGTCCTTTGACGTCTCGGATCGCAAGTCGATTGCGTTGAACTCAATGGCCAATGACATCAAGTTGCGCCACAATCGCGCGGTTCGTTTCCTGCATTTTGCGGTGCTGGCAGGGACCAACAACATGGTCCTAGGCAACCATTTTTTCCAGGGAGACAGCATCACTCAGGGGGTGCGCTCGGCCGGTTTGGTCATGATCGGAACTTACAACAGCTCGACCATCGCCGAGAACTATGTCGATAACTGTTTTGTCGAATGGACAAATGAGCGGGATTCAGACCCTGTTTACACCGCTGGCTTCTCATTCAGCGCCATGAGCATTACCGACAATATCTTCTACTCGAACGAGGTCGCGCCCTGGTTCAGCAGCATTGTCATTCGTCCCTATGGCGCCGGGCATTTCCTGAACGGCGTCGTCGTGACGGGAAACAAATTCCGGTCCATCAACGGAGGGATCGACCGGGCCGAACGCGTGGACACGACATTCGCTGATCTGAACAACACAGCCCATTTGAACGTGACGTTTGAAAACAATACGTTCCATGGTGTCACTGCTAAAACCGCAAATCCACTGAGGGTACGGCACGCACAGAACACAGCTGCAACGGCGTGGACGGTGTCTTCTGAGGACCGGTTGCCCTTTGGTGGCAAGGCGCGCAGTTGTGACTCGGTTACCGTTCTGGGACCTTTGAAGACAGCGCTTGGGTCAACCAAATATTCGCACCCCTATGTCCTGCTGGAGCACGGGGTGGATGGATCTGATATCCAGTTACGCTGGCCTGAGGGTCTGAAGGGCGAGGTTTCAGCAATCCTGAGGATGGAGCGCTGACGGTGCGGGCGTCTGCCGGAATTAATGTAGGAACGGATTGGACTTAGAATTCGTTCCACAAAGCCAGTTTGATGCCCGTGTTTTTGCGGGCATCATTTCTTTCCACCCCCAGAACCCAGGTAGTAGAACTGTCTTTGGTTCGGATCATGACCGAGGGGCGTGCCTTCCAATATATCGAGTGCCCAGACCTGTAGGCCGTTTCGATTTGGATTAGGGGATTGATCAACCTGTCCGATGAAAGCCCTGTTGTCAGGTCGAGCTTTCGATAGATGTCATCATGTGTTCGGTTTTCGATGGCGGCATCAATCGCGATCCAACCGCTTCCCAAGGCGCTCTGGAATCCTTTGCCGTAAGACAGCGTCACTTTGTACTGTGCCCAGGCCCGTTCATGTTTGTGATATGCACCGGCACCAAATTCAGCAGCGAACCGACCCCATTGGCCCAAATCCGCTACTGGGACACGGGCAAAGATGAGTGCATGGCCATAGAGGTCTTGGTTTTGCTCGAAATCAAAGCCGACCGTCAGGTTCTGGCTGTATCCCCATTCCGCATAGAGAGAAGTTTTATAGTCGTACCCATCCTCAGGGAGCCGAAAAGCTGTCAGTGAGGCGGCTGTGAATGCTGCATCCTTTTCTCGCAGCCATGCACCTGACCAGGCAGGAGAGGCCATCAGCAACAGGTGCAATATCAGGGCAATGCGATACATGCTTGCAGCTTCCGTCAGCATGGTTAACGGAGTGTTAGTGTTTTGTTTATTTTTCGAATTGAAAAGAGCGCGCCTAGGCCAAAAGGAAACACAAGACCTTTCAGAATCCTGTGTTAGGTTTGAGACAGACAAGGGAGTTTCAAGATGCCAAAGATTTCCAAAAACGCTACTGTGCAGACCGTAATCACAACATTTGAAATGACGCCTGGCACCTGCCAGGATCTGCTTGAGGCGTTGACGGATGCCTATGCCAGCTTCATCTCAAAGCAACCTGGATTTGTTGCAGCGGGATTGCACGTGAACGACGCCCAGACCCGGATTGCCAATTATTCGCAATGGGAGCGTCGCGAGGATTTTCTGGCCATGCTGCGTACGTCAGAAATGCGTGATAGAAACCGTAAAATCAACGAGTTGTGCAAGAGTTTTGAGCCCGTCATGTACGATGTTGCGGAAACCTTCAACTGATCCTGACCTGGATCAAGGTCACGCGTCTGGTAATCGAACAGTATACTTGAGCAACCAAGGAGGCGCGTGCCATGTATCACAATATTCTTGTACCAATATCATTCGACGACGCGCGTGATATGCCGTCCGCATTGAAACTGGCGCAACTGTTGGCAGCTCCCGAGTCACAGGTCACGCTGCTGCACGTGGTCGAACATATACCGGCCTATGCCAGCGCTTATATGCCGGTCGGGTACCTGGACGAGGCGCGCAAGGCCGTTCAGGCCGAGTTGGATGCGCTGGCGGAAAATATTTCGGGCGCCCGCGGAGTCGTTGTCGAGGGGCATTCCGGTCGGACGATCCTTGACTGGGCCGACGTGAATAAGCCGGATCTGATCATCATCGCGTCTCATCGACCAGGTATGCAGGATTTGCTTTTGGGCTCCACCGCTACCCATGTTGTCCGCCACGCTGCATGCTCAGTGCACGTGGTGCGTTAGGTCTCTGCCAGATCACAAGCGAGCAGCCAAGAAATTGGCCGGTCTGTCTTGTTTGCTTGGCCCAGGTTCGTAGAGCGTCCTGCATCGTGACAGAGTTTCACAGATATGTTTGTCCCTTAGGTATCGGCATCCCACGGATACTGGTGTATTGATCGGGAATGCAGCCAGAAAAGACCACTCCCAAGGCGCTGTTCACGGATCCGAAATCGGCCAAACGTGTTCAACGCGCCGAAGCTCTGCGCCGGCGCGCATTGTCACCGGTGCGGATTCTGCTGATGGTCCTCATGTTGCCGCTGACGACAGGCATCATTGCCCTGAGCGTCTGGTTGCGCACTTCAGAATTCGAGCGTGATGAGGCGGTTTTACATCTTGTTGCCCTTGCCGGATGTGGTGCTGCGCTCTCGGTTCTTCCTGGTCCGTTTCTGGAGGGCGAGCCGGGCTATCACCTGCAAAACGATCCCGATCAGGATGGTGTGGCCTGTGGGGTGATTGCCCCGAATGTAGAACAAAGCGCTGCCCCTCAAAAACGCGTTGGCAATGCCAAATTCGTGAGGCCCTGACAGGTGGGTAAGGACTTCGGAACAAAGAGGCTGAGCCGATGACGCGAGCAGAGTTCAACAGTTTCTGCGCGGGCCTGAAGGCCAGCTCTCATGTGGTTCAATGGGGCAACGCAGACGTGTGGAAAGTGGGGGGCAAGGTATTTGCGATCTGCGGCTGGAACGACGGTCAGGACGCCTTCACCTTCAAAGCCACTGAACTGGCCTTTGAGGTGCTGAGCGACGAACCCGGAATTCGCCCTGCGCCATATCTGGCCTCGCGCGGGATGAAATGGCTGCAGGTCTATGAGGACCGCGGGATGAGCGACACGTCGCTGCGCGAGCATATCGTGACGTCCTATGATCTGGTCGTGGCCAAGCTGACCAAGAAGATGCGGGCGGAACTGGGCGTATAGGAATGGGTCATTCCTTCCGCCACCCAGCCCATTTCACCTTTACTCACTTGCGCCAATAGTTGTTCGCTGCCGCCACAGTCTGGTAATTTGTCGCCACGACATGCGACACCATAGTCAGGCTGTCCGCATCGTTTTCGTAGATCGGCCTCAGGCGCTGACGAATCTCGTCATTGGGCTGCGTCTTCTTAACCGCCATCCGTGATAGTTTGATTGCCAGGTCAAATCCCTCCTCGGGTGTCTCGGTGATGAGCGTTGGTAGCCAGGACATGTGTTGCCTCCTATATCGTGCGCAATAATATCGAGCACGATATAAACTGCCTTGTGGGCGTGGGTCAATGAATTATATCGTGCACGATATAAGTGAGCGAAGGTGCTGCCGTGACAGATTCTCCGACCCAACCGAAGACCGACGAGATGTTTTGCCATGCGGTCTATACGTCATGGCATGTGATCAACCGCGCTTATAAGAGACACCTCGGCCCGCTAGGGCTGACCTATCCGCAATACATCACCCTGACCCTGCTGTGGCAGAGAGACCGGCGAAATGTCAGTGAGTTGGCCAACGCGTTGTCGATGGAAACCAGCACGCTGACCCCGCTGCTGAAACGCCTTGAGGCCGACGGGCTTGTCGACCGCACCCGTAGCAAAGAGGACGAACGCCAGGTTGTTGTTTCTCTGACCGGGGCGGGATCGGCCTTGCGGTCTGTGGCGCATGAGATCACCGCCTGCATGATCGCCGATACCGGGCTGGACGAACCTGACCTAGACCGCCTTTTGAATACGCTGGAGAAGCTGAAAGCCGGCTTGTCACAGGCCGGCAATTAGCGCAGGCCGCAAACACGGTGAACGGCGCTTTGGTAGTTCGGGTTCGATCTGGCTGCAGCTGTGGAATCACAATATGTGAATTCAGATGTCGAGCCTTCCGCGCTGGGCAGCAACTCTGGCGTGTCAGTGGCCCAAATACAGTGAGGCGTATGGTTGAAAATGGCCACAAATCACGCGTATCAATGTGAGATTTCGGGCTGCCGTGCTAGGTTGCGTGCGGCGGGGTCGTTCCGACCGCGCCACATGGCGATATCGCCGGACGAGGGAGGAAGATCATGTTTGCACGTATTACTCAATTCAAGATGAAGCCCGGCACGCGCGAGGCGGCGACGGCGAAAATGAACGCATTGAAATCAGAAATCATGGGCATGCCCGGCATGCACAGCTTTACCAATGTGATGAACGAGGACGGGTCGGGCTATGTGATCTCGGTCGTTGAAAGCGAGGCGACCTCGAACGCAAACGCACCCAAAGTGGCCGAGCTATGGGGCCATTTCGCCGAGTTCATGGAAAGCCCGCCAACGCCGGTTGGGTATGATGTGATTGCCCATTGGGATAAGGGGTAAGGTATCGGGCGGGATATTCCCGCCCTTTTTTGCAAAAGAACCTGTGCCAGATCCTCGGCCAGCACCACACGGGTGCCGCGCACCCGGTGAATGGCGCTTTGGTACTCATGGGTACTGGGCAGGGTGTGGGAGGTTGTCATGGCAACAGGTTGGGATCACAATTCGTGATTTCAAACGTGGAGGAGAGGGCGCAAGGCTGTAAGTTTGAAGTGCGGGTACCTTGAATTGCGAACGTGTTGGGTAGTGCTTTCACCCATATTTGGTTGGCAATCCGAAAAAATGGGAGCGAGCAATAGACGAAATTCGCAGTGCTCGACTGATAGACTAGAGAGCGGGTGCGTAAGACTCCAATAGATTGATATCTACAGATCGCTTGCACAGGTAAAGTAGTATCCGCATAGTTCATACGCGCAGCTTGGAATCAGTATACGTGGAACTTCAAAGGAAGCATCTGATGATTGGGCTGATAACCCTGATTAAAGAATTCTGTGTCTTTAACTCTGGCGCTCTAAAAGTGCTGGTTTGCTTGAGCCCAGGTGTCGTTTGGAAATTTGTGTACCCTGAAATCTATTATTCGTCTGGGTGGTCAGGATATGCCGACTTTAGCATTTTGATTCTAATGCCGTTGATGGTAATTTTCATGATTTGGGAATTTATCAAGCACAAGCGCCAACCTGCATAAATTGGTGCAAGAACCAAGTAACTTGGTCGTGCGCGAAGGGAACGTGCGTCGGTAGTTTCAGAAAAGTTAACTTTTGCGAGACTGAAGCAATGAGAGTGAATAGGTACGCGGGCGCGATATGGAAGGTTCGCAAATAGATATCTTCTCAGCCTACCTCTTCCGCCGCTTCACATTCCCGCCCCGCTGCCCTGGTCTCCCAGCCGTTGACCGGCCCTTCGATTTCACCGCGTCTTCCGAGGCTTTCTCGACCGCCCATTGGCGCGCCATGGGGTCGTCGGCGATGGCCAGATCGACCGCTTCCAGGCGTTTGATCTCATCCCTGATATTGGCGGCCTCTTCGAATTCCAGATTTTCGGCGGCTTTGCGCATCTTGTCGCGCAGCCCGTCCAGATGGGCCTCGAGGTTCGCGCCGTGCATCGGTTTGTCGATGGTGGCGGTGACGCGGTTCATGTCGACGTCGCCCTTGTAGAGACCGGCCAGAACATCCTCGACGTTTTTCTTCACCGTTGCTGGGGTGATGCCGTGTTCCTCGTTATAGGCGATCTGCTTGGCGCGGCGGCGATCGGTTTCGTTCAGCGCGCGCTCCATGGAACCGGTGATCTTGTCGGCATACATGATCACCCGCCCGTCGGCGTTGCGCGCGGCGCGGCCAATGGTCTGAACCAGTGACGTTTCCGAGCGCAGGAAGCCTTCTTTGTCGGCGTCCAGAATGGCGACCAACCCGCATTCGGGGATGTCGAGCCCCTCGCGCAGCAGGTTGATGCCGATCAGCACGTCGAACGCGCCCAGACGCAGGTCGCGCAGAATCTCGATGCGTTCCAGCGTGTCGATATCCGAGTGCATGTAACGGACCCTGATGCCCTGTTCGTGCATGTATTCGGTCAGGTCCTCGGCCATGCGTTTGGTCAACGTTGTGACCAGCGTGCGATAACCGTCGGCGGCGACCTTGCGCACCTCGTCCAGCAGATCGTCGACCTGCATGCCGACCGGGCGGATTTCGACTTCGGGGTCCAGCAGGCCTGTGGGGCGGATCACCTGTTCGGTGAAGACGCCGCCGGTCTGTTCGATCTCCCACTTGGCAGGCGTGGCCGAGACGAACACGGATTGCGGGCGCATGGCGTCCCATTCCTCGAACTTGAGGGGTCGGTTGTCCATGCAGGATGGTAGGCGGAACCCGTGTTCGGCCAGGGTGAATTTGCGCCGATAGTCGCCCCGGTACATGCCGCCGATCTGCGGCACGCTGACGTGGGATTCGTCGGCAAAGACGATGGCGTTGTCGGGGATGAATTCGAACAGGGTCGGGGGCGGCTCGCCCGGCGCGCGACCGGTCAGATAGCGCGAGTAGTTTTCGATTCCGTTACAGACGCCGGTGGCCTCCAACATCTCCAGATCGAAATTCGTGCGTTGTTCCAGACGTTGCGCTTCCAGCAGTTTGCCCTCTCCGACCAGTTGATCCAGTCGGATGCGGAGTTCCTTCTTGATGCCGATGATCGCCTGGTTCATCGTTGGCTTCGGGGTCACGTAGTGCGAGTTGGCGTAAACCCGCACCTGTTCCATATTCGCGGCGCGTTCACCGGTCAGCGGGTCGAACTCGGTGATGGTTTCCAATTCCTCACCGAAGAACGAGAATTTCCAAGCGCGATCTTCAAGGTGGGCGGGCCAGATTTCCAGGCTGTCACCCCGCACCCGGAACGAGCCCCGCTGGAAGGCCTGATCATTTCGGCGGTATTGCTGGGCGACCAGATCGGCCATGATCTGGCGCTGGTTGTATTCACCGCCGACCTTCAGGTCCTGCGTCATCGCCCCATAGGTTTCGACCGAGCCGATACCGTAGATGCACGACACTGAGGCGACGATGATTACGTCATCGCGTTCCAACAGCGCGCGCGTGGCCGAGTGGCGCATCCGGTCGATCTGTTCGTTGATCTGGGATTCTTTCTCGATATAGGTGTCGCTGCGCGCGACATAGGCCTCGGGTTGGTAGTAGTCGTAGTAAGACACGAAATACTCGACCGAGTTTTCCGGGAAGAAACCTTTGAACTCACCATAGAGCTGCGCCGCCAGTGTCTTGTTGGGCGCAAGGATGATGGCGGGTCGCTGGGTTTCCTCGATCACTTTGGCCATTGTGAAGGTCTTGCCCGTCCCGGTCGCGCCCAGCAGGACCTGTTCTCTTTCGCCGTCGAAGATACCGTTGGTCAGCTCTTTGATCGCGGTGGGCTGGTCGCCTGCCGGTGAGAACTCGGTATGCATGACGAATTCTTTACCGCCTTCCAGTTTCAGGCGGGCGCGGACGTCATCAGCAGTCAGCTGAGTCTTGTCGGAATGGGCGTAAGGCATGGGCAGGCTCCGGGTCAGGCCCCTACATTTGTTCTTATTTTGTCCAACTGCAAGACCTGATCCGATCTAGAAACGGCAGTTTCAGTAATACGCAAACCGATGATCCGGAATTTGATCCGAACGCACCTTTTCTTCAAGCGCTTTCAGGTTGTCACCCAGGACACGCCCCATCATCGCTTTCAGCACAGTCTGCCCTATCAGCCATCCCAATGGGCCAAACTTCATTTGATAATCTATGCTCCAGACTACTCTGGATTGGTTGTTGGCAAGGGGTTCAACGGCGATTGCTGCATGTGCTTGGGTCAGAGGCATTGCAGACATCTCAGACAAGCGGACACGGTAGCCCCGGTTGATTTGCCAATCCGTGACTTCTTCGACCAGAGACGTCCCATTTTCAAAATGGCATCGTCGTTTCGATCCCACCCCATCCGCACCTTGTGTTAGCGCATCTACTGATGTCACCTGCGGGGCGAAATCGTCGATATGCATGAACCGGCTCAAAATGGCCCAGATATCTTCGGGTCGGGTATCAATGTCGAGGCTGCGTTCGTGGTGGATCATCTTGCTGTCCTTGTTGTGGCGTTTGAATGATTATACCATTTCCCTAATGACAGTTTTCGTCATCAGAACATCCTTGTCCTCCGCGACATTTGCCACCTTGTCCCAGGCCTCGCTCTGACGCATAAACAACTTCAGCCAAGTGAGTACGGAGAGGCGACATGCGCGCACGGATCTACCAGCCTTCGCGGAATGCGATGACATCGGGTACGGCCAAGACCCGGCATTGGGTGTTGGAATATGCCCCAGCATCCACGCGCGAGGTTGATCCGTTGATGGGCTGGACGTCTTCCAGTGACACCCAGACCCAGGTGCGTCTGAATTTCGACACCAAGGAAGAGGCGCTGGATTACGCCAAGGACAACGGTATCGACGCACAGGTCAGTGAACCGCATAAACGCAAGCTGAACCTGCGCGCGCGCGGTTATGGCGAGAATTTTGCCACCGATCGGCGCGCACCCTGGACGCATTAAATGATCGACATTCGCGAGGCTGACCCAACCTCCGACGCATTGCGCCCGGTGGTCGAGGCGCATTTTGCCCATAGCGAAACCGCCGGGCCAGCCGAGAGCAATCACACGATGGATGCCAGTGCCTTGGCCGGGCCCGGAATGCGGTTCTGGGCTTTGTATGAGGGTAACAAGGTGCTGGGCTGCGGCGCGCTCAAGGCGCTGCCGGATGGGACCGCCGAAGTCAAATCCGTGCATATCCTTGCCACCGCACGTGGCCGCGGTCTGGCGCGAGTGATGATGACCCATCTTGCTGATCACGCACGGGTCGAAGGGACCTCGGCGCTGGTTCTTGAGACGGGCGCCGATCATCTGTCCTACTACGACGCCGCGCGCAGGCTGTATGAAGCGCTGGGCTATTCCTATTGCGGCCCGATCTACGGCTATGAGGCCGACCCCAACAGCGCCTTCATGCGATTGGATCTAAAGCCCGCAGAATAGGCCGGTTGTTAGGCACTACCTTCGTTCAGCAATGCCACGACCTGTTGCGATTCGAGCCTTTGCCGCGTTGCGCCAGGTATCTGGACGAACAGAAAGCGGCCCGTTGGGCAGGTGTATTCGCTTGCAGACTTAAGAGCGCCGCTTGCCAGGGCATCCTCAAGCAAACATAGATGCCCCATCAGGATACCCGCACCTGCCTTCGCTTCTTCCACGGCCAGGCTGTACAGAGAGAACTGCGGCCCGGTCTGCGCATCCTGCAGTTCAATTCCCGTGTTCTGTGACCAGATTGTCCAATCGTCGTTCCAGGTCTGGTCATGCAGAAGGACGGCGTCGCCAAAGTGGTTCATATGTTCAATCAGGCTAGGCGCGCCGACCGGAGAGATGAGATCGGGGCAAATGCAAATCTGCTCGGGCTCAGCATCGGGTTCGCCAATGAATATGGCCAGATCGAACAATTCCCGATCAAGACTGGGTGGGTTTTCCATCGCGGTCACCGAAAAATTGATATGCGGAAACTGCGCCCTGACCCGGCTTAGCCGTTTCGGTAGCCAAAGCTGCGCAACAGATGGCAAGGCGGCGATATGAAAATCGGCGTTGGGTTTAAGGTTGCGGAGGGCACGCGTCGCCTCGGCCAACCCGTCGAAGGCCGCAGAGAATTCAGCCACCAGCGAAGCCCCGGCCTTGGTCAGTTCCACCCCCTGCGCGTTGCGCCGAAACAACGCGGTACCTGCCCAGCCCTCCAATGTCTTGATGTGCTGCGATATCGCTCCGGGCGTGACGCTCAATTCCTCAGCGGCGGCGACAAAGCTGACATGACGTGCGGCAGCTTCAAAGGCGCGCATTGCATTCAGCGGGGGCCCTTTCGGGCGTTTGGGCATGACACTCATTTCAAGCCTTAGTTTTTCTACGCCAAGAAATAGCAAATCTGCTTTGCGCTGTCACGGAATGGCTGCCACCATGCTGCAAAACGGAGGACGTCCAATGACGCTTGCACAACGAGATTGGGTGCCGAGCACCAGTGAAACCCTGATTCAGGACATAGCGGCCACGACGGCGTCCGCAACGTCTGCCGATCTGCTGGCCCGTATCGAGCAGCTGGCCGAGCAGAACCGAGTGATCCATGAGGAAGAGTGCTTTAACCTCAACCCTGCGACCAATGTGATGAACCCGAAAGCCGAAGCGCTATTATCCTCTGGCATCGGGTCGCGCCCCTCTTTGGGGTATCCCGGCGACAAATACGAAATGGGACTGGAAGCGATCGAGGAAATCGAAGTGATCGCGGCCCAGCTTTGCGCGGATGTGTTCGATGCCAAATTCGCCGAGGTTCGTGTGCCTTCTGGTGCGATTGCCAACCTCTATGGCTTTATGGCCACATGCAAACCGGGCGACACAATCATTGCGCCGCCCGCATCCATTGGCGGGCATGTGACTCATCATGTCGATGGCTGCGCCGGCTTATACGGCTTGCGCACCATAGAGGCCCCGGTGAATGCCGATGGCTATACCGTTGATCTGGACCAACTGCGGGCGCTGGCACGGGCCGAGCGGCCCAAGTTGATTACGATTGGTGGCAGCCTGAACCTGTTCGAGCATCCCGTGTCCGAAGTGCGGTCCATCGCCGATGAGGTCGGGGCCAAGGTCATGTTCGATGCGGCCCATCAATGCGGCATTATTGCCGGGCGCGCCTGGTCCAACCCGCTGGCCGAGGGCGCGCATTTCATGACGATGAGCACCTATAAAAGCCTTGGTGGCCCTGCAGGTGGGCTGATCGTTTCGAATGATGCAGAAATCGCCAAAACGCTGGACGCTATCGCCTTTCCCGGCATGACGGCCAATTTTGATGCGGCGAAAACTGCCGCGCTTGCGGTCACGATGCTGGACTGGAAAGACTTTGGCGCGGCCTATGCGAAAGAGATGATCGCTATGGCGCAGGCATTGGCTGCGGCTTTGGATGCACAAAATGTGCCTGTGTTCGCTGGGGCCGAGGGCTTTACCAACTCTCACCAGTTCGCTGTGCTGGCCGAGCCATTCGGGGGCGGGCAGGCGGCCTCAAAAACCTTACGCCAAGCTGGGTTCCTTGCCTGCGGCATCGGTCTGCCCGTGGCGGCGGTTGAGGGTGATATGAACGGTTTGCGGATTGGCACGCCCGAGCTTATCCGTTGGGGGATGACCGCAGGCGATGCGGGTCGTCTGGCGGGCTTGATCAAACAAGGTCTGCAAGGCGCGCCGATTGCCTCCGAGGTTTCAGCCTGGAGACGCGCGTTCAACACGCTCTGCTTTGTCCATTAGATCACCGTTTCTGAAAGCAACCGGCGCGCACGGTGTTTTGTGATCGTTCAAACCCGGCCTTCACAAATGAATGGCCGGGATCTGTTCCGGTTGATCCGGGCTTAGTTTCCCAGAATTCCAGGCAGGCGCAGCCCGTGTTCACGAGCGCAATCCTTGGCTAGGTCATAACCAGCATCGGCGTGACGCCACACGCCCGAGGCAGGGTCGTTCCACAAAACGCGCTCCAGGCGTTTGGCAGCATCATCGGTGCCGTCGGCGCAGATCACCACACCCGCATGCTGGGAAAAGCCCATGCCAACGCCGCCGCCATGGTGCAGAGATACCCAAGTCGCGCCCGAGGCGGTGTTGACCAGTGCATTTAGCAGAGGCCAGTCCGAGACCGCGTCAGACCCGTCCTTCATCGCTTCGGTCTCGCGGTTGGGCGAGGCGACTGAACCGGAATCCAGATGGTCACGACCAATGACCACCGGCGCGCTTAGCTCGCCCGTTCTAACCATCTCGTTAAACGCCAGACCCAGGCGATGTCGGTCACCCAGACCAACCCAACAGATACGCGCAGGAAGGCCTTGGAATGCGATCCGTTCGCGCGCCATATCCAGCCAGTTGTGCAGATGTGTGTTGTCGGGCAGCAGTTCCTTGACCTTTTGATCGGTCTTATAGATGTCCTCGGGGTCGCCCGACAGGGCCGCCCAGCGGAACGGGCCGATGCCACGGCAAAACAGCGGGCGGATATAGGCAGGCACAAAGCCGGGGAAGGCAAAGGCGTCTTCCAGACCTTCCTCAAGCGCCATTTGCCGGATGTTGTTGCCATAGTCAACGGTT
This sequence comes from Ruegeria sp. CDSC025, assembly GCF_059610805.1. Taxonomy (NCBI): domain Bacteria; kingdom Pseudomonadati; phylum Pseudomonadota; class Alphaproteobacteria; order Rhodobacterales; family Roseobacteraceae; genus Ruegeria; species Ruegeria sp. CDSC025. Next base: position 190,227 of record NZ_JBXWOJ010000003.1, on the reverse strand, counting down.
GGAACACCGTCATTGTGAAAGGCGACCATCGCCGCGACCTGCACCTTCATCGAGGCGCGGGCTGCCTTTTCCACTTCCTTCGGAGCGGTTTCAGCCTTGGCGCGCCACTCGGCCACGGTCCAGCCCTGCGGCAGGTATCCGTTGATCGGGTCATGCGCGCTAGTCTGATCGGTGACGATGTCGGGCTTGACGCCGCGCTTGTGTATTTCGGGGAAGATATCGGCGGCGTTTCCGATCAGCGCCACGGATTTGGCTTCGCCCGCCTTGGTCCAGCGGTCGATCATGTCCAGCGCCTCGTCCAGACTGTGGGTTTTTTCGTCGACATAGCGCGTGCGCAGCCGGAAATCGGCGGATTTCTCGTCGCACTCCACGGCCAGACAGCAGGCACCCGCCATCACAGCAGCCAGTGGCTGAGCACCGCCCATACCACCCAGACCCCCGGTCAGGATCCAACGGCCTTTCAGACTGCCACCATAGTGCTGACGTCCTGCTTCCATGAAGGTCTCATAGGTGCCTTGGACGATGCCCTGCGACCCGATGTAAATCCAGGAACCCGCAGTCATCTGGCCATACATCGCCAGACCTTTCTTATCCAACTCGTTGAAGTGATCCCAATTCGCCCAATGCGGCACCAGGTTCGAGTTGGCAATCAGCACGCGCGGTGCGTCCTTGTGGGTTTTGACGATGGCGACGGGCTTTCCCGACTGCACGACCAGGGTTTCGTCCGCTTCCAGGTCTTTCAGGCTGTCGACGATCAGGTCGAAATCCTTCCAGGTTCGCGCGGCCCGGCCAATGCCGCCATATACTACCAGCTCGTGCGGGTTTTCTGCCACGTCAGGATGCAGGTTGTTCATCAGCATCCGCAGTGGTGCTTCGGTCAGCCAGCTTTTGGCATTCAGTTCGGTCCCGGTTGGCGGATAGATGTCCCGGCTGTTCTTACGAGGATCGCTCATCGGTCATTCCCTTCAGATTGGATAGAGCCCGACAGGGCAAGGGCATTGAAGTTTTCAATCATGTGTCTCGGCTGCGGTCGCGCGCCATCATGGCAAAGGCCGCCATCAGGTAAGGCCCGGCAAAGAGGCGTTCAGCGCGTTCAGCAACGCACCCGACGCGACCAATTCCTTTGCCGCTTTCAGATCGGGCGCCATATAGCGATCCTCTTGCAGGCTCGAAACATCCTCGCGCAGCCGTGCGATGGCCTGTTGCAGCAACGGGCTCGTCTGGAGGGGGGCGCGGAATTCGATGCCACGCGCGGCGCAGAGCAGCTCGACCCCAAGGATGTGGTTGAGGTTTTCGACCATCCGGGCCAGCCGCCGCGCACCATGCGCTGCCATCGAGACGTGATCTTCCTGATTGGCGGAGGTGGGTGTTGAATCGGTGACACAAGGGTTGGCCAGATGCTTGTTCTCGCTCATCAAAGCGGCTGTCGTCACCTCGGCGATCATCAGGCCGGAATTCAATCCGGGTTCAGGTGTCAGGAAGGGCGGAAGATCGAAGCTGAGCGTTGGATCGACCATCAGAGCGATACGCCGTTGACTGATCGCGCCAATCTCGGACAATGCCAGCGCAATCATGTCAGCAGCGAACCCTACGGGTTCCGCGTGAAAATTACCACCGGACACGATCATATCCGCCTCGGTCAGCACAAGCGGGTTGTCTGTTGCAGCATTCGCTTCGATCAAAAGGGTCTGTGCGGCCTGTCGCAGGACATCCATCGCCGCACCAGTCACCTGCGGCTGACAGCGGATGCAATAGGGATCCTGAACACGTGTATCATCATCCCGGTGGCTTTCTCGAATTTCGGATTGCGCCAGTATCTCACGCATCGAACCTGCCGCTTCGATCTGGCCACGATGTCCTCGTAGCGCATGGATTTCGGGCTGCAGCGGAGCGGTAGATCCCATGATGGCATCGGTGGACATGGCCGAGATGACCAGCGCATTGCGCACAGCACGCCAGACTTCGAACAGACCGGCAAGCGCATAGGCCGTTGAAAACTGTGTGCCATTGATAAAGGCCAAACCTTCCTTGGGGCCTAGCTCGATCGGGGACAGGCCAGCCTTTGCAAGCGCCTCGGCACCCGGAAGAATTTCGCCTTTATATTCCGCCTCTCCCTCACCGATCACTACTGCGGTCATATGTGAAAGAGGTGCCAGATCGCCTGACGCGCCAACCGATCCTTGATTTGGAACAACAGGGGTGACGCCTTTTTCCAGCATGCCTTGCATAAGTTCGACCAGTTGCCAGCGGACGCCAGATGCGCCACGGCCAAAACTCAATAGCTTAAGAGACATCATAAGCCGAACCATCCGGCGGGGCATCGCGTTTCCTACGCCGCAGCAATGGCTGAGGATCAGGTTTCGCTGCAAAGTGGCGGTGTCTTCAGATTTGATCTTGAGGCTGGCCAATTTGCCAAAACCCGTGTTGACGCCATAAACCGGTACATCACCCGCAGCGGCGATAGCGATCCGTTTCGCGGCCGCCTCGACCGCAGGACGACACATCGGATCAAGTATGACCGAGGCTTCATCCCAATAGATGGTTTCAAGCTGAGGCAGAGTAGCCTGCCCGGGCGCCAGAGTGAGAGTTGTCACGCTTGACCTCCAAAGATGCGTTTGTGAAGCGGGTTGAACCCGATACGATAAGAAAGCTCGGCCGGACGGCCCACATTCCAGACCGCCAGGTCGGCCCGCTGACCCGCGGCGATCATACCGCGATCACTCAAACCAAGGGCACGCGCTGCGTTACAGGTTACGCCCGCAAGTGTTTCCTCTGGCGTCATGCGGAACAGGGTGCAGCCCATATTCATGGTCAGAAGAAGAGATGTCAGGGGGGATGATCCCGGATTGCAATCGGTTGCCAGTGCCATTGGGACATCGTGTTTGCGCAGCAGCTCAATCGGAGGCTGACGCGTTTCACGCAGAGTATAGAACGCACCGGGCAGGATTACGCCCGCTGTTCCCGCCTGGGCCATGGTGATCACGCCGTCTTCGTCAAGATACTCGATATGATCCGCAGACAATGCGCCATAGGAGGCGGCAAGCTGTGCCCCGCCCAGATTAGAAAGCTGCTCGGCATGCAGTTTAACCGGAAGGCCAAGGGCAGCGGCGGCGTCAAAGACACGGGCGATCTGTTTGGGCTGAAAGGCGATCCCTTCGCAGAATCCGTCAACCGCATCGACCAGCCCTTCTATATGGGCGGCCCGCAAGGTCGGAATGACGACCTCGTCGATATAGGCGTCATCGCGCCCCTTGTACTCTGGCGGAGTCGCGTGGGCGCCCAGATATGTGGTTTGAACAGAAACCGGGCGACGTTTTCCAATTTCGCGCGCGGCGCGCAGCATGTTCAGCTCTGTCTGTTGTTCTAGCCCATAGCCGGACTTGATTTCGATAGTGGTCATGCCCTCTTGGATCATCGCGTCGACGCGGGGCAATGCACTTTCTATCAGCTCTTCCAGGCTGGCGGCCCGTGTCGCTTGAACGGTTGCGTTAATACCGCCTCCGGCGCGCGCAACCTGTTCATAGCTTGCACCATTCAGGCGCATTTCAAACTCTTGGGCGCGGTCGCCGCCAAATACAACATGGGTGTGGCAGTCGATCAAACCGGGCGTCACAAGGCGTCCGTTCAGATCCTCGGCCTCAAGTTCGGTATATTCATCGGGTAAATCGCCGCTGGGTCCGACCCATTCGATAAACTCACCTGATATTACGATGATGCCATCCTCGATTAGCCCATAAGGGCCCTGCTGGCTGGCTTGTGTTGCAATTTTTGCGCCACGAAGGGTTGTTTTACCAGTCATGAGAATCTGATCCCAAGTTGCAATGCTTCTGAAATAGGTATACTGATTACTGCATAATGTGTACACAAAATAATGAAAGACATCGCGCCGAAGCCGCCTTCTTGGAGTCAAATTAGGTGGAGGTCTTAGGTGCGGGGCAGAGTTGCATGCTTCATTGCAGATGTCTTATGTGTATGTATAAGCCAAATAAGGCCGGCTTTTGAGTTGGGGAGTTTTATGGCAAGACCTCAGGGGAACATGAGCTTTCGGGACATCAAGCAGGTGGTTTTGGATCGAATCCAAACCGGTATCTGGAGCCCGGATTCCATTTTGCCAAGCGAGATGGATTTGGCCGCTGAATTCTCAAGTACACGAACAACGGTCAACCGGGCGTTGAGAGAGCTTGCCGAAGAAGGATATCTGGAACGAAAACGCAAGGCCGGCACGCGGGTTCTGAATTCTCCCATCAGAAAGGCGCAATTTGCGATCCCTTTGGTGCGTGACGAGATAACGGCCACCGGTGCGGCCTATCGGTACTCTTTGGTGGACCGAGAGGTGCAACCCGCACCGTCCTGGCTGGCATCACGCCTCGACCTGAAAAAAGAGCAGGACGTCTTGCACCTGCGATGTATGCATTATGCCGACAACGTAGCGTTTCAGCTTGAGGTGCGATGGATAGTTGCCGACGTTGTACCTGAAGTGTTGGAGGAAAGTTTCGAACAATCGGGGCCGAATGACTGGTTGGTTAACAAGGTGCCATTCAGCAATCTGGAGCTTAGTTTCATGGCGACCAAGGCTGATGGTGAAATTTCCAAATTCCTGGACACGCCACCTGGCGACCCGATCTTTACCGCCGAACGCATTACCTGGCTGCGTCGCGCGCCGGTGACATATGCCAAGCTTTACTTTGCACCGGGATACCGGATGACGACGCATCTCTGATCTGACCGGAGTCAAGCTTTTGGGGCGGTAAAAAATGTCGCTCTTCGTCGGCCCGCCGAACTATGGGCTGACAGAACATCAAACAAAGGGAACGCGATGGCTGTTCAGAATCTGATGACGTTTAAGGCGGGTTCAACGCCGATTTTGCTGAATGTCCCACATGCCGGAGCCTTGCTGCCTCCGGAGGTTGAACGCCGTTTGCGACCCGCCGCGCAGGAGCTGAAGGATACGGATTGGCACATGGACAAGCTGGCGCTGCCTTGTGCCGAATTGGGTGTGGGTGTCATGGCGGCGCAGTATTCGCGCTATGTGGTGGACCTGAACCGTTCAGCTGATGACGCGCCGCTTTATTCCGGTCCGACAACCGGCCTGATATCGCAAATCGATTTTGACGGTCAGCCGCTTTATCTGGAAGGGCAAGAGCCAGATGGGCAGGAGACACAGGCGCGCATCCAATCCTATTGGGCACCGTATCATCAGGCGCTCAAGGCTGAGATTCTGCGGATCAGGGCGCAGTTTGGCACCTGCATACTGTTGGATCTGCATTCCATCCGTTCCGAAGTGCCAAGGCTGTTTGATGGGGTGCTGCCGGATTTGAATCTGGGCACAAATAGCGGGGCCAGCACAGCCGCGCGCTTTGAGGCCTGCGCCGAAAAATCGCTGGGGTCCGGCCAATACAGCTTTGTCAAAAACGGCCGCTTTAAGGGAGGCTATATTACCCGGCACTATGGCCAACCCGACCAGAACATTCATGCGCTGCAACTCGAAATTGCACAGTCCACCTATATGATCGAGCACGCTCCTTGGGACCTTGCGCCCCCCAAGGCAGAGGTGCTTGGCGTCGCGATCAAGAACCTTGTTACCGCGTTGTTGGATGAAGTTAACACCACCCGTGGATGACCCAAACAGACTCGCCGATACGGCAGCCAAGTAAAGGAAAGTGGATGACAACTGGATTTCATTTCAAACAGGCACTGACGGACCAGGGCTGGCTTAGCAATATCTCCGTAACCGTTACGGAATCTGGTGAGTTCGGAGCACTGGTCGCGGACGACAATCCCAACGCCTATCCGGTGATTGAAAGCCCGGTTGTGCCGGGCATGCCCAACCTTCACAGTCATTCCTTTCAATACGCGATGGCGGGGTTATCAGAAGTGCGCCGGAATCCGGTCGACAGCTTCTGGTCCTGGCGCGAAATGATGTATTATTTCGCTCATAATGTATCGCCCGAGGACCTGCAGGCAATCACTGCCAAGCTGTATATGGAATTGCTCAAAGGCGGTTATACCGAGATTGTCGAGTTTCATTATCTGCACAATGAAGAAGATGGAGCGCACTATGCCCAATCTGAGGAGCTGTCTTCTGCAATTGTCTCTGCTGCAGATCGAACGAGCCTCAGCCTGACGCATCTTCCGGTGTTTTATGCACACGCAAATTTCGGCGGCGTGTCTCCGCAAGATGCTCAGAGGCGATTCACCAACACACGTGATCAATACGCTTTGCTGATCGAAACCCTGAAGCAGCAGCATGAAAAGCTTAACCTCGGAATCGCGCCGCATTCCCTGCGCGCCGTAACCGAGGATGAAATGTCATGGCTTATGGAGCTTCGGCAAGACCAGTTGCCGGGGTGTCCAGTTCACATCCATGTGGCCGAACAGACCAAAGAGGTGGAAGACAGTATCGCCCATAGTGGCAAACGCTCTGTTTCGGCGCTGATGGACCAGGTCCAGATTGACGCCGCGTGGTGCCTGATCCATGCCACCCATCTGGATGACGCCGAGGTTGCGGCCATTGCCGCTTCGGGCGCGACCGTGGGTCTGTGCCCGCTGACGGAATCAAATCTTGGAGACGGGATTTTCCGGGCGGTCGATTTCGTGGCAGCAAGTGGCCATTTTGGTATCGGCTCGGACAGCAACATCTGTACCCAGGCAGTTCAGGAGCTGCGCACACTGGAATATAGTCAGCGCCTGCTGCACCGGCAGCGCAATGTTATGTGCTCCAAGGACATGCCCAATGTCGGCGGTTATCTCTGGCAAGCAGCCGCCCAAGGTGGAGCGCGTGCAGCCGGGCGCAATATCGGCCGTATCGCAGAAGGGTGCCGTGCCGATTTTGTAGAACTGTCTTACGATAGGAATGGTCTGATGGCGGCGGTGTCGCCCGGAGCCGTGCTGGATTTCCACATGTTCTCGGGTCAGCAGGCAGAAATCATTGCCGTCTATGTTGCTGGTCAAAAGGTCATTGAAGATGGTCAGCACCCCGATCACGAGTCCATCGACGCCGGATATATTTCCACCATGCGTCGGTTGGCGCAAAAACTATGATGAAGGGTGAATAGAACCAACGGAACTCATTACTGCGCGAGCTTAAGAACCTTGGGGCACTTGGTGCTGGTCAGGCTGAAATCATTGTCCGAGATCGCCGAGGAATTTTCTGTCACCCAGCCCATTGGTTTCGAACATTCCAGTTGGTTCGCGCCTTCCGTACCTTGTCACATCAATGGCGCGCGTGATGCTGGCGGATCTGAGCGAAACGGAACTGGATCACCGTACCCCCCCCATGACGGGTCTGGGCATGTGTGCGGTGCTATTAACAATTCCGGCCACCGCAATCAGCTGGGATCTGCGGAAGATCTGATCAAACAGGTTTGCCACTGCGCGGTGCAATATCAAATTGCAGTGATGCAGGTGACGGCATCCCAGTTTGCCGATGTATTCTGTCATCGTGACAGGCTGCAAATGCGGCCTGAATTAGTCTGGTAAGTTCGACTCGGTTAGGGCCTTTTGAGGCATGGCTTCGAGGTGCAGTTCACCCAGCAATCAAGGTACCTGTATAAGCTTGCTCCGGTCAGAGATAATGCTGAAATCAGAGAGGTTTTTTGCCCCAAAACCTCATCTCTCCATCAAGTTGACAAGGCGAGGGATTTGACTGATACAGCCAGAATATGAGCGGGCCGTTAGCTCAGCTGGATTAGAGCAGGGAACTTCTAATTCTCAGGTCGGGGGTTCGAGTCCTCCACGGCTCGCCAAATGCACAATTCCTAGTTGAGTATACATCCGCCGCCCTCAGATTACGACGTTGGCAAAGCTCTCGACTGTGACGATCGGACGTGGTTGTCCCGCCAGGCTTTCTGCATCGGTCAGACGCTGCGCCAATGGGTCGGCATCGCTAAGGGGGCCAAAGTTCAGCCCGGTTAATTTTTCCAGATCCCGGACGCGGATCTGGAATGTCTTATAGGCACCAAACTCAAATCCACCGACAGATTCCACGCTCCCCTGGTTCGAGAGCATCTGTTGGATGACCTCAACCTGGCTGAGTACATAGGCGGTGGAATGAAGGCGAAGAATGCCTTCGCTGCCATCCTCTTCGGCCAGCATGGTCACAAGCTTGAAGAACTTCAGGGGTACCGGCGATCCGGTATCTTTCAACATCGGCTCGTCACCGGTCAGGATTGGTCCGGTGAACACACAGGCCTTGAATCCATGTGTGCGCACATTTGTCATGATAAAGTTCTCAAGACCCAACCATTGCGCGTGGCTCCGGTTAAAGGCCCGGTGCTGTGGGGCAGCAGCGGTATAGTGAAAGCTGTCATCATTGGCCTGTTTGGCCTGTGCATCATCGACACCCCAATTTGTCGCCGCACGGCGAACCAGGTGGCCCCGGTCAATATCCGCGTGATCATAATCCTCTTTGCCGAGTTGGACATTTGCCGGGATGCGCAGGTCAGCGAACCACTTGTCGCTACCTCGTTTTTGCGGTCGGGTTTTGGCACCATCGATATTCAGCGCGGCAATGATCGGTGTTTTGAAAGTCGCAGAATAGAGAATGCCGAAATTCTGATAGCGCAATTCGTTGGGGCGTTCCGGGGTCGCATCCGACGGAGTGGCAAGTCCAAACGCATTCGGTACTATCGGCAGAGGGACCTCTGCCACTTGAAGGAAGTCCGGGTTGTACCCGTCGCGCGGTTCAAAATGGTCTGCGTCATGGTTTCCGTCAGGTCGTTCTGGCCGGACGATTTCAGTTCCGGGGATCGAGGTCGGCACCGCCCGGTCCAACAATGCGTTGACCGTGCTGATCCTGACCGCCGAGTTTCCGACACCGAAGGTACCTGCATAATGCAGACCAACCGCTTTGCCGCTGTCCAACGAGATCACAGGCGAGCCCGAGTTGCCGCCCAAAGTCGTGCAGTCATGGCGCAGGATCGTCACGCCGCCATCTTCGATGAGAAATCCGGGCGAAAAGCGTTTCACGTCATACAGGTCGTTGAAATAGTTGGACATCTGCGTGGGGTCATTGCGCAGGGAATCCTTGGCGGGATACCCGATCACCGCGACGCATTCGCCGTGCTGGGCATCCGTATCGGCGCGCGGGATCGGCGTAGGCGTGAAATTGGCCGTATCTGCGGGCAGGTCGATCTTTCCAAGCGCGATATCTGCGGCCGCATCTTCGGCGATATAGGTGAACTTGCGAATGTCGAAAAGCCGGTCGGGGTCGGGTGTCGAGCCGACCTCTTCCAGGAAATCTATCCGGGCGCCATAGCGGGCATTGCCGGGGGCAAACATGAAGACACCATCGCCCAGGAAACTGCGCCGCGCGACCAGCTTGGCAACATGGCGATTGGTGATGATCAGCAGATGGTCGTCCTTCTTTTCGATCACCCAGCCAGTGCCACCCCAGCTAAAGTCATGATTGATAAACTCGATCCGCCCGACCGAGGCGATATTGTCTTCGGCCTTGCCGATACGAATGTCGATATCCGGCGGAAAGTCGGATGACAGCGATTGTTTGCCTTCAACCTTGCCGCCACGCACAATCAGGGGAGGGCGTCCCACGGCGCGCACGATGGCTTCAAGTTGCGAGGGCGTGGAGCCAAAGCTCTCTAGCTCGTTCAGCTGCGCGCCCATCAGTTCACGGGCACGATCCGGCGTCAGGCCCATTTCGCCAAGAATGCCGGGACTGGCATCCAGAACCTCGCGCGCCTTGTCGATCGCGCCGGCATTTCCAAGGCCTTCCAGCCGGTTGAAGGTTTCCTTTTCGAAATCGCTCATGACATTGGTTCCTCAGCTAATATGAAGTCTTCTAAGTCAATCGGTCTGACCTTTGGGATCGAGGTAATCTGGCCGCATCCCGGTTTCGACAAGCATGGCCAGCGCCGGGTGAAACACCACCGGCGCCCGGCTTTTGGTCAGCCGACCCAGGATGGCCTCGGGTCCTGACCCCTGGGTAAGCCCTTTGGCAACACTCGCCAGACGGCGTTGCAGGGTCTGAGTGGTTTTCTTGCGCCCTTCGTTCAATGGGTCCGCCCAAAAGCTAAGAACACGGTCTGCCAGGCCATGACTGCCACGTTCCAAAAGCTCGAGGGTTCGGCTGGACGTCAGGTCGCTCCATTTCCGAGAGGAATTCCATTCCGGAGGCGGGGGCGACGGGAAGGCCCAATAGCCGCCGATGACCTGCTGCCAACGTCTGGCCGCACGCGCAAGCGTTGGGAGATCGGGAATCGGGTGGTAAAAGCTGTATCCTTCGGCCCAGTCCGAGGTCAGGCCCATGGCGCGCAGCAATGACAGCACGTCGGTGGGCCGGTCGGACATCTGGGCCATTGCGTCATCGATCCCCTGCAGGCCCGGGGCAAAGATGTCAGCCGCCTCATACAGGCCGGTGGCAAGGTTGGACAAATCGCTCAGAACACGACCCCGGCCGCTCACCTGAAACTCGTCGACAAGTGCCAGCATCCGGTCGAAATAGGGGTTCAACGGGGCCAGGGCGAGCCCGTAATCATCCGTCGGTAAGTCTGGGTTGGGCATGTCTGGTTCCGAATACTCCAACCCGAATTCCTGACGGATACCCCCCGCGAAGCGCAGTCTTTCATAGGTTAGTTCACGCGGGCCGTGATCCAGATAGGGGGCGATCAGGCCCAGAACCTCATGATCCCCCTCAAAGCTCATGCCCATTGCGATAAGCGCGAATTCCAGCGCTGCGGACTGCATTCCAATCCGGGATGATCGGTTCACAACGCGCAACGCGACTTCGTGGAATTCCTTGTCGTGCAGGTTCTCGATCAACTGTCTGAACCGGAACTCCCCCAATACCTCCAGCAGGATGCGGCCTTCCAGCTCGGGCCGCTCGTGCATTTGCCTTAGCACTGTGTCTTCGGGCAGAAGGTTGAACAGATCACGTGCCATGGACCAATGACCGCTTTGCCAGTTGTGGCACAGGATCAGGATACCAACCTCGCTTGCCGGAACATAGGCGCCCCGCAGCCCCTCGCGGATGATATGGGTCGCTTCGCGACGCTGGCCCTGTTCCAACATCGCGCGCAGGTCATTGACAGCGCGCTCATCCGGTGAGGCGACATATCCGCGGCTTTTGATAATCTGCGCCCGTGCAGTGGCCGCTTTTGGGGAAATTTGTACCAGTTTCGATGGGGGCAGATCGGAACCGCTGTCCAGCCCGGCTGCGCTGTATTCCCGCTGCTCGGTCTTTTGCACCGGGGCCGAACGCTGGCCGCGTGCCTGACGGATCAGGTCCTGCGCGTCGATTGGCAGCTCGGTCAGAAGATGTTCGGGGAAGCGTTCGGCCAATGAGGGGTCGATGCTTGGCGCGGCTTCTCCGACGCGCATAAGCTGAAGCGAATGGTACAGGAACAGCAGCGGATCGCGGTCGGCGTAATACGCACAGGCCGCGCGGTTGACCTGCGCGGTTTCGATGGGGCTTTGGCTGTAGGTCGGTTCCAACAGGTCCCGCCGCATATCGGCCTTATGGGTCAGTTGACCTTCGGTGGCGGCGTCCATCAGCCAGGATTGCAGACCAAGATCCGCGACGATTGTGCCTGCTTCGTCGCTGAGGTCGCCCAGCCCAAGCGCCGGTGCGACGATGCCGTTCAGATTGTCGGCGTTTATCTCGCTAAGAACCATGCCGTAATTGGCAATGCCGCGCAGATGCACGGGCAGGCGCGATGTGACGGCCCGGTTTACGATGCCTGCAGCAATCGGGTCATTCTCGTCTTCGGAGACTTCGGCCAATCGGCCCTCGGTCTGCACCTCGTCAATCAACAGCCGCAATTTCAACGGGTTGCCCTGACAGCGCAAAATGATCTGATCGCGGAATTCCTCGGGGATTCCGGCCTCATCCAGCGTTTGATTGACCAACTCGTCTTCGATCTGGTCGAGCTTGATGTATTCGCCCCGTCTTGGGTGATCATCGCCGAAAATCGGCCCGCGACCGGCAGAGATGATCGATACTTCGATCTGTTCCTTTTCCACAAAACGGTCCAGATCGCTCATCAGGTTGTTCACGAAAGTAGCGCCCTGACCATCCAGAACTTCAAGCGTATCCAGCAGGATAACCAGGCGCAGACCGGCATCAGCCACCGCATTGATCATCGCCCGGATCAACTGACGCGGTGTAAGGTCCGAGCTTTCGTAGATCTCTCGGGTGACCTGTTCGGAATAGCGCAGCCGCAATCTGCGCAAATCGGGCGCCGCCTGTGGTATCGCGGTGCCGATCTGGCGCGAGACCTCTTCAAAGATCGGACCGGTCTGCAATGAGGGCTGATCGAAATCCAGCCGGATCAGGATGACGTCGTCGCGTTCGCCGGTGATCTGGATGATGCGTTCCAGAAGGTAGGATTTGCCGATTCCGTACTGACCTTCGATATGCAGGGTTTTCAAAGGGGCATGGCGCAACGGATGGTCGATCCAGCGTTGAATCATGTCGATTTCGCTGACTCGCCCCACGAATTTCTCACCCAGGCGCTCTTTTGATCGGCGCTCGCGTCTGAGCAGGTTCAATCGGCTGCGCAGCCTGAACAGGCGGTCATATCCCGGCGCTTTTTGGCCTGCACGCTCTAACGTGACAAGGTGCTGCGACAGGTTTTGTTCATCTGTTTCCGCCTCGATAAGGTGATCCAGAGCGCTCGGTGCGAAACCTTCTCGTCCCGACAGAGCCTGCACGATCTCGGTCTGCGTTGCCGCCGAGTCGAACTCTTCGATCCCGGATAATTCGCGATGTCGTGCAGTCAGGCGCAGTATCCATTTCGTAGAGCTGCCCGACTTATCAACATGGCTCAACTCGCGCAGGGATGACATCAGCCGGGCCCGTAGCACCCGGTTGCGGTACTCATCTTCGCTCAGCACCTCGCGCATAAGCTGCCGTGGTTCAAATGCCCCTCGAAGGGCGGCGGCGCGCAGCAGGCGCGAACGAAGTTCTTCCTGCGCCTGGTTCATTCTTCTATCTCCAGAAAGCGTTTGGCCTCTTGGCGAACACGGGTGACAACGGTTTCCAGATGTTCGCCATCGAATTCACCTGTGTTGTCAGGGCTCAACCCGGCCAGAGCAGAGTCCACCATTGCCCGTCGAGCAGCCGGTGTCAGCTCTTTTGCCGGGTCAAGCGAGGTGATCATGCTGTTCAGTGTAGCCTCAACATCGCTACGTGTGAATGGTCCCAGCTCTTCCACCAATAGGCCGCTGCGCTGCGCGCCGTCGACCGCGCCGACATTGGCAAAACGCAGGGGCGACAGGCGATAGGTCTCATAGCCTGCGAGGATCAGGCGCAGGTTCTCGGATGTGGGCAAGCATTTGGCGATGTGCTCGAACTGTACCTGGGCACGTGGTGAGAGCCCTTCGGGCGGGTTGTCGAAATAGATCCACCATGTTTGCCCTGCGGTTTGGGCGGCCAGGTCCATGTCCGTAATCAGGGTCTCCGCGCGGCTGCCCTCGAATGCAACATCGGTGGTCTGGGCGGCGGTTGTTCCAGCAGCAGCGTCTGGCGAGGCGACGGTCCCGTTGGCCTTCTCGGCCAGATCTGCAAGTAAATCGTCCGTATTCAGGGTCGGCCCCAAACGGATGCAACGATGTTGCGGCGCGGCGTTAGGTGCTTCTTGCATCAGCAGATAGGATTCCAGCATGTCATAGCTGAAACCGAGACCGCGAATAGACGTCGTATCCTCGCGCCTGATCCAGATCCCACGCAGTTTGGATTTGGGATGATCCAGCATATGGGCAAGCCCGGTTACGAATTGGTTGCGGCCGATGATGATGGTTCCGTCAATGTCGCGGCTCAGCGACCACATGTCCCGCTGGTTCGAGTTTTTGCTGATCAGATCTTGGAAGTCGGGGTCATCGTGGAACTGCTCGAAAGGGACAAGCCGTTTGGTCGTCTCCCATTTGCCCTGGTGGATGCCCAGAAACCTGAACTGGCTGTCAAAACCTGGGCCACCCGATGACCCGCCGGATGTGTCGATGTCATGAGGGAACCGCTTGGCGCCAGGTTCTCGGTGCACTTTGCCGGGCATGAACCCCTTGGTGACACCTTCGGGGTAGTGGACCAATGTGAACAGGTCTGCACCCTCAAAATCGGGGGGATCGCCGGTCACATCGACACTGCCATAGGTATGCCCCAGCGGCAGGAATATCCGCAGCAGCGCGATATCCACCTCATCGCCCGGCGGCAGGTTCCCGGCCTTTTCACTGTCGTGATAGGGCCAGAGCTTTACGCATTTTGCCCGGTACCGCTTTTCGTCCGAGGCCAGTATTTCAAGCCGAGGGTCGACCCCGGCGGGCACAGCGTTTAGCGGGTCCAGAACATGGGCTGCGGTCAGCACCAGGTTTGGGGCCACAAACGCGCCGGATCCTTCGAATGTGTTGTTGATCCAGATCTGACAGCGAAAGCTTTCCGCGCGCGGGGCAAAATCGCCCAATGCGGCAAAGTCGAACGAATTATTTGCCGGTGTGCCGATCAGGGTGCCGTCAAACCGAGCGATGTTTTCGGCAAAAATCAGGTTACGGTCGCGCGGCACAGGGTCGGCGCCGCGCGCGCGCAGAAAATTGAGGAACTGTTTGACCTTCGCAGCGTCGACCAGAATTTCCAGCAAGACATCGGCAAGCGTTTCGCCGATATCTTCGTCTACACTTTCCTCGACGGCTTCATAATTCACCGGGTCATCAGGGTCGGGAAACAGCGCAGTCAAAGCATGACGCACAATCGGTTCATGCTTTCGGATTGCAATCCGGATATGCGCTGCATTCACCATCCGTGGCTTATCCCATGCCCAAATAGGCGCTGAGGGCCGGTTTGTCCGACAATGCGGTGTCCAGCCCCGAGGTCGGGGCGTCTTCGCCAACCATGGCCTCGGCCCCACCATCGCTTTCGGCGATGCGTTTGCGGGCCCCACGGCGATAGCTGAGCCAGATGATCTCATTGGCGTAATCGGCCATGTCAGGGGTAACCTCTCCGGCGGCGGAGCTGTCTGTTCCCGCAAGATGCGAGACTAGAATGTTCAATGTTGGGGTCGCATTCGGATCGGGTGCCGCCGGGCTTTCGGCGCCTGTGGGTAGCGGCGCGTCCAGGACCGCCTGAGCGTTGATGATGCCCGCGCCAAGATCGGTAGCCCCGTTCCAGACGGCTGGCTTGTTCATCCCGTGTTTGGCACAGTGCAACCACATCGCCTGAACGGTTGTTCCTGCATTCTGGGCCTTTTGCAACAGCGCCGCCCGACCGCCGTGATGCGCGACCCAAAGTGCAGCGACACCGCCTGTCATCGAGGTGGCAAGCGTGGTGCCCTGGCTGGCGCGGATACCCGAGTTTGGGTCGGTCGCCTTGTTCTTGGCCGCGCCCCACACGTTTTCGCCATAGGCCGAAAAGCTGACCTCGGGGCCACGCCCAGTTTTGCGCCAGGGGCGTCTGTCGGGCTGCAGTGCAGCGACCGCTGTGCAGATTTCCAGTGATGCATAGGCGGCGGGAAAGACCACGTTCGGATAACAGTTGCCCGCGGCGCAGACGATGACCAGTCCGGCCTGTACCGCATTGCGCAGCGCCTGTTCGGTTGAAGAGACCCGCACCGGCCCGCCAAGCGCCATCACGATGACATCGGCGTTTTGGTTGACCGCATGAGAGATTGCCGCAGGAATACGCAGCTGGGTCATGTCGATCACCGATTTGATCGCCCGGATCGGCAGAACCTTGGCCGCAGGGGCCGTACCGGTTATTGCCCCGGGCGAGGTGGTATCGCCATTCATATCGGCCCCGCCCCGCGATCCGACGACCGAGGTGACAAGCGTGCCATGACCAGGATGTTTTAGGACGCCGCCTGAAAACCGGTCACGCGCATCCCCGTTCCCTTCGACAAAATTCCACATGCCGTTGGTTTCAATCACGCCCGCCAGTTCGCTATGGTCGGAATAGCCAGTGTCGATCACCGCGACCTTGCTGCCCTGACCCCGGGTGTGCTGCCAGGCCAGCGGTGTCTTGATCCGTTTGTGGTGCCAGCCATAGGGCCGAGAGTTGTCGCGCTTGGTTTCGCAGAAACTGAGAAAGCTTTCCGTACCCACATGTGCAGCCCCGTACAGGCTGTCTGGCAAGACCGGGTTGGCCTCGGCTACGTCCAGCGCCATACGGAGGGCACGGCCAAATGCAAAAACCTCACGCTCTTGGCCTTTTGGATCGATCTCGGGGAATTCAACAAAGAAAAATCGATCCGCATCTGCGTCGAAGACCGCTTGGGTACTGGTGGCAACATCAGGAAGTGCACTACCCACACGTTCTTGAATAGCCGACAACGATTGCGGTGTATCCGAGACCACTTCAATGACTAGCGGATCGCCGTCGAGCGAGACATCGGACCTTGTTAGGGCGTCATATTCCTGCATGGCAAATATCCTTATACAAAAGCAAAAGATGGTGGGGCGCATGGGCCAACGCCGTAAGCGCCAGCGCGGTCAGCAACAGGGTGAATGCGCTGGCGCGGGGGTCGGGGCGAAGAACGGCGCGCTCCGACAGGATGATCACTGTCAAAAAGATCATGACGGCAAAGTCGTGGGTCCCCAGCATGACAAGCATCATCGGCAAGCAAGAGGTGATGCAATCGCGCGCATAGGTCAGCCCAAAGATCAGCACATCGCGGTCGGCACTTGGACCAAAGGCGGCCAGGACCGGACGGCTGTGGCATTTCCTTAATGCGCTGCGTTTTTGCGGGCTGAACTGCCATGCTGCGGCGCACAGGCAAGCCAACGGTGCAAACACGGTTTGGTGCAGAACCGGCGCCAGAAGAAACGCAGCAAGCGCGCCTGCGACCAGCCAGGCCAACAGATATGGCAGAACAAACAGAAGTGCCGCGCGTGATCTTCGATCTGCGAAGCTGCGCGCGCGGACATGTGCGATCTGCGGAACAAGCGTTGGAAGCATCATCGCCAGAACCATCGCCGGCCAATGCAATGAGGGCGCGGGCACCAAAGCAAGCCAAAGCCATGCAAGCGCGGCCACGCCAAGTGTCGTGCGTATTTCGATATCGGCCCGTCCAAACAGGCGAGGGCGATCTATTCCGGTAGCCGACGCCATGGGCGATCAGTCGAAATAAAGGTTTATGCGGCCGATCTCAATGTCTGGCTGCTGTTCTGTTGGGGCGATCTGTTCCAACCCTGGTACTTGGCCAAAGGCCTCGCTGTCATCAAACATCCGTTGAAACCGGATTTGCAACCTGTTGGCGTCGCCTTGGCTCAGCCCCAGTGCGAAGGCCAGCTTTGTGATCTCGTAAGTCACCGCAAGGCCGTTGCCGCCATGTGGGCCGTCCGGGTTGCTTGCCTGTTCAAGGCCAAACGGCGACAAGGTGCCGATAATCGCTGGCGGCAAAGCGTCATCCGGAAGATCCAGCATGACGCGGTAAGATCCGGGCATGCCACGGCCCTTGATCCCCTCAAGATGCAGGTGAACGCGCCGGGTGGTGCCGGGGGCCTCGGCGCCGGAAATCAACGCGACTGAAGTGTCGAGCTTTACGCCGGCAGTGGTCATTGCACCACGCAACTTGACCGGAGCTTCGCTTGCGCCGGCAAGCTCGGGTTCCTTGCCTGCCATGACGAACTCCTCTGCTGGAATGGCGGGTTCTACTGCTGTTGGAACGCCGTCATATTGAAACCCGTGCAGGACGCTTGTGCTGTCCAGCATTTCTTCGCTGTTGAAGGTGAATGCCGCGCCATCGCCATCATGCATCGAGAATGTCTGGCCTGTGCGCCACAGTGGCGAGGGTGGGGCGACATGGCTCGGGTCGGCGTTGCGCCAGACTTCCCATAGCCGATCAATGTTGCAATGGTGCAGCCAGAAAATCGGATCAAAGGCCGCAGTGGCCGGATTTGCCATAAAACCGCCAGAGCCCCCAATCCAAACGTGTATATCGTTATGGGGCGTGCTTTCCAATGCGCCATTGTCCCCACCGCCGGGGTGAAACCCGGTTTGCGGGCCACCAAACCCTGATGAGAAGCCGGGCGTATCATTGGTGAAATCTTCATGATCCAACGCATCCAGCGACACCACGTCGTCCGGAAATCCGAAATCTCCATTCACCACTACACGTCGGCGGGAAAACAGGAAGTTGCGCGTGCCGTCTGACTTGGTCGGCTCACGGAACGCCACAGGAAGGCGGCGCGCATTCGGGTTTTCTGACAGGGGTTGGGAATAGTCCCAATAAGGCAGCGCCCAATCCTGCGGCCCGCCCAGATCGGCGACGGCTTTGCCGACGACGGCCTCAAATGCGGTGATATATCCGCGGTGCCAGGGCAGGAAGAACCAGCTTTGGTGCTGGCATTGGTTCCAGAATTGTCCGGAACCGGGAATGTCCGGAAAATTCTGCGGCTGCCCATGAACTGCGCCCATGAAAAACCACGATGTCGGGTCTTCCAGATCTCGGTCCCAGAGAACTTCGACAGCACGCTCATACCAGATCAGAGTTTCGTCGTTGGCTGGCAGGGTCCAAACGTTTTTGCGGATTCTTGTGGCCATAACAATACCTCAAACTGCAAATAAATCTTGGAATCTAATAATGCGCCGAGTGTAACACTTGCGTGGTTTTATGTTAACCAAAATGAATCCAAGCCATAGCAGGGTAGGCCTAGACAGGTGTTGACAGTGCCGATGTGCGTTTCCCAGATAAGGTGATTTCAGAGTGACGCGCGGCCTTTCGCTTGCATTCTAAGTCAGAGGCGCCAGTTACTGTTTATTTGTGAATTGGACGGCCGCAGCTGCAGTGGGCACACTTGCCGAGTACCCGAAAACAAGGGTGAATTCACGTAACTGTGAAATAATTCTTGCAACCGGTTGCAAAGAGAATCATTGTGGTGTCGAAAAAAGGGAATCGGGGGCGCGGGATGCTAAAAGTAGGATTGCTGGGGGCTGGGCGCATTGGGCGTGTTCACGCGCAGGCTATTGCAGCGCATCCTTACAGTGAACTGAGCGCGGTGTCTGATGCACTGCCCGAAGCTTCGGCGCGTTTGGCTGAGGAATTCGGGGCCAATGCGCGACAGTCACAAGAGATTATTTCCGATCCTTCGATAAATGCGGTGCTGATCGCCACGCCGACGGATACGCATTCCGACCTGATCGAAGCGGCCACCCAAGCCGGGAAAGCGGTATTGTGCGAGAAGCCGGTTGATTTGAGCCTTGAGAGGGCTTTTGCTTGTCAATCCGTTGCAAAAGCCACCGGCCAGCCTGTCATGGTCGGCTTCAATCGTCGATTCGACCCGAATTTTGCTGCTTTGAAGGCTGCGTTTGAGGCTGGTGAGGTCGGCAAGGCCGAGTTGTTGTCCATTACATCTTTCGACCCAGCGCCGCCACCGGTGAGCTATGTCAAAGTATCAGGAGGGCTGTTTCGGGACATGATGATTCATGATTTCGACATGGCGAACTTCCTGATGGGTGACCTGCCGGAAGTAATCTCGGCAGTGGGCACATCGGTTGTTGACCCCGAAATCGGTGCCGTAGGTGATGTGGACACGGCGGTCGTGACAATGACTTATGCAGATGGCCGGATCGCTGTGATCAAAAACTCTCGGCGTGCGGCTTATGGGTATGATCAGAGGGTTGAACTGCTGGGATCAGAAGGGATGCTTCAGGCGCAAAATATCCTTGAAAACTCAGTGGTTAAGTCAACTTCGAATGGCGTGACCGGTGCCAAGCCGACTTACTTTTTCCTTGAACGCTACATGTCTGCCTATCGCGCCGAATGGGATGCATTCGTTAGGTCAGTAAATTCTGGATCAGGGGTGCCTGTAACTCTGGACGACGGTGTCGCCGCGCTTGCTATGGCCGAGGCCGCAACCCGTTCTGCGCAGTCCGGACAGTCGATGGTTTTGGCCAAAGTTTTGAAACCGGTTGCAAAATGATCGGATATGCGGAAACTTGGGGCAGCTTCGCCCCGGATCGGGGCGAAGAAGATTCGGTTTAATCGGAAGATTGGGGCCAAGACCCCAACACACTGTTCAAACGGGAGGAGAAACCATATGAATAATTTCTTTAAAGGCGCACTGGCAGCTGGTGCACTGGCGATGGCCACGCCTGCATTCGCGCAGGAGATCGTCGTTGTGTCTCATGGTCAGGCCAATGACGCCTTCTGGAACGTCGTGAAAAACGGCGTTGAGCAAGCGGGCAAGGATGTCGGCGTGAACGTGGAATACCGCGCACCCGAGACCTTTGACATGGTTGCGATGTCACAGCTGATCGACGCCGCCGTGAACCAGGAACCGGACGGGTTGATTGTCTCGATCCCGGATGCCGATGCGCTTGGCCCGTCAATCGAACGTGCTGTTGCTGCCGGAATTCCAGTGATCTCGATCAACTCGGGTTCGGACGTGTCCAAACAGCTGGGCGCATTGCTGCATGTCGGTCAGGACGAGTTTGATGCGGGCAAGGCCGCAGGCGAAAAGCTGGCTTCGATGGGTGGCGCGAATGCGATCTGTGTGAACCACGAAGTAGGAAACGTGGCGCTTGACCTGCGTTGCGCCGGTTTTGCCGAAGGCTTTGGTGGCAGCGTAGAAGTTCTGCCGACCTCGAACGATCCTTCAGAAATCGAAGCGAAGGTCTCGGCCGCTCTGGCCGCGAATGACGCTGTCGACACAGTCATGGCGCTGGGTGCAAGTTCGGCTGGTGAACCCACGGTAGCGGCTGTGAAAGCATCGGGCCGTGATGTGAACGTGGCCTCGTTCGACCTGTCTGCGAACTTCCTGCAGTCCATCGCCGATGGAGATGCGGCATTTGCCATTGACCAGCAGCAGTATCTGCAGGGCTATCTGTCTGTGAACTTCATGGGCCTGCATGCCAAATACGGCCTGATGCCAGGTGGCAACGTGCCATCGGGTCCGAACCTGATCACACAGGACAAGGCAGCCCAGGTTATCGACCTGTCGGCACAGGGTATCCGCTGATCCGTTTGGGACAGTGAAAAACAGAAACGGCGCCAGGTGCGCCGTTTCAACCGAATTGGGAGGGAAACATGAGTGAGTCAGCACCCGTCACTACGGACGAACGCGTAAAGAAAGAACCGTTTCTGACCAAGCTGATGAAACGTCCAGAGCTTGGTGCCATGGCCGGTGTGGTACTGGTGGTCATTTTCTTCGCGCTCACGGCAGACGATTCCATGTTCACGCTGGCTGGAGTTATGAACTTCATGACGCCCGCGGCACAGCTGGGTATCCTGGCTATCGGAGCGGCGCTGCTGATGATCGGGGGTGAGTTTGACCTGTCGATCGGTTCGATGGTTGCCTTTGCAGGCCTGTTCTTTGGTGTCTGCGTGGTGACTTGGCAGTTACCTCTGATCATTGCGATCCCAATGACATTTGTTTTTGCGGCCTTTGTTGGGGCGGTGAACGGCAATATCGTCATACGGTCGGGTTTGCCTTCTTTTATTGTAACTCTGGCTTTCCTTTTCATTCTGCGCGGTCTCTCACTGGTGGGTCTCAAAGCAGCCACTGGGGGGTCAACCCAGCTGCGTGGCGTGCGCGACGTAGTCGAAAACGACTGGCTGGCCCCGTTCTTCTCGGGCGAAGCTTTTGCCGGTTTGTTTGCCTGGCTGGCTGCAAACGGATTGATCGACACATTCAAAAACGGGGCGCCGAAAGTACCGGGCATTCCGGTCGAGATTTTGTGGTTTATCGTTCTGGCCCTAGCGGCGACCTATGTTTTGCTGCGGACCCCAGCTGGAAACTGGATTTTTGCCGCCGGTGGCGACAGTAATGCGGCGTCGAATTCTGGTGTGCCGGTGAGCCGTATCAAAGTTTCTTTGTTCATGCTAACCGCCTGTTGCGCGGCGCTGGTTGCAATCATCACCGTGATCGACGCGGGATCGACCGATGCGCGCCGTGGCTTCCAGAAAGAGTTTGAGGCCATCATTGCGGCGGTGATCGGGGGCTGTCTGCTGACCGGCGGCTATGGATCGGCCATCGGGGCGTTCTTTGGCGCGATCATCTTTGGCATGGTGGTCATCGGGCTGACTTACACGGATTTCGATCAGGACTGGTTCCAGGTGTTCCTGGGCGCAATGCTTCTGATCGCGGTATTGTTCAACAACGCCATCCGCAAACGCGTAACCGGGGAGCGCTGATATGACTGAAGACAGCAAGTTCCATCACGGGGATGCGGTAAAGGATGTCGCGCCGATCGTGCAAATGAAGAATATCGAAAAGCACTTTGGTAACATTATTGCCCTGGCAGGCGTCAGCTTTGACGTCAGGCCTGGCGAATGCCACTGCCTGCTGGGCGACAACGGTGCCGGAAAGTCGACCTTCATCAAGACCATGTCCGGAGTTCACAAACCCACCAAGGGCGAGATCTTTTTCGAAGGCAAACCGCTGCAGTTTGACACGCCACGCGATGCGATGGAGGCGGGCATTGCGACCGTGTTTCAGGATCTGGCGATGATCCCGCTGATGAGTGTGACGCGGAATTTCTTCATGGGTCGCGAACCGACCAAGGGCAAGGGATTGCTGAAACGGTTCGATATCGACCAGGCCAATGAGGTCTGTATGGCCGAGATGCGCAAGATGGGTATCAATCTGCGCGGGCCGGATCAGGCCGTTGGAACCCTGTCAGGGGGCGAGCGTCAGACGGTTGCCATTGCCCGGGCGGTTTACTTCGGGGCCAAGGTTTTGATCCTTGATGAGCCGACCTCGGCACTTGGGGTACGTCAGACATCGAATGTTTTGGCAACCATCGACAAGGTGCGTAATCAGGGCGTGGGTGTGGTGTTTATCAGCCATAACGTGCGCCATGCGCTGGCAGTGGGTGATCGCTTTACCGTGCTCAATCGTGGCAAGACGCTGGGCACGGCCACACGTGGAGAGATCACACCCGAGGAATTGCAGGACCTGATGGCCGGAGGTCAGGAAATGGCCCAGCTGGAAGGCTCTTTGGGCGGAACGGTTTAACCGTTCCCCCGTCTGGGCCACAGGCCCGCTAATTTCGAAATTGCAGGAATGGCCGAGATGGCCTTGTGTTGAAAGGTATCACTATGGGCAACACAGTCCGACTGACCGCAGCGCAAGCTTTGGTGCGCTATCTGGGCGCGCAGATGAACGAAGCGGGCGAGCCCTTTATCGCCGGTGTCTGGGCCATTTTTGGCCATGGCAATGTGGCCGGGCTGGGCGAAGCGCTGCACGGCGCGAAAGACAGCCTGCCAACCTATCGCGGGCAAAATGAACAGACAATGGCACATTGCGCGATTGCCTATGCCAAGCAGACGCGGCGGATGCGGGCGATGGCGGTGACCTCATCCATTGGACCGGGGGCGACCAATATGGTCACCGCGGCGGCGTTGGCGCATGTGAATAGGTTGCCGGTTCTGATTATCCCCGGCGATGTGTTTGCCACCCGCGGGCCTGACCCTGTGTTGCAACAGATCGAAAGCTTTGGTGATGGTACGGTTAGTGCCAATGACTGTTTTCGCCCGGTCAGCCGGTACTATGATCGCATCACGCGGCCTGAACATCTGTTGACGGCCTTGCCTCGTGCCTTTCGCACCATGACCGATCCGGCCGATTGCGGGCCTGTGACGTTGGCCTTTTGCCAGGATGTTCAGGCCGAAGCCTATGACTATCCCGAGAGTTTCTTCGAGCCGAGGGTCTGGTATCAGCGCCGCATTCGCCCGGATGAGGCGGAGTTGGCCCGTGCGGTGGCTGCGATCAGATCAGCCAAACGTCCCGTTATCGTTTCCGGAGGTGGCGTGCATTACTCCGGAGCGACGGATGTGCTGCAGAGCTTTGTGGAATCCCACAATATCCCGATCACCGAGACGCAGGCCGGGAAATCGGCGCTGGCCTGGGATCATCCGTTGAACCTTGGCCCGGTTGGTGTAACCGGTGGTGAACCGGCCAACGCCACCTGCGCCGAGGCCGATCTGGTGCTTGCTGTTGGGACGCGGTTGCAGGACTTTACCACCGGGTCCTGGGGGCTGTTTTCCAATCCGAACCGCGAGATGATCTGCCTGAACACAGCCGCCTATGACGCCGAAAAACACGGCGCAATGCCGCTGCAAAGCGATGCGCGTGTCGGGTTAGAGGAACTTGGCGAAGCCTTGCACGGCTACCGGGCCGACCCGGTGGCGGACACGCTGAAGGCAGATTGGTTTGGCAAGGTGGATGCACTGACCGACGCGCCCGGTGACGGAAACGCGTTGCCTACGGATATGCAGGTAGTGGGTGCGGTGCAACGCGCCTCGGACAATAACACGGTAGTCATGTGCGCCGCGGGCACGATGCCGGGTGAGCTGCACAAGCTGTGGAAAGCGCCCCGCCCAGGTGCCTATCACATGGAATACGGGTTCAGTTGCATGGGCTATGAAATCGCCGGTGCAATGGGCATCAAGATGGCCCAGCCTGATCGCGACGTCATCTGCTTTACCGGTGACGGCACCTATATGATGGCGAACTCCGAAATGGCGACGGCAGCGATGATGGGCATTTCCTTTACTGTCGTCGTGACCGACAATCGTGGATTCGGCTGCATCAACCGTCTGCAAATGGGCACTGGCGGGGCCGAGTTTAACAATTTGCTGGATCACGCGGTGCACGAAACGCCCTCGGCCATAGACTTCGCTGCGCATGCGGCGGCGATGGGGGCGACCTCGGTCAAGGTGGGCTCGATCGTTGAGCTGGAGCAGGCATTGGCCAAACGTGGCGAGGTCACCGGCCCCTATGTGGTCGTCATAGACACCGATCCGTACCCGTCGACCGAATATGGCGGCACCTGGTGGGAAGTGGCCGTGCCCGAAGTCAGCATCCGCCCGGAAGTGAATGAAAAGCGCGCAGCCTATGAGGTTGCCATCAAGGAAAGAAACACGAAATGAGCGTGAAGATCGGCATCTCTCCGATTGCATGGCAGAATGATGATCTGCCGGACCTGACCGCGGCTTACACGATGGAACAGGCCCTGAAAGAGGCGCGCGAGATCGGCTATACCGGCGTCGAACGCGGTCAGCGGATGCCCGGCGATACCGAAGGTCTGCGCGCCTATCTCGACACCAATGATATCGTCCTGTGTGGCGGTTGGTGTTCTGGGGCTTCTCTGGTTAACGATTTTGTCACCGAGCGCGAGGCCGTGCGCGCGCAGGTCGAACAATTCGTAGCGCTCAACAGCCCGTGCATCGTCTATGCCGAATGTTCGAACACCGTGCAGGGGCAGATCGGGGTCGCGGTTAATGACCGGGTGAAACTGTCCCGGGATGAGGTGTTGGCCTATGCCGCCAAAATCACC
Source organism: Ruegeria sp. CDSC025 (assembly GCF_059610805.1). NCBI lineage: Bacteria > Pseudomonadati > Pseudomonadota > Alphaproteobacteria > Rhodobacterales > Roseobacteraceae > Ruegeria > Ruegeria sp. CDSC025. Next base: position 165,008 of record NZ_JBXWOJ010000003.1, on the reverse strand, counting down.
GAGCTGGCCAAATGGATGGCTGATCAGGGCATGCCGATGGCCTATCACCACCACATGGGCACGATTATCGAAAGCGAAGAGGATGTGAACTGGTTGATGGAAGGGTCGGGCCCCGAGGTCGGCTTGTGCTTTGATACCGGCCACTTGCTGTTTGGTGGCGGCAACGTGATGGCGACCCTCAATCGGTGGGGTGACCGGGTGCATCACGTCCATTTCAAGGATATCCGTCCGGCGGTCGTACAGGATGTGCGCGAAAACAACCGCAGCTTCCTGGATGCTGTCGTCGCGGGAGCGTTCACTGTGCCTGGCGATGGTTGCATTGATTTTCAAGCCGTGGCGAATGCGTTGAAATCTATGGGTTATAGCGGCTGGATCGTGGTCGAGGCCGAACAGGACCCCGCCAAGGCCCCACCCCAAGAGTATTCCAAGATGGGCTACGACCACATTGTCGATGTCTGCGCTCAGGCAAGATTGGAGATCACCAACTAACAAACCGCCCCAAGGGGCAACACCAAGGCCATGAAGAAGGAGAAAATCATGGTAAGTCAAAGAATTGGATATGTCGGGTATTTTGACCGGGAATCCTGTGATCTGGACGAATTCAAGGTGTTGACCTCTCGGAAACTGACCTCGGACATGGTTCCGCAGGCCGCGATGATCGAAAAGAACGTCCCCGTCTATGACATGAATGCCCTGCGTCCCGCGCTGGAAGATACAGGGCAACGGCGCGCTTTGATGGCGGAATGGGGCCATGTGCTGAACCAATCCGCCGGGGTGATCGCGCTGAAAGGGGCCTATCAGGATCTGTCGGTGATCGACCGGGCGACCGAGGTTTTTCGGCAGATCATCGACGAGGAACGCCAAAGCGGCGAAGGCGAGGGTGATCATTTTGCCGCCTCGGGTGCGAATGACCGGATCTGGAATGCGCTGCAAAAGCACTGCCTGCGCGATCCGGAAGGTTTCTCAAAATACTTCGGCAACGCTGCTGTTGCCACCGCCTGCGAGGCATGGCTGGGGCCGAACTATCAGGTCACGGCTCAGGTCAATCAGGTCCGCCCCGGCGGCAAGGCACAGCAGGCGCATAGGGACTACCATCTGGGCTTTCAGACCGCTGAAAGCGCTGCCCGGTACCCGGTGCATGCACATCTGCTGACGGCGGCGCTGACCTTGCAGGGGGCAGTGGCACATTGTGACATGCCGGTGGAAAGCGGGCCCACCAAACTGTTGCCGTTTTCACAGCTATATCCAGCCGGATATATTGGCTTTCACGACCCCGCGCACAGGGACCACTTTGAGAAGAGCTATGTTCAGGTGCCGTTGAACAAAGGCGACGCGGTGTTCTTCAACCCCGCACTGTTCCACTCGGCCGGCGAGAACCGCAGCACGGATATCGACCGCATGGCGAACTTGTTGCAGATCTCATCCGCTTTTGGTCGTGCGATGGAGGCCATCGACCGCCGGTCCATGGCGCAGGCCGTGCTGCCGTCACTGGTGGCCCTGAAGCAAAGCGGCGAGCTGACTGGGTCCGAACTGGACGCGGCCATCGCGGCGACGGCCGAAGGTTATCCGTTTCCGACAAATCTGGACACAGATCCCCCGATTGGCGGTAACGCTCCGGAAAGCCAGGCGGATATCTTGCGGCGTGCGGTCGCCGAAGAATGGACGCCAGAGCAACTGACCTCGGCACTTTCGGCGTTGAAAACCCGACAATCCGCCTGACGTTACGAACCGGGCCGGCGCGCCCAGAAAGGAGGCCCCATGGCCAACCTGCTCAGGAAACCACGCGGCCCCCATGGCAAGGTGCATGACATCACCCCTGCCTCTGCGGGATGGCGCTATGTCGGGTTCGGTCTTTACCAACTACGCGCAGGTGACAAGGCGACCGAAGAAACCGGTGACAATGAGGTCATCCTGGTCATGGTCGAGGGCAAGGCGCATATCACCGGGGCCGGGCAGGATTGGGGTGTGCTGGGTGACCGCATGGATGTCTTTGAAAAGACGCCGCCGCATTGTCTGTACCTGCCCAACGGAACCGATTGGCAGGCCGTGGCGGAAACCGATTGTGTTGTGGCCGTGTGTTCGGCTCCCGGCACAGGTGGCCACCCGGCGCGACGGATCGGGCCGGGTGGCATCACACTGACCGAACGCGGGAAGGGTGTGAATACCCGCTATATCAACAATATCGCGATGGAGGCCGAAGACGTCGCTGACAGCCTGCTGGTGACCGAGGTCTTCACGCCCAATGGCCACTGGTCCTCCTACCCCAGCCATCGCCATGATGAGGATGACTTTCCTCGCATAACCTATCTGGAAGAGACCTATTACCACCGTTTGAACCCCTCGAACGGGTTCGGCATTCAGCGGGTCTATACCGATGATGGCGATCTGGACGAGGCTATGGCTGTATCTGATGGCGATGTCGTGATCGTCCCGCGCGGGCATCATCCCTGCGGTGCGCCCTATGGGTTTGAGATGTACTATCTGAACGTCATGGCCGGCCCATTGCGGAAATGGCGCTTTGTTGCCGCCCCCGAAGTTGAATGGATCATGGAGCGTGACGCATGAGCGCGAATTTTGCGAATTACCCCGGTCTTGCGGGAAAAACAGTTTTTATCACCGGCGGGGCCGGGGGGATCGGCGCCGAAACGGTTCGCGCCTTTGCCGCCCAGGGGGCCAGGGTCGGGTTTGTTGATCTGAACGCAGATGCGGGCCAAGCGCTGCTGGCAGAACTGGATGGGCAGCATGCCTTTGCCCAATGCGATTTGCGCGACATTGAGGCATTGCAGGCCGCCTTCGAGCGGCTGGTCGCCGCGCTGGGCGAGGCGGATGTTCTGGTCAACAACGCTGCCCATGACGAACGCCACGACTGGCGCGAGGTAACGCCGGAGTATTGGGATGACCGAATGGCAACCAATATCCGCCATATGTTCTTTGCCATCCAGTCGGTGGCCCCGGGCATGATCGCTAAGGGCAAGGGGGCCATCGTCAACCTAGGCTCGAATTCCTGGTGGGAATGCGGGGCGGGGTTCCCGGCCTATGCCACCGCCAAATCTGCCGTTCACGGCCTGACCCGCACCATGGCGCGCGAGCTGGGCGACCATCGCATCAGGGTGAACACGGTAGTTCCGGGCTGGATCATGACGGAGAGGCAAAAAGAGTTATGGGTGACACCCGAGGCGCTGGCCAAGCAGGTGGATCGTCAATGTCTCCCGGACCCGATTGAGCCGATCTATGTGGCGCGCATGGTCCTGTTTCTGGCCTCGGACGACGCGGCCATGTGCAGCGCGGGGAATTTCATGGTCGAAGGCGGCTCGATCTGAGGTGATGCCGCTTGACGGTGCGCTCCCGACCGACTGGTAACTTGACGCCCTAATGCTGCGGCGGGGCGCCAAAGGCACGGATCACGGTGCGGGCAGCAGCCTCAACTGGGTCGTGCGTTTCCTTCAGGATCGTGACGCGGTCAAACCGTTCAGGATCACGATTGACGGCTTCACGCATGGCATTTCCGAATGCCATACGCAGCTCGGTCCCGATATTGAACTTGCAGATCGAGGTCTCGCGCGCCAGCTTCATACGCTGCTCTACCGGCACACCGGACCCGCCATGAATGACCAAAGGCACTTCGGTCACGGCATCGATTTCGGCGATACGCGCCTCATCCAGGCCACCTTCTTTGTTTTGCTGCAAGTGAACATTGCCAACCGAAATCGCCATCGCGTCGACGCCGCTTTCGCGTGCAAACTTCGCGGCTTCCTCGGGGTCGGTACCATTTGAGCCTTCGCCACCGGAATACCCCACAAAGCCGATCTCTCCCTCGCATGAAATCCCTGCCGCATGGGCCATTTCGGCAATGGCCGCGGTCTCATCGATGTTTTGCTGCAATGGCTTACGCGACCCGTCGAACATCAGCGAGGTAAAGCCGCTGTCCAACGCGATTTTGCAGTCCTCGAACGTGTACCCATGGTCCAGGTGGGCGACGACGGGGATAGAGGCGTTTTCGGCCAGATAGCGGAACATCTTGCCCAGAATGGGCAGGGGTGTGTGCTCGCGGCAACTGGGTCCGGCCTGCAGGATCAGAGGCGCGTTTTCGGCCTCGGCTCCGGCCACATAGGCGCGCATATCCTCCCATCCTAACGTGACCAGGCCGCCCACGGCATAGCCTTGTTCATAAGCCGGTTGCAGAACGTCTTTCAGTGTGGCGAGGGTCATTTGAATTTTGCAATCATGTCTTTGATGCCCGGTATGGTTTCGATCTGATAGGCATGGGTGGGTTGGAAATACTGGACTAGCGAGCGTTGGGTCAGGCCGCCGAGGATCGTGAAATAATACATCTCATACCCCGGCAGGACGCAGCAGGGGTGATAACCCTTGTCGATACAGACGGTCGATCCGTCCATGATATGATAGGCGTCGCCCGGTTCGTTATCCTCGCGCTGCAGCATCTGCAGGCCAGAGCCCCAGTTGGGTTTGAAACGGAAATTATAGGTCTCGTCATGGCGGGTCTCATCCGGCAGGCGGTTGGTATCGTGTTTGTGGCTGGGAAATCCCGACCAGCCGCCCTGACCCACGGTGAACAGCTCACTCACCAGCAGACGGCCCACCTTGTCATGCTGTTTCTGGCCCAGGATGTGCTTGATCTTGCGGTGGGTTTTGGTGTCGTCGCTGCCGTATTGCACCAGATCGTGCTGGCGGACATCGAACGGGTCCAAAACCTTGTCGTATCTGGCGCCTGCGATGAAGACTTCGGAATGATCCGAGATGCAGACGATCTGCACCTTCGCGCCAACAGGTGCATAAACGCCCTCTGGCTCTCCATCCCAGACATCCTCTCCTCGGTTGCCCAGCTTGGCAAATTGCACGCCTTCGACATCCACATCGACCGTACCTGTGGCCGGGACGATGCAGGTCTCATATCCCGGCACTTGATATTCGAACGCCTCGCCCTGTTTCAGTTTGACGATGTTGAAATAGTTCAGGGGCACCATTGGGTCATCGACATCCACGATGGGTTTGTTCTGGTTGTCATAGGGGGCGATATGCATTGGGATCTCCTATGCCGTGGGGCCGGGATGGGTGGCCAGAAACGCGTCCAGCTGTTCGGTGGTCGGCATCGCGGGCGCGCAGCCGGGTTGAGACACGACGATCGAGGCGCAGGCCGAACCGCGCATCACCGCGTCCTTCAGCGAGTACCCCGCTGCAACCGAGGCCAGTAACCCGGCCATGAAACTGTCACCTGCGCCATTCGGCTTGACGGCAGTCACCGGATAGATGCCTGTCTGAAATTCCTGCCCGCCCATCAGCGTGATGGCGCCTTTTTCACCCATTTTATAGATCACCACGCGGCCTGGTTTGGCCGCCAGTTCCTGCGCCTTGGCAAACCCTTTGTTTATCCCGCCCGCCATGAAACCGAATTCTTCGTCATTGCCTACGATCAGATCACTGGCGTCACCGGCGCGGGACAGGACCTCGGACGCGACTTCGGGTGAGGGCCAACTGTAAGGGCGATAGTCTATGTCAAATATTACGGGCACACCGGCCTTACGGGCCGTGTCGATGGCCCGGAATGTGGCGCTGCGCGAAGGCTCGGCCGCAAAGACGGTTCCGGCCGAGATCACAGCCGAGAAGGAGCTGAAATCGACCTGGTCCATATCCTCTTCGGTGACTTGGAAATCGACTGCGCCATTGCGGTAGATGACATTCTGGAAATCTTCTGTCCGGCTTTCGTAGATTGCCAGCGACATGCGGTATTCGCCCCTTACAACCCGTATGTTGGACGTATCGACGCCGTAATGCGCCAGCCGGTTCAGGCAGAACCGCGCGACCGCGTCGTCAGATACCGAGGTGATCAGCGACGCTTGACTGCCCAGCTTGACCAGACCCACACATATATTTGCCGATGAACCGCCCAGATCGGCCCGGAACGCGTCGGCATCCTCACTTTTCTCGCCGATGGGATCGGCAAACAGGTCCATGCCCGCACGACCCAAGACGCCAAAGCGGTTTCCTTTGATACCGTCCATCAAAGCGGTCAAGTCATTTCCTCCGGCGAAAAGGGTCGGCAAGGTGTGTTGATCCTTGCGTTGAATCGATTCACACGATACTGATTTTGCAACCGGTTGCAAATGATATGTGCGAGGCCGCGGCAGATGCCTGAAATTGGAATTGGAATTGTTGGCGGCGGCTATATGGGCAAGGCCCACTCGGTCGCGATGTCAGCGGTAGGTGCGGTGTTCGACACCGTGCTGCGCCCGCGACTTGAGGTGATCTGTGCCTCGACATCTGCAAGCGCGGAAGTCTATCGTGCCGCCTACGGGTTCCAGCGCGCCACCGATGACTGGCGCATGTTGGTCGAGGATCCAAAGGTCGAGGCCATTGTGATCGCCTCACCTCAGTCGACACACCGTCAAATCGCTGAGGCGGCGTTTGCCCTTGGTAAACCGGTGCTGTGCGAAAAACCCTTGGGGGCGTCCTTGGACGACAGCCGCGCGATGGTGGCGGCAGCCGAGGCCACAGGTGCAATCAACATGGTCGGGTTCAACTATATCCGTACGCCCGCCAGCCAATATGCGCGTCAGCTTATTGTTGAAGGGGAAATCGGTCAGGTCACATGGTTCCGTGGCGAACATACTGAGGATTTCTATGCCGACCCCGAGGCCCCGGCAACCTGGCGCACAACGGGAATGGCCAATGGAACCATCGGCGATCTTGCTCCGCATATGGTGAATGGTGCGTTGGCGCTGATCGGGCCGATCACTCAGGTTATGGCCGATGTGGAGACGGTGCACCGGCATCGCCCCGGCGGCGAAGTTACCAATGATGATCACGCGCAGATGATGTGCCGTTTTGAAAACGGGGTCATGGGAAACCTTTATTTCAGCCGCGTCGCAACGGGTCGCAAGATGGGTTACGCCTATGAGATCTCGGGTACCAAAGGTGCGATCCGGTTCGATCAAGAGGATCAGAACGCCCTGTGGCTGTATCGCCGCGAAGGCCCCGAGGCCACGCGCGGGTTCACCAAGATCCTGACCGGCCCCGCGCATCCGGATTACGAGCCCTTTTGCCAGGGCCCTGGCCACGGGACAGGATATCAGGATCAGATCATTATCGAGGCCAAGGATTTTCTGCAGGCCATCCATTCGGGAGAGAACATCTGGCCCACCTTCCGCACCGGGCATGATGTGAACCGCGTTCTGGCGGCTGCATTGGCCTCGTCAGACGCACGGCAATGGACAGATATCAGCGATTTCTGAAAGCTCACCACCCAATTTCCAAAGAGAGACCAAGACCATGACAAAGCTGAAATGGGGCATGATCGGTGGCGGTGAAGGCAGCCAGATTGGCCCTGCGCACCGCCTTGGCGCACAGGCCGATGGGCTGTTTGAGTTCGCTGCCGGAGCGTTGGACCACCGCCCCGACGTGGGACGTGAATATGCACAGCGTCTGGGCGTTGCAACTGATCGCGCCTATGGCGACTGGCAAGAGATGCTAGCCGGTGAAAAAGACCGTAGCGACCGCATCGATCTGGTTACAATCGCGACACCGAACTCGACCCATTTTGAAATTGCCAAGGCCTATCTCGAGGCGGGTTTTAACGTTCTGTGCGAAAAGCCGATGACGATGACCGTGGAAGAAGGCGAAGAGATCGTGCGCATCGCCGAAGCATCGGGCAAGCTATGCGCCGTGAATTATTGCTATTCGGCTTATCCGATGGTGCGCCAGGCACGTGCAATGGTGAGGGTCGGGGATATCGGCAAGGTGCGTCTGGTCGTGACGAATTTCAGCCACGGCCACCACGGGGATGCCACTGACGCCGACAATCCGCGCGTGCGCTGGCGGTATGATCCGGCGATGGCCGGTGTCTCGGGGCAGTTCGCGGATTGCGGTATACACGCGCTGCATATGGCCAGCTTCATTTGCGATGATGAGGTCACGTCGCTGTCCGCCGACATGGCCTCGACCATCTCAAGCCGCGTGCTGGAGGATGATGCCATGGTCAACTTCCGGACAGAGCGTGGCACCGTCGGGCGCTTGTGGACTTCGTCCGTTGCGATCGGGCGCCAACATGGGTTCGACATTCAGGTCTTCGGTGAAACCGGCGGTCTGCGCTGGACCTCGGAACAGCCCAACCAGTTGCTCTATACACCGGTCGGCGGCCGCACACAGATCATTGAAAAGGGCGAAGGTGGCTTGTACGAGGACGCCCAGCGCCTGTCGCGGGTGGCCATCGCACATCCTGAAGGGTTTCCCTTGGCTGTGGCCAACATCTATTGCGATCTGGCCGATGCCATTCGTGGCGAAACCCGCGACGGGTTGCCAGGCGCAGCGGATGGGGTGCGGTCTATCGCAGCGGTCCATGCTGCCGTTGCGTCGGGCAATGAAGACGGAGCCTGGAAGGATGCGCGCCCCCCTATGTTCCGCTGACTAGGTGCGGGGGCGCAGCGTGCCCCTTTCGACTACGCGGCAGGGGAAAATGCGGGCCTCGGGATAACGCTCGGGGTCTTTCAGCATCTCTTCCACCAGATCCACAGACGAGGTGATGATTTGCTTGATCGGTTGGTGGATGGTCGTCAGATTCACGCTTTCCCAACGCGACATCTCCATGTCATTCAGGCCGATGATCCCGATATCCTTGCCCGGTTTCAGCCCGTGATCCGACAGGGCGGACAGCGCACCGACGGACAGAATGTCATCGCCGCAGAAATAGCTTTCGGCTGGTTGACCCTTTAGCAGATCCAGCATTTCCGCGCGCCCCGCCTCAAATGAATAGGCCCCGGCGAAAGAGTATGTGACCTCAAGATCAGGGTGCTTTTCCGCCTCTTCCATAAAGCCCTGATATCGATCCATGGCCGAGGTCGCATCTTTTGGCCCGCCCAAATATCCAACGCGCCGATAACCCCGCGCCTGCAGCTCGCGGGCTGCCATGCGACCACATTCGACATTGTCGATCCCGACGACATGTACCTCTGGTGAGGTCGCCGAGCGCCCGAACGTATGCACAACCGGGACGCCAGCGTCGTGAAAGGCCTTGGCGAAACTTGGCGGCAGGGTCGAAGAGGCCACGATGGCAGCGTCAACAGAATACTGGCGCAGCATCCGAACGGAATTGGCAGGCTCGGTCTCATCGGTCAGGTTCACGATCAACGGGCGCAGACCGCGTTCCTGCAAGGCGCGCGTGAATTGATCGAAGACTTCAAGGAAAATCGGGTTGTGAAAGTTGTTCGAGATCAACCCAATCAGTTTTGTCCGCCCCGTGGTCAGGGACGAGGCCAGGGCGTTTGGGCTGTAACCCAGTTCCGCCGCGGCCTTTTCCACCTTGCTTCGGGTTTTTGCCGAAACCGAGGCACCCTCGGTAAAGGTGCGCGACACGGCAGAGCGCGACACCCCGGCCAGAGCTGCGACGTCTTTTAGGGTGACGCTCATGTTTCGTACCTGCAGAAGAAAGGTGGGATGACAGACATTTTCATGTCGTGATACTAAGCCAGTTAGTCTGGTGGCTGCAATCGGTTGCAAATGATTGCTCGTTTGACGCGGGGCCCGGTTTATTGACCCCGAGCAGCTTCTCAACAGTCGATTCTTTCTGATGGGAGATCAGGTAAATCTGCTGCCGCGCACCGTAAATCGGTCCGCGATTTTACACATTTCCGCCCAAAATGATCGAAAATTCGCCCTAAGCGGGAATTTCTTTTCGTTTGTGGGGAGGTTTCGGCACCGCCTCATCGGTAACGATTTAGTTAACGGGGGTGTGTTCCTCGTGTCAGTGCGGGATTTCGCACTTTGGTAAAACAGTCTGGAGTTCAAGTAATGTTGAATGGAATTCGCAAAGTATTTCTGAAGCTACGCAAAGACGAGAGTGGCGCCACCCTGGTTGAATATGGCATCGCGCTGTTTGTTGCGATTGTCGTCGGCGGGACAATTCTGACCAATTTGGCTGGCACGACCAGCAGCAACTTTAGTGATGCAAACTCGGCAGCCCAGCGGACAACGCCTTAAGCTGCGCGCCAATTTCCTAAGTGAAAAAAACCTGACTTCCCATTCGCAAGTGTGGGGCGTCAGTTTCCTACCAGACCACCTTTGATTTGCATAAGCGGTCTGTTTGGCCATTCAGGCCCAATTAAGTAATTATCCTGAGTTTTCCCGGGAATTGGAGGATACCATGCGTATTAAATCATTTTTGATGACTTTCCTGGGAATAGGTTTGGCGGGTGGCGCAGTCATTCTGGCACAGGATCAGATCCGAAGGAATCAGTCAGCGGGTGAACCAACCATAGTTCGTGTTGTGGCCGTGGCCGAAGATATCGCGTTCGGAACGCCGATCGAAGGGCACAAGCTGACGACCATTGATTGGCCTACTGCATCTGTGCCTGCAGGTGTTTTTACAAGTTTTGATGATGTCCTGCCTGCCGCAGGCATAGAACCTCGCCGGGCCAAGCGCGCTTTGGCGCAGGGCGAAATTCTTTTGACCTCGAAAGTTTCCGATTTTGGTGAAAAAGTGACAATCGTTCAGACGATTGGCGAGAATAACCGCGCGATGGCGATCAATGTCGACGCGCAGACAGGGGTAGGCGGATTTGTTACGCCTGGCGACTTTGTCGACATTGTTCTGACCCGCGGCACCAATGATACACTGCGTGCAGTGACGATCCTGCAGAATATCCGGGTCATCGGCGTGGACCAAACCGCGGATGAAGAGCTTGACCAACCGGGCATTGCCCGCACGGTTACGATCGAGGTCACCCCGGATGAAGGTCAGAAGTTGGCTCTGGCGCAGAAGGCTGGGCAGCTCAGCCTGTCTCTGCGGTCTCTGCAAACAGAAGAGGATAAGCCGCTGGAAGCGGTTCGCCTCAGCGACATCCTCCTTGAAAAATCACCGCTAGAAGAGGGCACGCCCAGGCCGATTGTGAAAGTTCGCCGTGGGGCAACCGACGTTCAGGAAATTCAGGTCTTTGGGAACACCAGTGCAACAACTGAGCCGGTGAACTGAGGTCAGGTTGGTCTTTCGAGGGAGGTTGATATGACTTCGCTACGCAAAATCAGGGACAAAGAAGACGGCACAATTCTGGTTTTTGTCGGCATGTTCATGGTCGTCATGATCGGAATGGCTGCACTGACTTTTGATCTGGGGCGTATCGCCTCTACCCAAACTGACATGCAAGCCTATACCGACCACGTGGCGCTTGCCGCCGCAGGAGAGCTGGATGGCAATGCTGACGCCATTACACGTGCAACAGCTGCGGCATCCGGCATGATCGACGACGAACAGTTTTTCGCTGATGGCAGCCAAAGCCTTGGAACTTCTGCGGATTTTTCGCTTCGTTTTCTGACCGGATTGCCTACTCCGGGGGCAGACCCAGACGATAACGACTCGGTTACGCCCTTTGTGACGACAGACCCGGCGCGTGCTGTCTTGGTCGAGGTGACCGCGACACCACGGACTGTTTTCCTGCCTTTTGGCCGATCGCTGGCCAGCTTGCTGGGCGTCGCCAGCCCGTCCGGAGAGGTGAATTCAGTCTCGATCGCTGGGTATTCAGCATATGCCTGTGACGTAACGCCGTTGATGTTCTGCATCCCGTCGGGCTGGACCTCCAGCGCCAATATCGGCGCTTCCATCAAATTGCGTACTGGCGGCAACAACTCGGCCTGGGGGCCGGGGAATTTCGGATTTCTGGATCCAACGGATATCGGGATCAATCCAAACGGGCCATGCGCCGGTCTGACTGGTTCAAAGCTGTATATCTGCCTCATTGCTGCGAATGGGAACCTGACCAAATGCGTGTCTCAGCGCGGTGTCGACACCGAACCCGGTCAGCGGAACGGGATTGGCAGCGCGATCTACAATTCGCGGTTCGATATGTTCCAGGCGACCATGAACCAACTGAAGAACGATCCAGACTATGCACCGGGCCCAAATGTGATCTCGGGCTGGGACCATACTGGTGGGGGATGTTTGAACAACAATCCGACCCTGTCGACCAATACTATTCCAATGCCGCCGGATGATTGCTTTGACCCGGTGAGTGGTCTTTGCAATGGCAGCCGTTTTGGCGATGGCAACTGGACGTCAGGGCAAGCAGCTTACAACCTTATGAATTATGGCGTTGGACCGGACGGTACGCTGACACCGCATGCGCAGGGTGCACCGACAGGAAACACCCGGTATCAGGTATATCTGGACGAGGTCAGCCGGGCCGGGTCAGGCGATATCGTCACCGGACGGGACGAGACCGGCCGCGCCCAATGTTCAAGCCAGCCCAGCACCGACCCCGACCGCCGGACATTTATCGCCGCAGCGATTGACTGCACCGCGAACCCGGTTTCCGGGCGGGCCACCGATGTGCCGGTGAAGGAGTTCGTAAAAGTCTTTCTGTTTCAGCCGCTTGAAGAATCCACAGGCTCGGATTTCGACATCTTCGTCGAGGTGGTCAAACAGGTTGGCGGCGGAGTTGGCGGCAGTGCCGTTGATGGCATTTTCCGCGATGTTGTGAGGCTGTACCGATGAAGCCGCTGGGTCGCTTCCTCTCACGCTTTCGGCGCTGCGAGTCTGGCGCGCCGATGGTCGAGTTCGCCATGGTTCTGCCGGTTATCTTGCTGTTCTTTGTTGTGATCATCGAGGGCAGCCGGATCACCTGGATACATCAGGCGACATCTGCCGGCGTACGGGATGCGTCACGCATGATCGCTCGCATCGCACCGCTGGATCTATGCAGCGCGGGTGGCGTCGCAAGCTATGATGCAATGGCCACAGATATTGTCGCCAACCGACTGGGCGGTGGGGCGCATTTGCCGGTCGGAACAACGCTGGTGGATGTAACCCCGACCTGCATATCGCGGTCTGGCAGCTATCGTATTGACCCGACCTCAGTGGTCGAAGTGACCGCGAAAATCCAGATTGATTTTATCCTGGGCAATGTTCTGGGCCTGTTCGGCGGGGCTGTTAGCACGCTTGACACGGTGATTTCGGATCAGAGCCGGGTGTTCGGCGTATGACCCGAGTGTCGCATATCCTGCGGACCTTCCGGCGTCAGGAGCGTGGCGCCGCCCTGGTCGAATTGGGGATGGTCATTCCACTGTTCCTGTTGCTGATGTTCGGCATTGTGGATTATGGCCGGTTGTTCTGGTCGACAACCATGGCGCAGAAGGCGATGCAAAAAGCAGCCAGGCTGGCAACTCTTGGGCCTCCGCTTTGCGGTGCGTTGCCGACCGAGCACACGCTGGCAAGCGGCGCTCCTACAAGTACGAAATTTGGGGTGCTCTGCCGCAGTGGCAATGTCTGTGCCGTGCCTGCCCTGCCTGCGCCTTGCCCGTTGAATACCGCGACGGATTACGGCGCACGTGTCTGGAATGATATCCGCATGTTGCTGCCACCGGGAACGACTGCCGCCAACGTACAGATCGGATATTCGCATGACGCGCGCCTTGGATTTTTAGGGGGGCCATACACGCCGGTCGTTACCGCCGAACTTGTTAACGTAAACTTTAACTTCATGATGCCAATCGCCGGTCTTGCCGCTCTTGCGTCGAACGGCACAACCCCTGCGTCAAATACCCCCAACAGTATTTCTCTTCCCGCGATGAGCACATCGGTTCCCGCCGAAGATCTGGCGGCCGGGGCGAGTGAGTAAGGAGAAACATAATGAGTGCCAAGCAGATTTCAGTATTGTTGATTTCACCGGACGAGCAGATTTACTCGGCCATAGAAGGCTCGTTGCGGGGGCAGGCGAACTGCCGGTTCACCGGTCGTCAGGACACCGTTGCGGGGGTAAACGGCTCTGCGATCTCGCTGACTGCAGAGCATGATGTTGTTCTGTTCGATGTGGATGAGAATTCCGGGGACCTACTGCAAACCGCACGGAAAATCTGTGATGCCCGTATGCCAAATGCGATCATCATTGCGTTGGCCCACGAGGATCTGCCCTTGGAAAAGGCGCGCCAGCTGAAAAAGCTTGGTGTCGACGACGTTCTTCCGAGAAAGTGGATCGACGAGGAAATTGTGCCGCAGGTGGACGCAATCCGGGCCCGCCGTCAGGCGCAGTTGCCGGCCGTGTGGGGCGGTCAGGCAACCCTGGGCAAAGTGATCGCCGTGGCGAAATCCCGTGGTGGGGTTGGATCGTCTATCGTCGCTGCCAATCTGGCCAACGAGCTACAGGCCAAGGAAGGGTTCTTCAAGAAGAAAGCCGCCAACGAAGTCGCGGTTGTCGATTTGGATTTTCAGTTCGGATCTATTGCCGCCCTGATGGATGTTGAGGAAAGTGACGCCATGTGGCGGATGGCGATGGATGAGAGCATTCCCGATGGCGCCTTTCTGGAACAGGCCATGACCAAATCCCCCTGTGGGGTTGATGTTCTGGCTGCACCGTCGCGCTTTGGTCCTCTCAGTGCCATTAATGAAGAACAGATCTCGGCCATTTTGGACAGCCTTAAGCGCAGCCATGATTATGTGATTATTGATCTGCCGCGAGCTCTGGTCGAGTGGATCACGCCGGTGTTGTCGCAAGCCGACCGGCTGCTTTTGGTAACGGATGTCGCAGTGCCTTCGATCCGGTCAGCGCGGAAATTGATGGATTTCTATCACGCCGAAAACCCGGCCTTGGAAATCCAGCTGGTTGCGAGCCTGGAAAAGAAACCCCTGATCCCGGCCGCGCACCACCGCGCAGCGGCAAAGCTGTTGGAACAGGATTTCGCCCACTGGATCCCCAAGGATGAGCGAACCGTTCGTGAATGCGTGGATCGGGGCGTACCTCTGCAAGAGGTCTCAAACCGGGCGCCTCTGACACGGGCCATCCGCCGCATCGCGCAGGAAACCACAGTTTCTCTGCCGCCACGCGTGGGCAAACAGTAAATCGAAGTCCGAAGATGTGAAGATCAGTTAAGTAAAAGGTAAAGCAGAATGTTTCGTGAATTTGACAGAACGGGTCGCACAACATCCCAATCCCCAAAAGTTGTGCCGTTGGACACGAAACAGCCGAACGGAAATGTTGCTGATATCGAGGTCAAGAACGCCGAACGCCGTGCCATGGAGCGCGAGCGCGAGATGGACCGTATCGACCTCAAGGCCCGGATGCACAACTCGTTGCTTGATAAGCTGAATCTGGCTGTGATCGACAAGGTCGAAGAAGACACATTGCGGGGCGAAATCGGCAAACACGCAACTGATCTGTTGCGGTCCGAGGGCCGGGCCATGCGGTCTGAGGAAATCAAGCTTTTGGTCGAAGAACTGATGCACGAGGTGCTTGGGCTTGGGCCACTGGAGCCTTTGCTGGCCGACCCTTCGATCAACGATATTCTGGTGAACGGTCACAAGCAGATTTTCGTCGAACGTTCAGGTATTCTGGAAAAAACCTCGGCGCGTTTTCGGGATGAACGTCATTTGCTTCGGATCATCGACAAGATTGTCAGTCGTGTCGGCCGTCGTATTGATGAACGCCAACCCTGGGTGGATGCGCGGCTTGAGGATGGCAGCCGTGTAAACGCGATCATTCGGCCCTGCGCGCTGGACGGGCCGGCCTTGTCGATCCGTAAATTCGCGCGCGTACCGCTGACGATGGAGCGGTTGGTTAAGAACGATGCATTGAATGACAGTGCTGCGGCGTTGTTGCGCGGTCTGGTCGAGGCAAAGATGAATGTCCTGATTTCCGGAGGAACCGGATCAGGTAAAACGACAATGCTGAATGCCCTGTCTTCCTATATCGGCGGCAACGAACGGGTCGTGACCATCGAAGACGCTGCTGAACTGCAACTGCAGCAGGAACATGTTCTCCGCATGGAGACCCGCCCAGCCGGTTTGGACGGGACCGGCGCTGTGGCCCAGCGTGATCTTGTCCGCAACGCGCTGCGGATGCGCCCTGACCGTATTGTGGTCGGCGAGGTGCGCGGATCAGAGGCCTTCGACATGCTGCAGGCGATGAATACCGGCCATGACGGTTCGATGACGACCGTTCATGCCAACAGTCCACGCGATGCGCTGTCTCGGGTCGAACAGATGGTACAGATGGGCGGGATGGAGCTGCCGCATTCGGCGATCCGGGCCACCATCGCTTCGGCCATCCACTTTGTGCTTCAGTTGAACCGACTGTCAGACGGGACGCGCCGGGTTACTTCAATCTCGGAAGTGACTGGAATGGAAGGCGACATCATCACCATGCAGGACATCTTTGTCTTCAAGCGCGAAGGCAAGGATGAAGATGGCAAGGTTCTGGGCCGGTTCATGCCCACGGGAATTCGGCCAAAATCCAGCGATGCACTGGCGGCTGCCGGGGTCGACCTGTCCACGGTCAAGTTCAACTAAGGAGGTCCGGGATGTTCGAGGAAATCAGGTCATATCTGGCCAATCTGAACATCAACAACCTGATCGGCCCGGAAATGGAAGTTGCCGGGTTCGATGTCAGGTTTGTTCTGGCGCTTGCGGTTTTCCTGGGTGCGCTGATTGCTTTTGAAGGGCTGCGTCAGTTTATGCGGCGTGGCGAAAACCGCGAAGAGGCGATCAACCGCCGAATTCAGATGCTGTCCGAGGGGAAGTCGGGTGAGGATGTCCTCAGCCTGTTGAAACCGCAGGAAGCCAAGCCACTGTTGCGGAGTTTCCCGCTGGTGGGGGATTTGCCTCTGGCGTTGAAGGTTTCGGGCCTGAACATGGTTCCCGAAATGTTTCTGGCCGGTTGCGGCGCAGCCTTTCTGATCTCGGCCATTGGTGGGTCTATGGTGGCTGATCCGTTGAAAGTGGTCCCCACCTGCGCCCTTGTTTTCCTGATCGCGCCACTGGTTGCGTTGGGGGTGACGTTGCGCAAGCGCAAGGCGGCGTTGATCAAGCAGTTGCCCGATGCGCTGGACCTGATGTCCCGTGGATTGAAGGTGGGGCACCCACTGAACACAACCTTACAAAGTGTCGCCGAAGAAATGCCTGACCCAATTGGAACTGAGTTTGGGCTGGTCGTTGATCAGGTCTCTTATGGCGAAGAACTGACGACTGCGATCAAAAGCATGGCTGACCGCATCGATGAAGAAGATATCCAGTATCTAGCTGTTGCGCTGATGATGCAGCACGGCACAGGTGGTGACCTGGCCGGCATCTTGCGCACGCTGGCCCGCGTGATCCGAGCGCGAATGTCATTGCGTCGCAAGGTCAAGGCCATCTCGGCCGAAGGCCGCATGACGGCTTATATCCTGTCATCCATTCCCGTTGGCATTGCCGTGTTCATGACCATCATGACGCCGACATATTATGGCGATGTCGCGGACTCTCCGGCCTTTGTGCCAGTCATGAGCGTTATCGCAGTGACCATCGTCCTGAACGCGATTGTGATGTTCAAGCTTGTGAATTTCCGGATTTGAAGAGGCGTATTCGATGGAGTATTTGAGTTCGATTTTTGATAGCGAATTATCAACGCAGATCCTGGTTCTGGGTTGTGTGCTGATAGGTGCGGTCGTAGCGTTTCTTGGTATCTCGTCCTCGCTTAGCGAACGGTCCACAGCCGCAGAGCGCATGGTGTCAAGCCGACCACGTCAGGCTTTGTCACGGGCAGTTCCTGAAAAAGTCGAGGGCGAAGCGCCGACAGGTTTGAGTGCGGCCCTGATACCCAGCGATGCCAGTGTACGTTTCGAAGTTGGGCAAGTGTTGGCGCGTTCCGGATTTCGCAGCAAAAACGCAATCGTGAATTTCTATCTTATCCGTTTGGGGCTGGCGACGTTCCTGCCGCTGGCCTTCCTCTTCCTGATGTCCTGGCAACCGGCAAACAACTTGGGTGCGCGGATCGCGGAATATACGTCCAGCCTGAACGCGTTCGAGATTATCCGGAATGTCGGCGTATTGTGCGGGATCGGGTATCTCATACCGCAGTTATGGATGGGCGCCCGGATCAAAGAGCGCAAGCGTCTGATGGAAAATGCGTTTCCGAACATGCTGGATCTGCTTCAGATCGGTATCGAGGCTGGCCTCGGTTTTGATCAGGCCTTGCTGAAAGTGGCGGTCGAAATGCAACTTGTCGCGCCAGAAATGTCCGAAGAGATGCTGATTGCGCTTTCCGAGATTCAGGCAGGGCGTGACCGAGATACCGCGCTGATGCGTATGGCGCGTCGAACAGGTATCGAGGAAATGAGCTCATTCGTAAGCGTTGTGCTGCAATCGACCCGGTTTGGCGTTCCCCTGGCTGCGGCTTTGAACACTTATGCCGAAGAAATGCGTGAACTGCGCGAGGTGCGGGCACAGGAAAAGGCCAACAAGTTGCCTGTCCAAATGTCGGCGGTTATGGCCAGTTTTATGCTGCCTGCAATCGCTGGGCTGATCCTGGCCCCGATCGTGATCCGTTATATGGATGCGTTTGGCCCCTAAGACGCTGGCATGGTCAGAACCAAAGCGCAGTAGCCGACCAGATTGCTAGGATCACCCCGGATGATCCGATAGCGATTCCAAGAGGAAATTCGCGCGACTGGGCGGTTGACTTGATATGCGGGGAAGTTTGTCGGGCGAGACGCCGAAACAGCGACATTCCGATCAGCCCCGCTGCCATGCAGCCTGCCAGTATTAGCAGATAGGTCGATACGACCGGGACCGGAATTGCGGCAAATACGATTGGCAATATCTTGGCGTCGCCACCGCCCAGCCAACCCGCTGCAAACAGACCGAAACAAATCGCAAAACACGCTGCGGCCACAAGAAGGCGCAGCAGCAGTTGGTTCCAATCCGGAAACGGCGCGGTCATAAGCACGACTGCACCGCCCAGCAGGCAGTACAGGTTAGGGATGCGCATTTGGGTGAAATCCGTCCAGGCGATCATTACGAACAGCGGTGTGAATACCCACAATGTCAGCCAGGACTGCCAGTCCAGTTCAGGCATCAGGCACGTGCCTGGCTAGGTTTCCCATGAAGGGCCTCGCGCTCTTCTACCGATACCAAGCGCCGGGCCAGCATGTGGAAGGTGTCCAGCGCCGTTTTTGAATAGATATGCTTGAGATGCGTGCGAACTGTCGCTGGTCCGATCTCAAGTTCGGCACCAATGGACTGAGGCGACAACCCGCGTGAAACAAGAACGCAAACACGCCATTCGGCACGGGTCAGGCCCGTTGGGTTCTCGGTGCTGAGAATAGGTGCTTCACTGTATGATTTTCTGAGTGCGGTGACTGATTGCCGAGACAATGATTCAGTGATCAGTCCGGCTCGGCGGGCCTGATAGGTCTCGGATAGTTGCGGAGCCACCTGTTCAATAGCTTCGCGGTAACCGGGTTCGGAACTCTGCCCGAAATGAAGTTCCAGAAAGTCGATTTCGCCGCCGTTATGGTCCAGGCATATGAACAGAATGTCATCCAGCTTGCGGTGCGACATCCAATCTAACAAAACTGCGGAGATATCACTTGGGTCTGCCCCGTCATCTCGCAGACTAAACACCGAGGCGCGTTTTGGTTTGTTCCGAAACGGGCCGAGGGCGTCGTTGGCGAAAGAATGAAACAACGGTCTTTGGAATTTTGGATCCCGTGTGTCAGCCCGTGCGGCAACACGATGGGCCCCTTTGTTCAGCCACACACGGCTGATGACAGCACAATCGGCGCCAAATGCTTTGACGATACCTTCAAGCGCGGCATCAAGAACGACGCCTGCCTGGCTCCAATGAATGAAATTAATGATGGCTCTGGCATGAAGCGCGTTTGGCAACCACGCTGCGCTCTGAGCATTCCCCCGGACCATAGATAACAACCTGTACTCGAACAAACATAAACGCGCATTTGCAATATAAGAGTGCGCAACCTCCTACCGATTCTTTACATTCCTATAGTTCTATATAATCGTCTAAAACTCATCTAAAAAATCATTAACCTAATTATGTACGATCAATTCGTCGCGTTTCAGTAAACAAACTGCACAAAATTCGCGGACTATTTCTTTGACCTGTTCGCGGAATACGGGGCGAAGCGTAGTGGTTTATGCCTTTTTTGTAAGGTTATTGCGCTTGTTTGGTCGTCGGTTGGTCGGGCGGTTGCCTGTATTCACCGATGCAGCCGTGGAGGGATTAACCGTTTTTCAATTTGTCACAATTCTTGATTTGCACGATGCTTCGGGTTTGAGAATCCAGGTTCAAACGGCTTGATCTGCAGGGGAAGTCAGCTCGTCCCGGTGACCATCTGAGCTGTATCATGCGGCCCGGGCTCTCCTTTAGATTTAGCAACAACTTCTTGCTTGCCGAGCAGAGCGGCACTGCCTGCATGGCGATCACCCGCATGTTTTCAAATAATACCTTTTAATTTCAATTCTTAAGAAGCATAAGATGTTTAAGAATTTACAAAAATCCGCACCTAGGTGTTCATTTGTTTACATAACATAGCTGCTTTTTGAATAGGTTATTGAGAAATTTTCAGAACCCCCGCCATACTCGCGGTGCGTAAACCTGCGCAATCGTTTGCTGGAAGAGGAGCCAACAGACGTAAAACAGGGAACTGGGAGGAATGAATGACTAATAAATCTGTCACACGCCGCGGCGTGCTGAAGTCTGGTGCTGTTGCCGGTACCGGTCTGGCCCTACCTACGATTTTTACCGCATCGTCGGCTGCTGCATATACTAACGAACCTTCTGGGTCGTCTGTCACATTGGGTTTCAATGTTCCGCAGACCGGGCCTTATGCAGAAGAGGGTAATGATGAACTGCTGGCACAGCAGCTTGCAGTCGAGCATCTGAACGGTGAGGGCGATGGCGGTTGCCTGAACACCTTTACGTCCAAGGCCCTGAAAGGGAACGGGATTCTTGGTAAAAAGGTCGGGTTCGTAACCGGCGACACCCAGACCAAATCGGACGCCGCACGCGCATCGGCCAAGTCGATGATCGAAAAAGACGGTGCGATCATGATCAACGGCGGCTCGTCCTCGGGCGTGGCTGTCGCAGTTCAGGGTCTGTGTCAGGAAGCGGGCGTGATCTTCATGGCTGGCCTGACCCATGCCAACGACACGACCGGTAAGGACAAGAAGGCGAACGGTTTCCGCCATTTCTTCAATGCTTACATGTCGGGCGCTGCTCTGGCGCCGGTTCTTGCTGCCGAAATGGGTAGTGAACGCCGGGCCTATCATCTGACCGCTGACTACAACTGGGGCTGGACTCAGGAAGAGTCGATTGTGGCCTCGACCGAAGCCTTGGGATGGGAAACGGTCAACACGGTCAAAACACCGCTCGCGTCGACGGACTTCTCGTCCTATATCGCGCCGGTTCTGAACTCGGGTGCGGATGTGCTGGTTCTGAACCACTATGGCGGTAACATGGTGAACTCGCTGACCAATGCGATTCAGTTCGGCCTGCTCGACAAGGTGGCCAACGGCAAAGACTTTAAGATTGTCGTGCCGCTGTATTCCGAATTGATGGCTGCCGGTGCTGGCGAGAACATCAAGGGCGTGCTGGGTTCGATGAACTGGAACTGGCAGTTGCAAGACGAAGGCACCAAGGCCTTTGTGAAATCCTTTGGTGAGAAATACGGCAAGCCGCCGTCCAATTCGGCTCAGACCTGCTATGCACAGGTTCTGCTCTATGCAGATGCGTGCGAACGAGCGGGTACCTTCAACCCCTGTGGTGTCGCCGAAGCGCTGGAAGATTTCGAGTTCGACGGTCTGGGCAACGGACCGACCTGGTATCGAGGCGCGGATCATCAGTGCTTTAAGGATGTGCTGGTGGTGCGGGGCAACGAGAACCCGACTAACGCCTATGACACGCTGGAGATCGTCGAGATCACCCCACGCGCGCAGGTCGAATACGATCCCGAGCACCCGATGTTTGCCGGTGGCGAATTGGGTAAATGCAATCCGGGCGCGTAACACAAGCGCGAGAATTTTCGACGAAAATTCTCTGACCTAGAAAACGGGCTCTCCCGCCTATGGGGGAGTCCACTGGACAGGCCAAAGGTGGGGACTATGGACGCCATTCTTCTGCAAATTCTGAACGGGTTGGACAAGGGGTCGGCTTATGCGCTGATCGCGCTTGGCCTGACGCTGATTTTCGGAACGCTTGGAGTTGTGAACTTTGCCCATGGGGCGCTGTTCATGATTGGTGCGTTCTGCGCCGTGTCTTTGCAAAAACTCTTTAACTTGAGCTACGTGACCCTTGATGAAAGTCAGAAAGATTTTCTGGGCAACCCGCTGAAGGTTGAAACCCCGTATATTGAGGCCTGGTTCGGTCCCGAGATTGGCGCGTCAATCATAGATTGGTCCGTTCCTCTGGCTGTCCTGTTCGCGATTCCGATCATGTTGTTTGTCGGCTACGTGATGGAGCGCGGGCTGATCAAACATTTTTACAAGCGCCCTCATGCGGATCAGATCCTTGTGACTTTTGGCCTGGCGATCGTGCTGCAGGAGATCATCAAATATTTCTTCGGTGCCAATCCGATCCAGACCCCGCCCCCCGATATGCTGAGTGGGTCTGTTGATCTTGGCATCATGGTTGGATTCGATCCCAACGCCATCATCTATCCGATCTGGCGGCTGGTCTATTTCGGGTTTGCCGTTGGCATTATCGGAGCGGTGTTCTCGTTCCTGCAATTCACAACCTTTGGCATGGTCGTGCGGGCTGGCATGGCAGATCGTGAAACGGTGGGCCTGCTGGGGATAAATATCGACAGGCGGTTTACCATCATGTTCGGGATTGCGGCCGCGGTCGCGGGTCTTGCCGGGGTGATGTACGGGCCGCTCAACCCCCCGAATTATCACATGGGCATGGACTTTCTGGTTCTCAGCTTTGTGGTTGTGGTTGTGGGGGGGATGGGCTCATTGCCGGGCGCGGTTCTGGCCGGGTTCCTGCTGGGCGTGCTCGAAAGCTTTGCGTCGACCACCTGGGCCACGACCACGATCCCCGGCATCAACCAGATCATCATCTACCTTGTCGCCATCATCGTGCTTTTGACCCGTCCACGCGGGTTGATGGGGCGCAAAGGCGTGATGGAGGAATAAGCCATGTTGGGACTGAACAAGAGAGATACCAGCCTGCTGATCATCGTCGCCATACTGACCCTGTTGGCGCCCTTTATCCTGAACCCGTTCCCTGAAGGCAGCGCCATGGCGCAGTTCAACGCGGGCTATCCCGATTTGATGCAGCGGTTCGTGATCTTTGGGATTTTTGCGATCGGCTTCAACATTCTGTTTGGATTGACCGGATACCTGTCCTTTGGCCATGCGGCCTTTCTTGGGGTGGGGTCGTATTCCGCAGTGTGGATGTTCAAACTGCTCAGCTATAACGTCGTTCCGGCCATCGCGCTCAGCGTTCTTGTCGCCGGGGTGTTTTCGCTGCTGATCGGGTTTGTCAGCCTGCGTCGGTCGGGCATCTATTTCTCGATCCTGACGCTGGCTTTTGCACAGATGAGCTTTGCACTGGCCTATTCGGTGCTTTCGAACCCAAAATTCAACCTGACAAATGGTGAGACCGGCTTGCAGGTCTATGCGGACGATCCGCAGATCCTGCAATCGGCCAGCGCGCCGAACCTACCGCATCTGTTCGGCATTCCCATGCGCGCGACCTATACGTTGGATGTAGGTGCCTGGAGCTTTGACTTTAACGCGGGCTATTACCTGTGTGCGGTGATCATGATGGCGGTGTTCTATCTCTCTATCCGCATCTTCCGCTCGCCCTTTGGCATGATGCTGCGGGCGGTGAAATCCAACCAGCAGCGGATGAATTATACCGGTCTAAATTCGAAACCCTACACGCTGGCAGCCTTTGTGATTTCAGGCATGTATGCCGGTCTGGCGGGGGGGCTGATGGCCGCAATGGACCCGCTGGCCGGGGCCGAACGGATGCAGTGGACTGCCTCGGGCGAGGTGGTACTGATGACAATTCTGGGCGGTACAGGGACCCTGATCGGGCCGGTACTGGGAGCAGGCTTTATCAAGTATTTCGAAAACATCTTCTCGAAGATCAACGACAATGTTCTGCACAGCTGGTTCGCTTTCCTGCCCGATGGGCTTGAGGACGCGGTTGTGTTCCTGATCCATCCGTTCATCGGCAAGGGTTGGCATCTGACGCTGGGTATCCTGTTCATGCTGGTGGTGATCTATCTGCCGGGTGGGCTGGTTGAAGGTGGTCAGCGGCTGATGGGCTGGTTCAAGCGTAAGAAACCGGGCGCCGATGATGCCCCGAAGGGCAAAACCGAGCCAGCGGAATAAGGGGGCACCATGGCAATTCTACGAGTCAAAGACGTCAGCAAACGCTTCGGTGGCCTCAAGGCGCTGTCGGATGTGAACCTCAACGTCGAAGAAAACTCGGTCCACGCGATCATCGGCCCGAACGGTGCGGGCAAGTCAACCTTGCTGAACTGTTTGGTGGGAAAGCTGATGCCGGATACCGGTTCTGTTTTGTTCGACAACAATTCTGTTCTGGGGTTGGAACCCTATCAGATCAACCAGATGGGTATCAGCCGTGTGTTCCAGACGCCCGAAATTTTCGGCGATTTGACTGTGATGGAGAACATGTTGATCCCGATCTTTGCGATGCGGGACGGCGCTTTTCGGATGCACGCCTATGAAACCATCTCCAGTGAAAAGGCGATTGTCGAGCAGGCCGAGGCGATGCTGTTAGAGATGAACATGGCTGACAAACGCGAGATGCACGCGGCATCGCTGTCACGTGGGGACAAGCGACGACTTGAGATCGGCATGTGCCTCAGCCAGAACCCGCGCCTGCTTTTGCTGGACGAACCCACCGCCGGGATGGCCCGGGCAGATACCAACAACACGATCGACCTGCTCAAACAGATCAAGGACGAGCGTGACATTACCATCGCCATCATTGAACATGACATGCATGTGGTGTTCAGCCTGGCCGAGCGCATCACCGTTCTGGCGCAGGGAACACCTCTGGTCGAAGATACGCCAGAAAACATCCGCGGGCATCCCAAGGTTCGCGAAGCTTATCTGGGTGAGGCCGCGTAAGGAAAAGCAATGAACGAGAAACCTGACTTTTCGAAAAACGCCAATATGGCCAGCACCGCCCCTGCGTTTTTGTCCGTATGGGACATGCATTCATACTATGGCGAAAGCTATATCGTGCAGGGCGTCAGCTTTAACGTGCACGAAGGTGAAATTCTGGCCCTGCTGGGCCGGAATGGTGCTGGCAAAACCTCGACGCTCAGATCCATCGCGCGGGTCAGTGACCCCGAGGTGCGTCATGGTGAAATCTGGCTGGATCACAAGCCGCTGCACAAAATGACCAGCTATGAGGCCGCCGCCGCAGGCCTTGGCCTTGTGCCCGAGGATCGCCGTATCATCCCCGGTCTGACGGTCGAAGAGAACCTGCAACTCGCCCAGATCGCTCCACCTGTCGGCTGGTCGCTGGAACGGCTTTATGAGCTGTTCCCAAGGCTGGGTGAGCGCCGCAAGCAAGAAGGAATTACCCTGTCTGGCGGAGAGCAGCAGATGCTGTCGATTGCGCGGGCTTTGGCACGGGACATCAAGGTGTTGCTTCTGGATGAACCCTATGAGGGGCTTGCCCCGGTGATTGTGGATGAGATCGAAAAGACTCTGCTTCACGTCAAACAGCAGGGTATGACCACGATCATTGTCGAGCAGAACGCGGTGCGCGCCCTGGAATTGGCGGACCGTGCGATCATTCTGGATACGGGCAGCATCGTGTTTGATGGAGCCGCCAGCGAGGTGTTAGAGAATCCACAGCTGCGCGAGGAATATCTGGCAATCTGAACATGCGGATTCAGCAATTTTTCTGAACCGTCGGGCGGGGTGTTCATCCCCGCCCTTTTTCGTTGTTCAATTTTCGATTGGCGGTGTCCTGGGGCCGGGTCACCAACGGAAAATGACAATATTCAACGAATTTCTAGAATTTACGGATAATTTATTATGTAATTTCAATACCCTATCTAGGGCTACGGGAAACCCCCTATATCTTTGATTGGAGCGATTCGTTAACTTCAAATCATCCAAGGAGTTTCCAAGGACCTACCACTTTTCCCCCTTGAGGGGCTGGCTACTTACCCCCTCGGCCGGCCCCTCACTAGTTGGGGGACATCAACCCAATTCCCCCAAAAGCTCACTTACAAGCGCAGGCACTTCGTACCAGTCGGCGAAGTTACGGGTATGATACAGTTCAGAAACCGGGCTTTTCCGATAACCTTCCGTGAATAGCAAAAAGGGAACCTGGGCCCGTTCAGCGGTTTCTGCATCGACCTCACTGTCACCCACGAACAGGCGCGGACCTATAGCGGCCACTGCGTTAAAACTTGCCTCAAGATGGGCTGGGTCTGGTTTGCGCGTGGCCAGGCTGTCACCACCCAGGGTGGCATCGAAATGATGGGTCAGGCCCATCGACTTCAGAACATGGTCAGCCGGTGCTTTGGGTTTGTTTGTACAAACACCCAGAACACATCCCATCTGGCGCAGCTGTTCAAGCGCTTCGGCCACGCCGGGGTAGACGACGGTTTTGTCGCTGGAGGCTGCGTTGTAGTGGGTCAGCGTCAGTTCCGATAGCTCGGCATGGCGATCCATAGGCAGGTCGCAATGAAACATCATGCGTTCTACCAATTTCGGGAGGCCATTGCCGACGAATTGTTTGATCGTGTCCTGGGGCAGGGGCGAGACACCAGTGTCCCGCAGCATTGCATTCGCAGCGGCGGTGATGTCCGGAAGGCTGTCGACCAGTGTTCCGTCCAAATCGAACATAATTGTAGCGCTCATTGAAATCCTTGCCTCTGAAGCTGCACCGCAAGTCCTAACTGGTGTGTTCAGGCAGTGCAATTCAACCCGGTTGCGAGAGTGAGATATTGAGGCTTGACATACCTGACTAAAATAATCAGATTATATTTCAAGCCGTCAGCAACCCCAGAATCGGGCCAGCCAGATACCTGAAAAGTAAACCGATAAGGCGCATTGCCCGAAACCTTCCGGAGTGATCCTGATGAATGTTCAGAACCCGAATCCCAGCCAGTCTTTTGCCGTATCAATGCTGCCTGCACATAAGGCTGAAGATCTGACCAAAGGGGGCAATCTGGCCCATATCGAGCTGGGCGATCAGCTGTACACCCTGCGCATCACGCGCGCGGGCAAACTGATCTTGACGAAATGAGCGCGCCTGCAGCCCGGGGTGGCGCGACCGTTGGCCGTCTGTCCGACCTAAGCCCTGTCGAGGCCGGTGCGGTCATGTATCTGCGCCTCTGGGGGGACGGAATGCAAACGCGTATGGATGCGGCGCAGGACTTTCAGATCGCCCTGGGTACGGATCAGGGCCGGGCAGCGATGTTGACGCTGGACCGGCTGTGCTCGCTTTGTGCCCATCACGGGCGGCGCCCGCTGATCCGGCATGGGTTGGGCTGTGTCTGCCTTGGCGCGGATGAAAACTGTTTCGCCCAGATGATTGCGGCGGCATCAGAAGGCGCGCGCGAAGACGCTATGATGATGGCGTCCCTGATCGTCCGTCCCGATTTTGCCCCCGCATTGGCCGCTTTGTCTGAGGAATTAGGGCTGGCTTTGCGACGCATGACGGTCTCGATCCCGATGCCAACCCCAAGACATCAGAACCCCACTGCCACGCTGCACTAAGCAGCAGGGCAGGTGCAGAACCCCGGCGAATGCGCGCCGGGGTTCCGTGCCTTCAGCAGCAGCCGCACCCTGCTTGGTGATGGTCATGATCGCATGAGGGTGGCGGGCTGTAATCACCAACTTCTGCCAGCACATCCCGTAATGCCCACAGGATCATGTCCACATCTTCCGCCTCGATCGTCAGCGGCGGGCGAATTTTCAGGATGCTGTCCTTTGGGCCTTCGCTGCCAATAAGAATCCGGTGGTCGCGCATCCGGTTTTTGACATATTGGCAGATCTCACGGCCTTCAGAGCCATCGGGGTTGATCAGTTCGACTCCAACGAACAGGCCCATGCCGCGCACATCACCGACAGATCCGAAATCGGTCTCGATCTGACGCAGGCCTGTCATCAACCTGTCGCCCATCAGGCGGGCATTGTCCTGCAAGCCTTCATCATCGACGATATCCAGAACTTCTTTGCCGATGCGGCAGGACAGGGTCGATCCGCCAAAGGTCGAAAAGAACTCGATCCCGTTATCAAAGCTGCGGGCGATCTCTTTGGTAGTAACCAGAACGCCCAATGGATGACCGTTGCCAATGGGTTTGCCCATGACCACGATATCCGGCAGCGCGCCTTGATGCTCAAAGCCGAAATAATATTCGCCCAGACGCCCCAGACCTGTCTGCACCTCGTCGGCGATGCAGACACCACCAGCGGCGCGGATTTTCTCATAAACCGCGGGCAGATAGCCTTTGGGTGGTATGATCTGCCCGCCAACTGAAGGGAAGGTCTCGGCAATGAAACCGGCAACGCCCTGACCTTTGTCCTGTAGGGCTGCAATCGCTGGGTCCACTAGATCTGCAAACTTCTGGGCGCGATCGGGGTCGTCGCGCCGGAAAGACCCTCGGTAGTCATCCGCGACCTCAACCAGTTCCACCCAATCCGCCTGACCAACTCCGCCCGGTTTGTTGAACTTATAGGCCGAAATTGCCACGGCGGCGGTGGTATTGCCGTGATACCCGTGATCGGGCGTCACGATCCCTTTGGCGCCGGTATGGGCGCGGGCCAGCCGCAGGGCGAGCTCATTGGCTTCGGTGCCGGAATTCACAAAGAAGCAGACCTCGAGGTGATCGGGCAGCTTGGACAGAACCTTATCGGCAAAAGCCGTCTGGGCCGGATGCAGATACCGGGTGTTGGAATTCATCCGCTTGAGCTGATCTGCTGCGACAGCCTGAATGCGCGGGTGGGCGTGGCCCACATGGGGTACATTGTTATACGCATCCAGATAAGGGCGACCCCATTCGTCAAACAGGTGATGCTTCCAACCGCGTACCAGCATGACTGGATCGTCATAGGTCAGGGACAGGTTGCCTCCGAAGTGGTCCTGCCGTCCCTGCAGGATCGCCTGTTTATCGGTCGGCCGATAGAACACCTTGTCATCGGGAAGGTTCAGCAGAGCCGCCGGATTCGGGCAGACGGCGTGCCACAGTTCAAGCTCGTCAGGGTCGCCAACACCCGGCCAGTTGGCCCGCATCCCGTTCGTAGTCAGGGCCAGCTGGAAATGTACATGTGGGGCCCAGCCCCCGTTCTGTGTGACATCCCCAAGCCGTGCAAACGCCGCTCCCTGTGCGACTGGATCGCCCGGGTTCAGCCTGTCGCAGACCTCGGGGTCCAAATGTCCGTAGAGTGTATAGAACGGATCGCCTTGGGGTGTTTCGTGATGCAGGATCACCACCCCGCCATAGTCAAGGTGACTGTCGCGATTCTCGACCGCCTCGACCCGGCCACTGATCGGGGCATTCAGGACAGTGCCGGCAGGCGCGAACACATCCACCGCCAGATGCACGGTGCGTCGGTCCGAAGCTTTCCATGGCCCTTTGCGGAACCCCGGCTCTGCGTAAATCAGGCGGGGTTCATTGTAATATCCCAACCAGAAGTCTGTGCCATATTCCTCGCCAACACGTGCCGCCTCGGCCAGGGGCATGTGGAAAGGATTTTGCGGCCACACCGAGTTTTCGACCGATAGCGAGCCAATGGGCACATCTTTTAGTCCCTGCCCAAACATCTCGGCGAATTGACCGCGATGCGCGGACAGATAGGCATGGATGCGTTCGGCCCCATCGGTGACCGGCAGACTACAGGCGACGCGCAGGCGCGCTGGCATCAATCCGCCGTTGACGCTTTGGTCCTCAAGAAACCGCCAGGCCGGCGCCTGACTGATAGTGACATAAGGATCATCCGGGTTTTCAAGGGCCATCAGGGTCGAGTTCACAACCGACACAGCCAGTCGCATCCGCAAGAGAGGCCAGATCAGTTCGACTTCGTCCGCGCGCAGGGGGTTTGCCGCCTGATAGCCGCGCACCAGTGCCGCCAATGCGCGATCGGGTTGCGGATGATCCAATACGATATAGGCCCCGGCAATCGCCAGATCGCAAACGCGTGGCGCGGCACACATAT
The DNA here is from genome assembly GCF_059610805.1 of Ruegeria sp. CDSC025. Classification (NCBI taxonomy): domain Bacteria; kingdom Pseudomonadati; phylum Pseudomonadota; class Alphaproteobacteria; order Rhodobacterales; family Roseobacteraceae; genus Ruegeria; species Ruegeria sp. CDSC025. The sequence continues at coordinate 135,076 of NZ_JBXWOJ010000003.1, read as the reverse complement.
CGCCAAGGTCAATCAAGCCCGACACCCCCGGGCGCTGGCCAGGCTCTGCTTCGACCAGAACGTTATAATCATTGGCGTCATTATGAATCGCCTGACTGGGCAAGCCTGCCAGCTTGTCTGATATCGCATTGAATTCGGAACATATCTCGGCCAGCACTGCCTGCCGTGCGGGGCTACTAACGGTGTCCAGATGCTGTTCGATCCACCCTGCCTGCGTCAGATTCCATTTGAAATCGCCCCGGGCCAAACCCTCATGAGTGAACCGCTCTAATGCACGGTCTGTAGCACCCAGAACGCGACCCAGCTTTAGGATCAACTCTTCGGATTTGGGTGCCGATTTCGCATAGCATTGCCCAGGCAGGCATTCCAGCAACCAAACAAGGCGCGGTACCCCCTCGTGATCTTCGATCCGGGGCAGATAATCCCCCTGCAAATCGGGAAACACTGTAGGAAATGGCAGCCCCGGTGCTTCTGAGGCGATATGTTCCAAGGCTTTGACCTGGAGGTCCACAAGCTCTGCTTCGCATCCGGGGCGCATGACTTTCAGAACATAATCCTGTCCGTTGGTTGCCCGGACCAGAAAATTAAGATCGTATTCGCCGTCCAATCGGGTCAGCCGCGCGTCCAGCCCCCAGTTTTGCCGCAAAGCATTAGCCCAAAATGCGATGATGTCGTTCATTTGAAACCCTGTCCCAGTAAACCGGGGTCCTTTTCATCTGGCTAAAAATATCTTCGGGAGTGAATTGGCCCTGCGGGCCAAGAGGGGGCAGACAGCCCCCTTTTCCCGTTACCCCAATGCGCGCAACCGTTTAATAAGCGAGGAAGTATCCCACCGATTCCCGCCCATTTTCTGCACATCCTTATAGAACTGATCAACCAAAGCCGTCACCGGCAGGGATGCCCCTGTTTCATCTGCGGTATCCAAGCAAATTCCCAGATCCTTGCGCATCCAGTCCACCGCGAAACCGTGCTCGAAATGATCGTCCAACATGGTTTCATAGCGGTTCGCCATCTGCCAACTGCCTGCGGCCCCCTGACTGATCACTTCCACAACCGCCCGGCCATCCAGCCCGGCTTTTTCGGCAAAATGCAGCGCCTCGCTGAGGCCCTGAACCAGTCCGGCAATGGCGATCTGGTTGCACATCTTGGTCATCTGACCGGCGCCACTGTCCCCAATGCGGCGACAGATTTTGGAATAGACCTGCATAATGGGCTCGGCCGCGTCATAGGCAGCCTGATCCCCCCCGCACATGATCGACAGAACGCCGTTTTCAGCCCCGGCCTGACCGCCCGAAATCGGCGCGTCCACAAAGGCAATCCCTGCGGCTTTGCCCGCGCCATAAAGCTCTCGGGTTACCTTTGCCGAGACGGTCGTATGGTCGACGAAAACCGCGCCGCTTGACATTGCGCCGAAGGCACCATCGTCGCCGGTGCAGACCATGCGCAGATCATCGTCATTGCCCACACAAGCCATGACAAACTCGGCTCGCTCAGCCGCCTCGCGCGGGGTAGCGGCCATTGAGCCGCCATATTGGGCGACCCAAGCCTCGGCCTTAGCGGTTGTTCGGTTGAAAACCGTGACCTCATGACCTGCAGCCTGCAGGTGGCCGGCCATTGGATATCCCATGACACCCAAACCAAGGAACGCAACTTTTGCCATTTGGTGAACCTCTCTGCTGTCCGGGTCCGGTCAGACGCCGCAAGCCGGATTGTTTGGCAGAGACAAAGCAAAGCTGAAGACAAAGGGCAACCCCGTGTCAGGGTTGTCCGCCCAAATCCTTCAGGATCGGACAATCAGGCCTGTCGTCGCCGGCGCAGGCGTCAATTAAATGACCCAACGTATCGCGCATCGCATTAAGGTCGGCGATCTTCGCTTCGATCTGGACCATATGCGCGCGGGCAACCTTCTTCACATCTGCACTTGCGCGGGTTTCATCCTCATACAAGGCCATCAGGGTCCGGCAATCTTCGATCGTAAATCCCAATGCGCGGGCCCGGCCCAAAAAGTTCAGTTTGTGCACATCCTGACTGCGGAACCGGCGATAGCCATTATCATCGCGCAGCGGTTTGATCAGTCCGATATCTTCGTAATAGCGGATGGTCTTGGCCGGGAGACCGGTTTGGTTGGAAACGTCGCCGATATTCATGACGTCACCATTTGTGGAGCCGCCGTATGTGATCCCTCGGGCAGGCTGGCGCGAACCCTGCGAAGTCGCAACGCGTTGGTGACGACAAAGACGCTGGACAAAGCCATGGCTCCAGCCGCCAGAACCGGGGAAAGAAGCGGGCCGCCAAAAGGATACAGAATCCCGGCGGCGACAGGTATCAGCAAAACATTATATCCAAACGCCCAGCCCAGATTCTGTTGGATATTGCTCATGGTCCGGCGACTGATTTCGACTGCATTGGCAACCGCGCGCAGATCGCCCGACATCAGTACCACATCCGCCGTTTCAATCGCCACATCTGTACCCGTGCCGATAGCGATGCCGACATCCGCCGCAGCCAATGCCGGGGCGTCGTTAATCCCGTCACCGACAAAGGCCAGCTCTCCGAACTGGTCGCGCAGGGCGTTGATTGTAGCGAGCTTTCCGTCCGGCAGGACCTCGGCTGTGACATGATCGATGCCCAGCTTGTCTGCCAAAGCCTGCGCAGTCAGGGCGTTGTCCCCGGTGACCATCGCCAGCGTTAGGCCCATAGTGTGCAGCCGGTGCAAAGCTTCGATCGTGCCCGGTTTGACCGGATCCGAGACCGTAAGAAGTGCCGCAGCCTGACCGTTGATCGCGACGAATACGGGGGTTGCCCCTTCGGCGGCATGCTGGTCGGCCTGTTGGCTCAGCGCGGATAGATCAATGCCGTTCTGCGCCATTAATCTGGGTGAGCCGATCAGCAGATCGTGCCCATCGACAGACGCGCGGGCGCCCAGCCCAGTCAACGATTCAAAGCCGGCGATAGGGGGCAGGTCCGCCGGTCCGGCCCGCGTGATGGCCGTGGCAATCGGATGCTCGGATCGCGCCTCGACCGCAGCGGCCAGCCGTAAAACGGTATCGCGGTCAAACCCATTTATGGTCGTGACATTCGCCAGTTCAGGGCGCCCCAGTGTCAGAGTCCCGGTCTTGTCCAAAGCGATGATCTTGGCCTGTTGCAACTGCTGCAAAGCATCGCCTTTGCGGAACAGCACGCCCAGTTCAGCCGCGCGCCCCGTGCCCACCATGATCGACGTCGGAGTCGCCAGCCCCATGGCGCAGGGGCAGGCAATGATCAAAACCGAAACCCCTGCGACCAGCGCCATCGGCAAGGCAGGCGCAGGGCCAAAGATCAGCCAGATCGCAATGGTCAGTAGGGCAACGCCAATCACAACGGGAACAAACCACGCCGTGATCCGGTCGACTAGCCCCTGTATCGGCAACTTGGCACCCTGAGCTTGCTGAACCATCTGGATGACCTGCGCCAGCACCGTTTCGGACCCAACACGCGTGGCGCGCACGCGCAGCGCGCCCGTGCCGTTGACCGTGCCCCCTATCACCTGATCTTCGGCCGATTTCCCTATAGGAACGGGTTCGCCGGTAATCATGCTTTCATCCACGTATGAGGTGCCGTCCAACACTTGAGCATCCACTGGGACGCGCTCTCCGGGTCGGATCTGCAGCACATCGCCAACCAGGATTTCGGATATGGGCCGATCGACCGTGCCCCCGTCCTGTTCTAGCCGGGCTGTTTTCGGTTGAAGCCCGACCAGTTTGCGAATAGCGGCCCCGGTCCGGCCTTTTGCCCGCGCCTCCATCGCGCGACCCAGCAGGATAAGGACCACGATGACCGAGGCGGCCTCGTAATACACATTTGCACTGCCTTGCGGCAGAACCTGAGGCGCAAAGGTGGCCAGGACGGAATACAGATAGGCGGCACCGGTTCCCATCGCGACCAGCGCATTCATATCAGGTGTCCCGCGCAGCAAGGCCGGGATACCCTTGGCATAGAACACCCTTCCGGGGCCGATCAGGAGAACCGATGTCAGCACAAACTGGATGAGATGGCTGGTCTGAATCCCGATTGTCGCCTGAACCCAGTGATGAAAGGCTGGGATCATGTGCCCGCCCATCTCGAGTATAAACACGGGCAAAGCCAGCGCCGCAGCGATCAGGGTGGTACGAATCAGCGCAGAGGCTTCACCCGGTTTCTCATCTTTGCTTTCGGCCATTCTGGAAGGATGCGCCGGATAGCCCGCTTTGGTGCTTAGCTGCGCCAGCTTCACAGGATCAGTTGCCCCGTCGGCAAAACGAATGGTCGCGGTTTCAGTGGCCAGGTTGACCCGAGCACTTATGACGGCCGGATCTGCGCAGAGTGCTCGTTCAATCCTTGCGACGCAAGAAGCACAATTCATACCGTCAATTTGCAGAACGGCTTCTGCCACTGACACCGGATAACCAGCTTTGTCCAGCGCGCCGGTCAGGTCGCTGATCGGCCCGTCATAAGTGACCTGTGCGGTCTCGGTTGGGAAGTTGACCGAAGCCTCGGTAACCCCGGGAACATTGCGCAACGCAGATTCCACGCGGCCTACGCAGGATGCGCAGTTCATTCCGGTGACCTTCAGTCTGATAGTATGTGGAGTGGCCAATCGACTCATCCTGTCCTGTTTCCAACCCTAGATGGGGGTTCCAGTCACAGGAAGGTCAAGGGCAGAGATCATGATTTAGGCACAATCTATTGTTTCGAGGGCCGTACGGTTCTTAGTCTTGGGCCAGTTTTTCCAGCAGCAGCGAATTATAAAGCGCGGGCGGGGATGTCCGAACAGCTTCGGGGGATGCGAAAAATCCCAGCATAAGAAAGGCAATCGACAGAGCGAAACCAAACAGGACTATGAAGGCTCGGTGCAGCGTTAACGTTATCATGGTGTCAGTCCTTAAATCACAAGTTGGGGAATGCCTGGCACTGGGGCTTATTTCTTATTTTCCAGTTCCCGTTTCAGCCGGTCATTTTCCGCCTGAAGTTGGGCCAGCTGCTGGCCCAATTCGTTCAGGTGGGGGCGCAGCTCGGCCTCGGTGAATCGTGGGGTAATGTGACTTGGGCAATTCCAGTCCAGACCTTCGACCTTGATAATGACGGCGCGCTCGGCCGGGGTCTGGGTGCCTTCAGGGGAGGGGCTGGCAGCCGCCGCAGCGCCTTCGGCAATTTCGACACGCCCAAGTATTTTCAGGCGTCGCTGGTTGGCATAATCCATCAGGATCAGCGCAACCCGGTCATTGCCATCCAAATTCCCGCGCGAGATATACTGTTTGTTGCCCGAAAGATCAGCATACCCGATGGTCTGCGCATCAAGAACTCGTAAAAACCCCGCGGGTCCGCCACGATACTGCACATATGGCCAGCCGGTCTCGGACACGGTTGATTGGTAGAACCCGTCGCGGGCCTCGATGAACTCTTTTTCGGCGGCTCTAATTTCGTGACCCTGCACAGGGCCGCTTTCCAGGAATTTCGCATAGGTTTTTGCCGATCCCATCCTTTCTTGATGGATGAGAACGGCAGGCGTGAAGGTTAGTTTGGAAAAAGCACGTGGCATAATAGGTCCTTTCTACAGGCCCAGATCAGACAGGCCGGGATGGTCGTCAGGGCGCGGACCAAGAGGCCAAAGGAAAACCCGATCCTGCTGCCTGATCGGAAGGTCGTTCAGCGAGGCATGACGTTTGGCCATCCGACCATCCCTATCGAATTCCCAGTTCTCGTTACCATATGAGCGGAACCACTGGCCGCTGTCGTTCCGCCATTCATAGGCATAGCGCACGGCAATACGGTTTTCCGAATAGGCCCAGAGTTCTTTGATCAGCCGGTACTCCTGCTCATTTCTCCACTTGCGGGTCAAAAGCGCGTGAATTTCAGCATGGCCCGCGACAAACTCCGCCCGATTCCGCCATTGGCTGTCCTCGGTATAGGCGGGCGTCACGATATCCGGATCGCGGCTGTTCCAAGCATTTTCAGCCATGCGGACCTTTTGTGTAGCGGTCTCAGCAGTGAATGGCGGCAGAGGGGGGCGGCTCATGTCATGGTCCTTCAGGTCAGCGATGCAGCGAGCAGCGCGAGGGTCAACAGAAATGGGATGTACTGGCGGTTGAAGGGGCTGGTACGGCGTTTCATGACGGCTCCATAGTTAACTGATCGGTACATCGTGTCGTTAAGGTGTACTGATCGGTACCTCTTTGCAAGGGGCGCCTGTAAAATATCTAAAATTTTTCTCTATCCAGGTGGAAAATAAAGAGAATTTCCTGAACATTGGTGGCCCTTGCGGATTATGGAGGGTATAATTATGTACAGATCGGTACGTATAGGAGGCGAATCATGCGCCCAAACAAAAGGGATGAGCTGGTCCGCAAGGCCCTGAAGGTCTTTTATCGTGACGGTTTTCATGCGACCGGCATGGACAAGCTGGTGGCTGAGACGGGTGTGTCGAAGACTTCGATGTACAAACATTTCCGCACCAAGGAAGATCTGATACTGGCGGCTTTGCGCTTGCGGGACGAGAATTTCCGCAACTGGTTCATGCGTCGTGTCGAGGAATTGGCCGAGACCCCTGCGGACCAGTTGATTTCAAGCTTTGATGCACTGGGCGAGTGGTTCGCCGAAGACGGGTTTTGCGGCTGCATGTTCATCAAGGCTGGCGCCGAGTTCCAGGAGAAAGAGCACCCGATCCACGTGCAGGCGGCGGAGCACAAGCGGTTGTTGTTGGAATATTTCACGGATCTGGCCCGCAAAGCCGGTGCCTTCGACCCTGAAAGCCTGGGATGTCAGATTCTTCTGCTGAAAGAAGGGGCAATCGTGACGGCGGTTCTGTTGAAAAGCTGTGATCCCGCGCAAGATGCCAAAGCTGCAGCGCGGGTCTTGCTGGAAAACGCGTTGGCCGCACCGATCCCGTGACCCGGCGAAATCTTCCAAAAGACGTTGCGTAGCGTTTCATCCAACGCATTGGATTACTTGGCGGTCCAAATTACGCTGGCAGCAAGTTGATCTTGGAGGATGCGCAATGTCTCTTATTACCCCTACATCCAGCTGGGTGTCAGAAGAGCACCAGATGTTTGCCGAAATGGCGGACCGTTTCATGCAGGACGAACTGGTGCCCAATATCGAGCGCTGGACCGAAAACGGGGTTGTTGATCGTGCGTTCTGGCGCAAGGCCGGTGACATGGGACTGATGGCTGGCGCGATCACCGAAGAACACGGTGGTGTCGGTGGTGGCATGGGATTTGATGCTCTGACCATGTACGCCCAGACCTCGCACGGAGATTCCGGTTGGGGCTATGCGATCCAGTCGATTGTCATCCACTATATCACCGCTTATGGCAGCGAAGATCAAAAGCTGAAATGGCTGCCGAAACTCGCCTCGGGCGAGATGGTCGGCGCGCTGGCCATGACAGAGCCCGGAACCGGTTCGGATGTGCAGTCGATCCGCACAACTGCGGAAAAGAACGGTAACTCCTACTGTCTGAGCGGGTCCAAGATCTTTATCACCAATGGGCAATCTGCGGACTTGATCCTTGTGGCCGCAAAGACCGACAAGACCCAAGGGTCGAAAGGGGTATCGTTGGTCGCGGTCGAAACGCAGGGTGCAGATGGGTTCCGCAAGGGGCGGAACCTCAAGAAACTGGGCATGAAGTCCAATGACACGGCCGAGCTGTTCTTTGAGGACGTCAAGGTCCCGATGACAAACCTGATTGGTGCGGAAGAGGGGCAGGGTTTTTACCAGATGATGCGGCAACTTCCCTGGGAACGCCTGACGATTGCAATCGGTGCCCTGGGTGCGATTGATTTCGCGATTGCCGAAACAGTGAAATACACGCAGGAGCGCAAAGCCTTCGGTCAGCGCGTGATGGATTTCCAGAATACCCGCTTCAAGCTTGCCGAGTGTAAAACCAAGGCCGAAGTGCTGCGCAGTTTTGTCAACGACTGTATTGCCCGGCTTGAGGCTGGAACTTTGGATGCATCGACCGCGTCGATGGCCAAATACTGGGGGTCTGAGGTGCAGAATGAGATCATGCACGAATGTCTGCAGCTGTTTGGTGGCTATGGGTTCATGATGGAATATCCGATTGCTCGGCTTTACGCGGATGCGCGGGTTCAGATGATCTATGGCGGGACAAATGAGATCATGAAGGAACTCATCGCTCGGTCGTTGGACACATAATCCTGTTCGGAACGCTCCCGCCCCGCAGTTTTCTAGGGTGGTCGGAATGGCCCGGTCACGAGATTTGGTCGACTTGGCCTTGCAGCCAAGAACAGAACGACTTCAGCGGCTCGGATGCCACCCGGGATTGCGGCCAGACCAGAAAGAAATCGCCCAGACTGACGCCCGGGCCTTTCCAGGCGGGAACGAGTCGCCCGGTTTTCAGGTCGTCTTCGACCAGATAGCTGGGCAGCAGCGCCACCCCAAGCCCATGAATTGTGGCTTGTCCCATGGTCGAGAATTGGTCGAACAACATGCCGCCAAGCCCTGATGCCACAAGCCCTTGTGCGGCAAACCATTGCTCCCAGGCATCAGGGCGCGTTTCCAGGTGCAGCAGCGGGGCATTCATTAGCCAGTCAATCTGTTCCGGGTTTTTGGGCAGAATTTCCGGAGCGCAAACCGGTACAACATTTTCACGCATGATCGGCAGGTAGTTGACGCCGTGCCAATCTCGACGCCCGAAATGAATCGCGGCGTCGAAATGTTCCGTTTCGAAATCGAAGGGGCGAAGCCGGGTGTTCAGATTGACGGTCACCTCGGGATGTCGGCGAGCAAAGTCCTGAAGACGCGGCGCCAGCCAATGCATCCCAAACGCCGGCAGGATCGACAGGTTCAGCGATCCTCCGGTCGGATTGGCTCTGAGTTTTAGGGAGGCCTGCGCCAGTTGGTGCAAGCTTTTGCGCGCGACCTGAACGTATTCTTTTGCCGCCGGGGTAAGCTGCAGCCGCATCTGGGTTCGCTGGATCAGTTCGATGCCCAGCTGTTCCTCCATCGACTTGAGCTGTCGGCTGATGGCGCTTTGGGTCAGCGAAAGCTCTTCCGCTGCCGCTGAAGCACTGCCAAGGCGGTCAACGGCCTCGAGTGCCAGCAGAGAGGGGATAGACGGCAGAAAACGACGGGGGGCGATCATATGATAATTCCTCATACCTTTCGGATGGAATATCACTGGCTTTTAGGGCCCGCCAGCCCGATACCAAATGAATATTTTGGTCAAGAGAGACGTTGGCAGTGTCCAGGGAAATCGCAGCAGATAGTTTTAGGCGTGCAGACAGGCTGCGCGGGATTGAGTTGTCAGAGATTGTTCAGATCTCTGAGCAGGCTGCGCGCCTTAAGGCGCAGGGTGTCGATGTGGTCGCGCTCAGTACCGGCGAGCCTGATTTTCCGACCCCTGAACATGTGGTCGAAGCGGCCCATAAAGCGGCGCTGGCCGGGCAAACACGGTACCCGGCGACGGCAGGGGCGCCGGACCTCCGGGCGGCCATAGCCGAGGACGCCGGTGTGCAGTCGCAAAACGTGATCGTCTCAACCGGGGCCAAACAGGTTTTGTCGGGCGCGCTGATGGCAACGCTGGACCCCGGGGATGAGGTGATCACCGCCGCGCCGTTCTGGACCAGCTATGCGGATATGGTCAGACTGTCCGGCGGAGTTCCGGTCGTTCTGGACTGTCCTGTGTCTCAGGGGTTCAAACTGACCCCCGCACAGCTTGAGGCCGCGATTACGCTGCGCACCCGTTGGCTTTTGCTGAACACTCCCTCAAATCCGACCGGCGCCGTCTATACAGAATCGGAACTGCAGGCGTTGGGCCGCGTCTTGGACAGGCATCCCCATGTCTGGGTGATCTCGGATGAGATTTATCAGCATCTGTCCTATGTCCCGTTCACGCCCTTTGTTCAGGCCCTGCCGCATCTGGCGGATCGGGTGCTGACCGTGAACGGGGTTTCCAAGGCATATTCGATGACCGGGTGGCGGATCGGTTGGGGCATCGGGCCGTCCCCCCTGATCAAGGCGATGATCGCTGTTCAGGGACAGATTACATCTGGCGCATGTTCCATCGCGCAGGCGGCAGCATTGGCTGCGATTACCGGGCCGCAAACGCTTTTGGGCGAACGCCTGCAGGCGATGCGGGCGCGCCGTGATCTTGTGGTTGCTGGGTTGAATGCCGCGGGTCTGGAGTGTGCCGTTCCAGATGGCGCGTTCTATGTCTTTCCCAAAACACCGGCTGAAATGCCGGTCGATCACGAATTCTGCCGGTATCTGCTGGACGAAGTCGGGGTGGCACTGGTGCCGGGGCGTGCCTTTGGTTTGCCGGGCCACCTGCGGCTTTCTTTTGCTTACGCCACCGAAAGCCTGCAAGAAGGGTTGCGGCGCATTTCTGTTGCGACCGCCAGATTGAAGTAGAGGGGCCGCCATGGATCGCGCTCAGATCGTTCATGAGAATTTCCTGACACGCGTGGCGCAGCACCACCTGCCTGACGGCGCCGCACCGCGACCGGGATTAAGCAACGCCGATGCGGTGTCGCTGTACCGGTCTCAGGTTCTCAGCCGGGCACTGGACCGTACCAGCCGCGCAATGCAGAAGGCGGGGCAGGGGTTCTATACCATCGGCTCTTCCGGGCATGAGGGCATGGCGGCTGTCGCCCACGCGCTGCGGCCCACGGACATCGCGTTTTTGCACTACCGAGATGCCGCCTTTCAGATCGCACGTTCCGAACAAGTGCCGGGTCAGCAGATCGCCTGGGATATGTTACTGAGTTTCGCCTGCTCGAAAGAGGACCCGATCTCGGGTGGTCGGCACAAGGTACTGGGCTCGAAGGCACTGATGATCCCGCCGCAGACCTCGACAATCGCCAGTCATCTGCCCAAAGCTGTGGGTGCGGCCTATTCGCTTGGCGCGGCACGGCGGCACCCGCCCGACCATCGCGAACTGCCTGCCGACGGGATCGCCATGTGTTCCTTCGGGGACGCATCGGCCAACCACTCGACTGCGCAGGGGGCGATCAATACGGCGGGGTGGACCAGCGTACAGTCGACCCCTTTGCCCCTGTTGTTCGTCTGTGAGGATAATGGGATCGGTATCTCGGTCAGAACGCCAAAGGGATGGGTTCAAGCGTCGATGCAGCACCGGCCGGGGATCAAATATTTTCAGGCCAACGGTTTGGATATTTTCGAAACCTATGCGGTTGCGAAAGAGGCAGCGGAATACGTGCGCACTCGGCGCAAACCGGCTTTCCTGCATCTAAGAACCGTTCGGCTTTATGGCCATGCGGGGGCGGACGTCCCGACGACCTATATGGCGAAATCCGAAGTCGAAGCTGATGAGGCAAATGATCCGCTGCTGCATTCGGTGCGGCTGTTGGAACAGGCCGGGGCGCTATCGTCGGATCAGGCGCTGAAGATATATCAGGATACCTGCGCCCGCACCGACAGGATCGCGGCAGAGGCCGTGACCCGCCCGCATCTGACCACCGCGTCCGAAGTCATGGCCAGCTTGATCCCACCAAAACGCACCTGCAAACCCACCAATGGTCCGGGGGCCGAGGCCCGTGCAGCCGCTTTTGGCGGCGACATGCGCGCGATGGACGATCCCCAGCCGATGAGTCGTCTGATTAACTGGGCACTGACCGATCTGATGCTGGAACACGCCGAGATCGTGTGTATGGGCGAAGATGTGGGACGCAAGGGTGGCGTCTATGGCGTGACCCAAAAGCTGCAACAGCGGTTCGGCCCGGATCGGGTGATCGACACGCTGTTGGACGAACAGTCCATTCTGGGGCTGGCCATCGGTATGGGGCATAACGGCTTTGTCCCGATCCCTGAAATTCAGTTTCTTGCCTATTTGCACAATGCCGAGGACCAGATCAGGGGCGAGGCCGCGACCTTGCCGTTTTTCTCGAACGGGCAATTCACCAACCCGATGGTCCTGCGGATCGCGGGGCTGGGATATCAGAAGGGGTTTGGAGGGCATTTCCACAACGACAACTCTCTGGCCGTTCTGCGCGATATTCCCGGTGTGATCATTGCCTGCCCCTCGACCGGTTCGGACGCGGTGCAGATGCTGCGCGAATGCGTAAGGCTGGCGCGCGAAGAACAACGCGTCGTGGCATTCTTGGAACCCATTGCGCTTTATCCGATGCGCGACCTTCATCAGGCGCAGGATGCCGGATGGATGACGACCTATCCTTCGCCGGATCGCAGCATCCGCCTGGGCGAGGTCGGGGTACAGGGGGACGGCACCGATCTGGCGATTGTGACCTATGGCAACGGCCACTACCTGTCGCGGCAAGCCTTGCCCGAACTTGAGGCCGCAGGGATCCGAACCCGGATTATCGACATGCGATGGTTGGCTCCATTACCTGCAGAAGCGTTGCGCGAGGCCAGCAAAACCTGTGCGCATATTCTGGTCGTTGACGAATGCCGCCGGACCGGAAGCCAGTCAGAGGCGCTGACAACTTTCTTCGTCGAAGAAAGCCCCGACACCCCAATCGCCCGGGTAGTGGCAGAAGACAGCTTTATCGCGACCGGGCCTGCATATGCTGCGCCATTGCCGTCAAAGGATAATATTGTCACCGCTGCGCTCAATCTGACTGGAAACCGCTCATGACCCGTACCGCCGTTGTGATCTGCCCGGGTCGGGGCACCTATAACAAGGCCGAGCTGGGGTATTTGCACCGTCATCACGCAAACCGGATGCAGATGATTGGCGGGTTTGACGCCATCCGCGCCAATGCGGGGCAAGCGGCAGTCACGGCGCTGGACGGTGCTGATCGGTTCACGGTCAGTAAGTACTCGCGCGGTGATGTGGCCTCACCCCTGATTTATGCGGCCTCTTTGGCTGATGCTCAGGTGCTGGCCGATGACATTGAAGTGGTGGCTGTCACCGGCAACTCGATGGGCTGGTACATCGCCCTCGCCGCCGGAGGCGCGGTGTCGCCTGAGGATGGCTTTCGTGTGGTGAATACAATGGGGACGTTGATGCAGGACCACCTAATTGGTGGGCAGCTCGTATACCCATTCACAGACAATAGCTGGGCGGATGACCCACAGCGTAAGGCTGAATTGCTGGCCGATGTGGCGCGGATCAACGCGCAGGACGGTCAGGTTCTGGCATTGTCGATTGATCTGGGTGGAATGCTGGTTCTGGCGGGCAACGAAGAGGGCTTGCGAGCGTTCGAGGCATCGTGGCCGAGTGTGCAAGACAGGTTTCCCATGAGGTTGGCAAATCACGCCGCATTTCACACCCACCTTCAAGCTCCGGTGGCTGCGGAAGGGCGCACGCAACTTGGTGCGGAGCTGTTCAAACAGCCTGACCGGCCTCTGATCGACGGGCGTGGCAAAATCTGGTGGCCGGGTGCGACGGACACGCAGGCACTGTGGGATTACACCCTGGGACATCAGGTGACCGCTGCCTATGACTTCACCCGCGCAATCCAGACCGCCGCGCGCGAATTCGCGCCTGACCTGTTCATCGTGACAGGCCCCGGAGCGACTTTGGGCGGTGCCGTTGCGCAATCGCTGGTTCTGGCCGGGTGGCAGGGGATGTGCGATCGGGCAGCGTTTCAGTCGCAGCAAAAGGCGCGGCCTTTCCTGATCGCGATGGGGCGTGAGGATCAAAGGGCTCTTGCGACGACCTGATCCCGCGTCCTAATGGTTTTTGACACCGCAAGGAGCCCGCATTGAGCGACTACGATCAATCCCTTTGGCTAAACACCTGCCGCGAGCATGTGGAGAGCGCCCCGCTGACCAGCGATTTGTCTGTGGACCTTGCGGTGATCGGCGGCGGTTATACTGGCTGTTCCGCGGCTTTGACGGCCGCACGGGCCGGAGCCTCGGTCTGTGTCTTGGAGGCACAGGAGATCGGGCATGGGGGATCCGGGCGCAATGTGGGGCTGGTCAATGCCGGACTCTGGGTGCGCCCTGCTGACATTTGCGCCCATCTGGGGGATGCGGACGGAACGCGTCTGATCGAAATCCTTGCGGCGGCCCCAAGTGAAGTATTCAGCGTGATCCAGACACATGGGATCGAGTGCGAGCCGATGCGCAAGGGCACGTTGCATTGTGCGCATTCTGGCTCTGGTCTTGCTGATTTGAAAATACGCCATGCACAGTTGCGTCAGGCAGGCGCTCCGGTCGAGTTGCTGTCGTCGGACAAGACGTACCAGCGCACGGGCAGCGCCACCTTTCGTGGAGCTCTGTTCGACCCGCGCGCCGGAACGATCCAGCCGATGGCATATGTGCGTGGTCTGGCCCGCGCGGCTGCCGCAACCGGGGCACGCGTTCACACGCACAGCCCAGTGATGACGATGCGCCATGTCGATGGCCAGTGGCTGTTGGAAACCCCGCAGGCCACGGTGCGCGCCAAATCAGTGATCCAGGCCACCAACGCGTATCATCGGAACCTGCCCGATACGGCACCGGCCTATGTTCCTGTCTCGTATTTTCAATTCACTACTGCGCCGTTGTCCGACAATCTGCGCGCGAGTATTCTTCCCGGAGCCGAAGGATGTTGGGATACCGGCCTGATCATGACCTCTTTCCGAATGGATCACGACGGGCGCTTTATCCTCGGCGCAATGGGCAATCTAGAACATGCGGGCAGCGCCGCGCACACCGGATGGATCAAGCGCAAACTGTCAGAGCTTTATCCTCAGCTTGCGGATCAACCCTTGCAGCAGGGATGGCATGGCCGCATTGCGATGACCTCGGACCACATTCCCAAGATCACCCGGATCGGACCGGATGCGGTTTCGATCCATGGCTATTCAGGCCGGGGTATCGGGCCGGGCACGGTGTTTGGCCGTATGGCGGCTGAGAGCCTTTTGGCAGGGGATCCGGCGTTGCTGCCAGTTCCCGCTGTGGCGGAACATACTGAACGCTGGACCCGCCTGCGTCACGCCTACTTTGAAACCGGTGCTGCACTGACCCATTTGATCAAGGCGCGCTGATGTCAGCTGCTATGGCTTCGATCCTTCTGCGCAGCCAACGATGCGCCGGGTCATTGGCCGACCTTTGGTGCCAGACCATGTAAAGCGGAACCGGGGTGCATTCGAAGGGCAAATGCGCACAGTCCAACCCGGCCAGAGGACCTTGTCTCATCAAGGCGGTATCGGTCGAGATCAACGAGCTGCCCCGCACAAAGGCCGGTATCGCGTTGAAATGGGGCAGAGTCACAACCGGTGCCCTGATCTGGCTTTGATCAACGCCCCGCATGACGGCACGGGTGTTGCGGCCATCGGAAAAGCGAACCTCGATATGGTCGCTCTCGCAGTAGGTCTGCCAACTGTTTGGCGGGGTGCAATGGCCGGCATCATAAAACATCATCAGCGGGCTTTCGAGCAGCCGTTTCTGGTAAATGTCCGGCCCATCCGGTGGCAGAGGGGTGACCATCAACTGACACCGGTCGCTGCGCAACAGGTCCGGATCGGGAACGCCCGATGGGATGAACTCCAACCGTAGCCGTGCACCCTCGGCGCGTGTGTCGCGCAACAGCCTTGGGAATATCACTTCGCGTGGCATGTCATTTGTGGCGATGCGAATGTCGATCTGTTCGGATAACGGGTCAAAGGGGCGACCGTCAGTCAAGGCACGCATCCCGTCCAGCACCGTTTGAATAGGGTCCTTCAGGGACAAGGCACGTTCGGTCGGGGTCAGGCCCTGACCTGAACGTACAAACAACGGATCGCCCAGCACCTGCCGCAGTTTGGACAGCGTGTGGCTGATTGCCGATTGCGTGACCCCCAGCCGATCCGCTGCTTTCGAGACCGAGCTTTCCTCGAGTATTGTCAGAAAGACCCGCAGGACTTTGCCGTCCAAATCAGTAAAATCATTTTTATTCATATTATTTATGATTAAGTATGAATGGTTTTGCTGTCTACCGGGCATTAAGGGTCAGACGGGCTAGGGGAGGCACGCTATGGGAATCCGTTTCTTTTCAGACCGGAACAGGCCAGTTCATATGGGCGGCTACCCGCTAGAGCGGTTGGCGCGGCAAGACACAATGCCGGACCTGTCACAGGTGCCGCCTATGGGCGATCTTAGTTTTCGCCGCCCCGATCAGCCCCACAGCATCGTCAATGCGATGGGTGAGTTTCAGGCGATGATGGATGCGATCCGCGACGGGTTGGTGAACCCGGCAATGGGCGATATCCCGTCAGATCCGAATGCGCGCGCCAACCATCTGAAAGCCTTTGGTTATTTCAACGATGCGTCGATGATTGGGTGCGGACCACTGCCGCCCGAAGCACTGTTGCCCGAGCCGCGCCGCAACCCTGATATAGACCGGCTGGCTGATGCCCTGAGGACACGGCAAACCAAGACGCTGGCCTCGGGCATTGATGTCATCATGGCGGATTTGAAGGACAGTATCGAGGCTGCGCCAAAGCCAATCGACAGCCACCGCCATGCAATCGTGTTTCTGTACGAACACAACCGAGACCCGGACCTGTCCGAGCCCGGAACCGATTGGATCGTGGATGCGCAGGATCATCGCGCTTGTTTGTTGGCAACCGAGAATGCGGTGGTGATTGCCAACTACATCCGATTGCTTGGCTTTGATGCACGGGCGCATACGGCGATGTCGTCGGATGTTGATCTGGGCAAACTGGCGGTCGCCGCGGGATTGGCCTCGGCCGAAGGTGGACAACTTGTTGCCCCGTGGCTTGGGACCCGGTTCGGGTTGGCCGTGGTAACGACCGAGCTGCAGATCACGCATGACAAGCCGCTGTGTCCGATGGCTCAACAACCGTGGTTTCGTACGCAAGGTCCGGCATGGTGGTTGGGGTCGGGTTTTGCCAAGAATGCGCTGAACCGCGACCCCTATGCTAAGCGCCGTTATGTGGATGGGGCGCATCCGTTCGAAAAGCTCAAGCGCGTCGAAACGCCGACCACCTACATTGATGAAGAAAACGTCGCCCGCGTCCCCAAACGGGCCGACATGTTTGCACGGGCGCAATTCGGCGACATGGGAAAACCCATGCAGGACGCGGCCAAGGGCGGGCATTACGTGCGCAAGGCGGCCCCCAGTTTCGCGCAGCGGCGCGCGCTGGGCGCCTTTGTTCTGCTGCAGGATGGGGACAGTGCCCAGACAGCGCCGCCGACAGATGCCGTCCGGAACGCCGCCAATATCAAAGCGGCGAGCTATTTCCTTGGTGCGGATGCGGTGGGCCTCAGCCGCTGCCCCGAATGGGCGTGGTATTCACATGATGCCGCCGGAGAAGAGATTACACCGCCACATGATCAAGCCATCAGCATGATCATCGACCAAGGTTATGAGACGATGGAGGGATCCAGCGGTGACGACTGGATTGCGGTCGCTCAATCCATGCGCGCCTATCTGCGGTTCTCGCTTTTGGGCGGGGTAATGGCACAGCAAATCCGCAACCTTGGGTATAAGGCCAAGGCTCATACGGTGATGGATGGTGAGGTGCTGCAACCTCCGCTGTTGCTGTTGTCGGGGCTGGGAGAGGTCAGCCGGATTGGCGAGGTCATCCTGAACCCCTATCTGGGCCCGCGTCTGAAATCCGGTGCGGTCACAACAGATATGCCTCTGGCTCATGACAAGCCGATAGATTTCGGACTGCAGAGTTTTTGTGAAAGCTGCAATAAATGCGCGCGAGAATGCCCCTCGGGGGCGATCACCGCCGGGCCAAAACTGATGTTCAACGGCTATGAAATCTGGAAGTCCGACAGCCAGAAATGCGCAACTTACCGTGTGACAACATCGGGTGGTGCGATGTGCGGGCGGTGCATGAAAACCTGCCCATGGAATCTGGAAGGCATCTTCAAGGAGCGTCCCTTCCGCTGGGCCGCGATGAACTTCCCCCAAGCCGCGCCAGCGCTGGCGAAACTGGACGATGCGGTGGGCAATGGTGGCTTGAACGACACCAAGAAATGGTGGTGGGATATCGAATTGCAGCCCGACGGCGCGTATCGCCCGACCCAGCATCCGCTGAACCGGCGCAACCTGCAGACGGACCTTGCCCTGAAATATGAGGATCAGACGCTGGCGGTCTATCCCGCCTATCTGGCCCCGCATCCCTGGCCCTATCCTTTTGCCATGGACCGCGAAGCCGGGATTGCAGCTTATGAAGCGATGGTCACGGCAGAGGAGTACAAGGCACGCAAGGCCGCCGGGGACATGTCTGTTGTTCACAACTATTCCATCGCAGGTGATGCCCCTGTCATGCGGGTCGAGCTGAGCATGGTCGACCGGATGACGGATGATGTAACCAAGTACGAGTTCTCAACGTTGGATGGTGCGCCGCTGCCTCAGTGGACCGCAGGCGCCCATCTGGACGTGCTGGTCGCGCCAGAGTTCCTGCGGCAATATTCAATGTCCGGCGATCCAGCGAACCCAGTGACCTATCAGATCGGTGTCTTGCGCGAGGATGAGGGGCGGGGCGGCTCGGCCCTGTTGCATCGGATTTTTACCGAAGGGCGCAAGGTTTTCATCTCGAAACCGATCAACCATTTCGAACTGGATGAGACCGCCACCAGGACATTCCTGATGGGCGGCGGGATCGGTATCACGCCGATGATCGCTTTTGCCCACCGCCTGCACAGTCTGGGCAAACCCTTTGACCTGCATTACTCGGCCAGTACCCGCGCTGGGGCGGGGTATCTGGACGATCTGGCTGCAATGCCCTGGGCCGATCACGTGCACTATCATTTCTCGGACGAAGGTACGCGCGCTGATTTACAGTCAATCCTGTCGGGATATCAGGCAGGTTGGCACGTCTATACCTGCGGCCCAGATCGGTACATGGAAGGCGTGATACAGGCAGCTGAACGTCAGGGGTTCCCAGACGAGGCGCGGCATCTGGAGTATTTCTCGGTCCCCGAGCAGCCCGAATATGAGAACCATTCTTTCACGCTGAAACTGGCCAAATCGGGGCGAGAGCTGCAGGTTCCCGCCGACAAACACGCGGCGCAGGTGCTGAACGAAGCTGGAATTCAGGTCGATGTGAAATGTTCGGACGGAATTTGCGGCGTCTGTAAATGCGGTGTGATTTCGGGTAAAATCGAGCATAGGGATTTCGTGCTGTCGAACAAGCAGCGCGAAGGTGCAATCATCCTGTGCCAAAGCCGTGCTGCGGACCCGGACGGGGTGGTCGAGATCGACCTCTGATCCGAGGTCTGGAAACGACATTTCGGGATCGAAAAATAGGTCGTTCTTGCCATGGACGCCAGTGTGTTGCTGCACTAACGTCCCTGCGAACCCCAGTGGATCCTGACCAACAGGCGCGAGGTAAAATCATGGATTATCACAGCCCTGCCAGCTTTGCCGAGGCGTCGGCTCTGGCAGAAAATGCAAATGGCGTTACACGGTTTCTTGCCGGTGGCACCGATGTTCTGGTGCAGTTGCGCTCGGAATTGGTGACGCCTGATACATTGATAGACATCAAGAAAATCAATGGCGTAAGCGATATCACCCGCAATGCTGACGGCAGCTGGACGCTGGGCGTGGCGGCGACGGGTGCGGAAATGAGCGAACATCCCGGGTTGGGCCGCGATTGGCCCGGCGTGGTCGAAGCGATGGATTTGATCGGATCGACTCAGGTGCAGGGGCGGGCGACGCTGACTGGCAACCTGTGCAATGGCTCGCCTGCGGCGGATTCGGTGCCAGCCATGGTGGCAGCGGGCGTGACCGTGACAGTAACCGGACCAGGTGGCACCCGTGAGGTTGCCGTCGAAGATATTCCGACCGGCCCGGGCAGAACGTCCTTGGCCAAGGGTGAACTGATCTCGGCGGTCAATATTCCTGCACGCGGCGAAAACGGAGGTGATGCCTATCTGCGGTTCATCCCCAGGACCGAGATGGATATTGCGGTGGTTGGCGTAGGTGTGAATCTCCGTCTGGACGGGGATACCATCACCGAGGTCCGCGTGTCGCTGGGCGCTGTGGCTCCGACTGTTCTGCTTGTCGAAGACTGCGCCAAGGCGATCATGGGCAGCACCCTTGACGATGCTGCATTGGACGCGCTTGCCGCTGCCGCATCTACTGCCTGTAACCCGATCGACGATAAGCGCGGCACAATCGCATTCCGTACCGAAGTGGCCGGGGTTCTGGCCAAACGCGCCGCGAAAATCGCCTATACCCGCGCCAAGGGAGAGCAAGCATGAGCAAGTTCCACGTATCCACCACCGTCAATGGTGACACGGTCGAATACCTGTGTGACCCACGCGAGACCCTGCTGGACTGTCTGCGCGACAAGCTGAACCTTACTGGTGCGAAAGAAGGCTGCGGCACCGGCGATTGCGGTGCCTGCTCGGTAACTGTCGATGGCCGTTTGGTTTGTTCCTGCCTGATGCTTGGGATCGAAGCAGAGGGTAAACAGATCGAGACGGTCGAAGGTATTGCAGACGGGGACGTTCTGCATCCGCTGCAGAAGAAGATGATTGAATATGCTGCTCTTCAATGCGGTATCTGCACCCCCGGTATTCTGGTCGCGGCCAAATCGTTGCTGGAAAAGAACCCGAACCCGACCGAGGAAGAGACACGGTATTGGTTGGCTGGTAATCTCTGCCGCTGCACCGGGTATGACAAGATCATTCGCGCCGTGATGGATACAGCGGCTGAACTGCGGGAGGCTTCGTAATGGCACTCGACGATCGCAAATCTGAATTCACTTTCGTTGGCACCCGACCGAACCGCCCTGACGGGCTGGACAAGGTCACGGGGCGCGCGAAATTTGGTGCTGACGCCACCGCGCCGGGCATGTTGCACGGGGCTATTCTGCGCTCGCCCCATGCCCATGCGCGGATCGTAAAGATCGACACCTCCAAGGCCCAAGCGCATAAAGACGTCAAAGCCGTTGTGACCCGTGACGATTTCGCTGAGGTGCCGTTTAAGCCCGGTCTTGAAGGTGAGTTCTGGAACGTGCTGGAAAACGTTATGGCAGGCGAGAAGGCCCTGTATGACGGCCACGCGGTGGCAGCTATTGCGGCAACTTCGGCGCTGTCGGCTCGTGACGCACTCAAACTGATTGAGGTCGAATATGAGGTGCTGCCCCATGTGACCGATGTCGACAAAGCGATGGCCCCGGACGCTCCGGTTATACGCGAGGGGGCGGCGGATTATTCCGTGCCCGAAGGGATGCACCCGAACGTCGTGCGCTATCACGAAAGCGGGCATGGCGATGTCGAGGTCGGTTTTGCCGAAGCGGATCTGGTTGTTGAAGACAGCTTCGTCACCGAGGCAACCCATCAGGGCTATATCGAACCTCATGCCTGTTTGGCGACGCTGGGAAATGACGGCAAGGGTGAGCTGTGGTGCACCACCCAAGGGCACTGGATCGCGCAGAAAACCTGTGCGGCTTTGCTGGGGATCGAAACATCGCAACTGCGGGTGACGGCGTCCGAGATTGGCGGCGGCTTTGGTGGCAAGACAACCGTATTCATCGAGCCGGTCGCGCTGGCGCTGAGCCGCAAGGCCAACCGCCCGGTCAAGCTGGTGATGACCCGATCCGAGGTATTCCGGGCCACCGGTCCGACGGCCTCCGCGTCGATGGATATCAAGATCGGGATGAAGAATGACGGCACGATCACCGCAGCGCAAGGCGTGTTCCGCCTGCAGGGTGGGGCCTTCCCCGGCGCGCCGGGTGATATGACGGCCATGTGTGCCTTTGCTCCTTATAACCTGACTAACGTCAAGCAGGTGGGCTATGATGTCATGGCCAACCGCCCGAAACAGGCCGCCTATCGCGCGCCCGGCGCGCCGATGGGGGCGTTTGCGGTTGAATCGGTGATTGACGAGCTGTGCAAGAAGCTGGGGCTGGACCCCGTGGATGTGCGCCTGAAAAACGCCGCCTACGAAGGTACCAAGGCCAGCTATGGCCCGCGCTACGAACGCATCGGTCTGGTCGAAACGCTTGAGGCCGCCAAGGCGCATCCGCACTATTCTGCGCCACTGAAACCAGGGCAGGGGCGTGGGATATCCTGTGGATTCTGGTTCAATCACGGGGGCGAGACATCCGTGTCGCTGGCCCTGTCCGAGGATGGTTCGGCCCAGCTGATGGTCGGCACGCCCGATATCGGCGGTTCGCGCGCGTCGATGGCGCTGATGGCAGCCGAGGTGTTGGGCATTCCCTACGAGAATATTCGCGTAACCATCGCGGACACGGCAACACTCGGCTATAACGACGTTTCGCACGGCTCGCGCGTGACTTATGCCTCAGGGCTGGCCACGATCAAGGCGGCCCGGCATGCGGTTGAAAAGCTGAGCGAACGCGCGGCGGCCAAGTGGGGCATCTCGGTAGATGCGGTGAAATGGGAAAACGGCTGCGCGGTGCCCTCGGGCCCCAATGCGGGCGATTTCGATCCGATGCCGCTGGCCGATATCACCGCCGATATGGGTGCGACCGGTGGTCCGATCTCGGGCCATTTCGAAGCGACCCCGGAAGGCGCAGGCGTGTCATTCGGCACACATATCGTCGATGCCGAGGTCGACCCGGAAACCGGCAAGACCAGCATCACCCGCTATACGGTCATTCAAGACGCCGGAAAGGCGATCCACCCGACCTATGTGGAAGGCCAGTATCAGGGTGGCGCGGCGCAGGGCATCGGTTGGGCGCTGAACGAGGAATATGTCTATGGCGAGGATGGTCGTCTGCAGAACTCGATCTTCCTCGATTATCGTATCCCGGTCGCCAGCGACTTGCCGATGATCGATACGGTGATCGTCGAAGTTCCCAACCCCGGCCACCCGTTTGGGGTGCGTGGTGTGGGTGAAACCGGCATTGTGCCGCCGCTGGCAGCCATCGCCAACGCGGTTTCGAACGCTGCAGGAGTGCGGATGAAGCAACTGCCAATGTCACCGCCGCGCATTTTGGCGGCGCTCAAGGACAATGGTTGAGGTCCACCTTTGGTCCGGCCTCCGGTCTCTGACCGGGGGTCAACAGGTGGTCGAGGTCGAGGCCAAAACCACCGGCGAGCTGCTGCGGGAACTTGCGCGGGTTCATCCGCAGCTTCAGGCACCGATTGATGCCGGTGTATCTATCTCAATCAACGGGCGCGTGATCGCCAGCGGGCTGACTGAACCGATCCCCGAGGGCAGCGAAGTCTATCTGATGCAAAGGCTGCGCGGCGGTTAGCCTTGGGGAGACCAAGGTTCGCGCCCGACCATCCTGTCTGCTTCGGCGGTGATGTCGTTCATATGCGCCTCAAGGCTGAGGCGAAGGGCCTCGAGTTCTTCTTCACTGGCCTTGCGGGGAACGTTTTCGGTCCATTCCCGGCACAAAAAGACGCCCTGATTGCGCCAAGGGCGTGGCATCAGCAGGCGGTCCCAGGTTCCGGCCTCGCTGCCGTGGCGAGCGGAAAAGGTGATCCCGAAGACCCGCTTGCCCGAGGTGCGGGCCCAGACCAGAGGCACGGTCGACAGCACCCGTTCCGGGCCGCGCGGGCCGTCAGCAGCGATCCCGATGGAAATGCCGCGCTTGATCTTGCCGATCACTTCGCGTGACACCGCGATGTTGTTGGCGTTTTTGCTGGTCATGGCGATGGTGTCCATGCCGAACAGTTTCTGCACCCGACCAACCATGCTGCCAGCGCGTGCCGAGGATGTGATCGAGCAGATACGCCCCTTATCCAACGGAAAGAAATAGGGCGATTGTGCCAGTCGCTGATGCCAAAGGACAACGATGACCGGCTCGCCCTGATCGGCCAGTTGGTCCAGCTCTTCATAGCCGATGCGTTGCCATTGGGTGTTGCGGTTAACCATCCGAATATAGCTCGCGATGCGGCGGGCGGTCCAATTCAGGACGGCCTCGCTATCGGCGATTTTCTTGCGGATACTCACTAATGGTGACCCTCATATTGATCAAACCGTGTCTTATAGAACTCAACGCCATACGCAACTTGTTTGTCGTGCGCATAACTGAGGAGGAATCTGAAAAAGCCTCTTGAGTCCGCCGCGCGGCTAGCATATTTGAGGCGCACCTTAGGGGTATAGCTCAGTTGGTAGAGCGACGGTCTCCAAAACCGTAGGTCGCGGGTTCGAACCCTGCTGCCCCTGCCATTCTCTCCATTGCCAGAAGTTTGTGCCAGCTTGGGCGGAATGGGACACGCGTGACCCTTTGCGCAGCCTAGCTGTTACAACTTGGACCAGCAGAGCATTCGACCGATGCGATAAACCGCGTTCTGGTTGCTCAACAAATCACGGTCTAACCCAAAATCGGTGATATGCCACCGGCAAAAGCGGCCAAGATTGGGGCCGTCAGGGCGAAGCCGGCGCGGATGATGTCACCTGTTCCTTCTGTCAGCTTATGCGACGATCTCCAGTCATCAATGTCGAATGTCTGGTCTGTGCCGCCCTGATTTCGGGCAGCCAAAGCGAGGTTAGAAATTCTTCCGTCCAGAAGGACTGCCACGGGAAGAAAGTAGCTGAGCATTAGCAAGCAAAAATATGTGCCGGTGAACAAGGCCGATGCGTTGAGCAATGCGCTATAGGCGGCCCTTTCTGATTCAGCGATCATGGGCAAGGGCCAGTACATCCAGCTTGCGGCAAAGAACATGCCGAAGGTCAGCACCAGACTGGACAGGTAGAGCTGCTGCCGCATCTGCCGCAAGTTTTGCGCCAGCTCAGCTGCGGTTGCTTCGATGTCCTGAGATTCATGCCGACCAAGACACAATATCATTCCGACAATCAACGACCCGATCGCAAGGCCGGCCATTGCATTCACCAGGTCCAGAATACGGTTGAACAGCGAAAGAACAGGGGCCTGCCCGCATTTCCCAAACATCCAGCTATCTTCCGAACCGGAACATGCCGGCAAGGTGCCTTGCGACAATGCTGTTTCAAAAACGGCTTTGCCGATCTGGTGGTAAATCTGCGGGCTTTGGTCGGTCATATGCTTTTGAATGGTCGGCACGAGAGCCAGAAACACGATGGCGACTACAATCGCGATTGCCGCGATCCGGGTGTTTTTTTCGATCGGGCGTGACAGGGTCCGGAACAAGACTGCCACGGGCAACAAGGCCAGCGATAAAAAGAACCAGGACGCGGCAAGAAACCGAAATCGACCAACGGCTTCCTGCCAAGAGCTACCGCTCAACACAAAGTTTACTGGAACGTCCAGTTCATTGGCGATCATTTGGTTCTGGATCAGTTTATGGATTGCGAAAACACATACCGGCAGCAGGGCGATGGCAAAATAGCGCGGTTTTACTCGGCTTTTTGACACGTGATACCTTTCTAGCCCGGGCGTTGCACAGCACACAGTTTAGCACAAAACTCGTACATCGATGCCTGGAGTTTCAGGCGGGCTTTCTGATGGTGACAATCGAACGGCCGGTACGTTTGCCCATTTGCCCCAGCCAGACCGCCAGAAGTACAATACAGACACCGGCGATCTGCACAAAGGTCAGGTTTTGCCCAAGCATGACCCAACCAATCATTACGGCGGATAGCGGGCTGAGAAAGCCAAGTGCCGAGACCGCAGAGGGTTCGATCCGGGCGAGGCCTCGGAACCACAGGATATAGGTCAGGGCAGCCCCGATGACGCTCAGATAACCAATTCCGAGAAGGTTGTTTTTTTCAAGCGCTGGTAAGGCGGGCTCAAACATCAGTGCAAGCGGCACCAGCAACAGCCCGCCGGCGGTTAGTTGCCAAGCGGTAAATGTCAGCAGCGGCACTGGCGGTTGCCATTTGCGCGTCAGGACAGTTCCTGCTCCCATCGAAAGGGCGCCACCCAGTCCAGCGATCAGGCCTACCGTATCAAGATTGATAGCTGTACCGAGGACAAGGCACCCGACGCCGATCACCCCCAACAGCGCTGCGCCGACCGATCTCAGCCCAACCGGGGTGTTCAGCAGAAATGCCGACAGGAAGACTACAATAAGAGGTTGTACCGCGCCGACAGTGGCTGCGACCCCACCGGGGAGCCTGTAAGCCGCGACGAAAAGCAGGGTCCAGAACACGGTGAAATTGAGCGCGCCCAGAATGAATATGCGGCCCCACCAATGACCCCTTGGAAGTTGACGGGACAAAACTAGAAGCAGCAGCCCGGCAGGCAGCGCACGCAGCGCGGCCATCGTGATCGGATATCCGACGGGCAAAAATTCGGTCGTAACATAATAAGTGCTACCCCAGATCAAAGGGGCAACAGCAGTTAGGGCGATGTCGGTTTGGTGTCTCATGGCGAATCCCTTTATCTTGATGTCAAGATATATTGCAAAATCTTGACGTCAAGATAAAGTTGGGCTAGCCAGAACTCATGGATCATGTGGAGCGAATTATCGCGCAGTGGAACAGTGCCCGGCCCGACCTGGATGTGGGGCCAATGGAAACCGTTGGTCGACTGACGCGGTTGGCGGTTCAGTTGCGAAGGGCGATGGAGCATACTTGGGCTCTTCATGACATGAACGCTGCCAGCTTTGATGTCCTTGCCACGTTGCGAAGGTCTGGCAAGCCAGAGGGTCTTTCACCTGGCGAGCTTTTGGAGCTTACAATGGTGACGTCCGGCACAATGACGAATCGCGTCGATCAACTGGTTAAGGCGGGGATGGTCGAAAGAGTGCAAAACCCTGAGGATGGCCGGGGCTTCCTGATCCGTCTTACCCAAAACGGATTCAAAGCGATTGAGGCCGCCGTTTCGGATCATGTAGAGACTCAGCAGCGCCTGGTTCAGGGTTTGTCCCTGCAACAGCGCGATCAACTCAATCACCTGCTCAGATCGTTGTCTGAAACGCTGGACTGATCCGGGCAGGTAAGCATTCTGGATCGGGGTGCCAATTCCGATGTGGCATAAGCCGTTTTAGTGCGCACGGCTCAAATTCTATAATTCTTGGGCTATGCGGTTTCCTCGGTCAGGGGATTGGCATATTGTCCAAACGAATTTCAGGTAGCCGGATGAGGATACATGTCGCGCTTCGATGGATATTTCCTGCGGCAACTGCTGATTCTGTTCGGCTTTTTCACTCTGATTCTGGTGGGGGTTTTCTGGATCACCCGCTCGGTCAGCCTGTTTGACCGTGTCATCAGCGGTGGTCAATCGGCCATGGTGTTTCTTGAATTTACCGCTCTTACTTTGCCGACGCTGATCCGTACGGTGATGCCCATGGCCGTGTTCGCAGCGGCCGTCTATGCCACCAACCGCCTGAGCCGTGAAAGCGAGCTAACGGTGATGCTGGCCACAGGCTCCAGCCCGTGGCGGCTGGCTCGCGCTGTGGTTCTGTTCGGTCTTGTTGCTGGTCTGATGATGGCCTCGATCAGTGTTTTCCTGCGCCCGGCCTCGGTCGATCTACTGGAAAAACGGCAGGCCGAAGTGGCGGGTGACGTCACAGCGCAGTTATTGAATGAAGGCGAATTCCTGCATCCTGCAAGTGACGTGACCGTCTATATTGGGGGAATTGATCTGGACGGGACTTTGCGCGAAGTTTTTGTTTCGGACCGGCGGGATAAAACCAGCCCGGTCAGCTATTCCAGCCAAACAGCTTATCTGGTCAATAACGGCTCGGGCATTCATCTGGTGATGGTTGACGGAGTTGCCCTGCGTCAGGACAGGCAGGGACGTACCCTGTCGTCTACACTGTTTCAGGACGCGTCCTATGACATCTCAGAATTGACGAGTACCGACAACGCGGCCGAGCGAAGCCTCGAGGCCATTCCCACCGCAGAGCTGTTGCGCGACCGGGCTGCGATCGCGGCAGCAGAAGGGTTCACTGAGGGCGCGTTGATCGACGAGCTGCATCAGCGATTTTCGTGGATCACCATTTGTATCGCGGTCGCGATGGCGGGCTATGCAACCCTTATGTTGGGCAGCTTTTCCAGATTTGGCCTGTGGCCACAGATTTTTGGAGCATTCATAATTCTGGTCCTTTTGGAAGGTATGCGCGGCTTTGTGTCTCCGTTGGTGATCGAAGACCCGAAATTGTGGCTATTGCTCTATTTGCCTGCTGTCATGGGCATATTGATCTCGTGCCTGTTTCTTTTGATTGCAGGTCGTCCGCTTCTGCGCGTGCGCGCAAGAAAACACTCGCGGGCATTGTCCCAAGCCTGAAGCTACGGCGCATTTCGGCGCAATGTTCTTCGGCCAAGCTAATTCGTTTTTTCGCTCAGGTTTTCTGCGTTAGGCTGCGGTTGGATGATCAGTCAAAAGGACCGGACCATGCTGGACAAAACCCACAAACCCACCTGGACCAGCTTTGAAGAGGCGACCAAGGCCGATTGGGACGCCGTTATGGAATACGAAGAGGCCTATAACGCCGCGTTGCCGGACAGGATACTGGATGCGATCCGTTCGCTGGATGAGGATTGGACGCCCTATCCCGTGAACCGCTATCAGCACAGCCTGCAGGCCGCGACGCGCGCCTATGAGGATGGGGCGGAAGAAGAGCTGGTCGTCGCAGCGCTGATCCACGACACCGGCGATATCCTGTCTCCCTATAACCATGGAGAGCTGTCAGCGGCGATGATGAAGCCCTATGTCAGCGAGAAAACCCATTGGATCCTCAAACATCACTGCGTGTTCCAGGGCTATTACTACAATCACCACCTGGGCGGAGACCGCAACGCCCGCGACAAGTACCGCGACAGTCCTTTTTGGGAGGACTGCCGCTATTTCTGCCATGAATACGACCAAAAGGCGTTCGATCCGGATTACCCGACCAAACCGTTGGAGTTCTTCGAGCCGATGCTGCGCCGTGTCCTAAGCCGCGGCGAGGGGCATATGGAGTTGAACGAAACCGCCGAAGGTTAGCAGGCGGCCATCAGACGGTAGACGATCTGTGCGGCGGTAAAGTCCCAGGCGGCATTGCCGTCCGGGGCCAGCTCGACCACGTCGAACCCCACGCATTTGCGCCCCCGAAGGGCATGCTCGACCAGTTGTAGCGCCTGATAATAGCCCAAGCCGCCGGGCACGGGTGTTCCTGTGGCCGGCATTTGCGAAGGGTCCAGCCCGTCGACATCAAAGCTGACATAGACCAGTTCGGGGAAATCCTTGGGCAGATCGACCGCGTTGATGTTGCCGGTGACCAGCTCCTCGGCATCAATGTGGAACACGTTGTTCTTCACCCGGCTCTGCGCCTCTTCGGTCGAAAAGGCCCGGACGCCGAATTGGGCCAGTCGGACGCCTTCTTGGACCAGCAGGTGCATGACCGAGGCATGGCTGTGTTTTTCACCCTGATACGTGTCGCGCAGGTCCGCATGCGCATCAATCTGGACGATCCCGATCGGTTGGTTCAACGCGCGGGCCACGCCCATCACCGCACCGTAGCTCAGCGAATGCTCACCGCCCAGAGTGACCGGTACTTTACCAGCGCGAATGGCGGCTTCGGTGCGCAGGGCAAGGCGTTCCATCACTGCAGGCATAGGGCCGTCACAGTTCAAAGGTTCCTCAGTGAAAATACCCGCTGTGCAAGGCTCGGCAAGGCCAATGATGCGCTCCAGCTCGTTGCTGGCCTCGATGATCGCCGCCGGGCCACCGGCTGTACCCGAGCCGTAGGATACCGTGCGCTCCAGCGGTACTGGGATTACACGAAACCGGGCGTTTTCGGTCCGTTCCGATGTGTTCAATTCACTGTCGAGGAAAACGCTCATGAGAGCCTCTCTTTAAAGTCGTCATAGCCGAACTGTTTGATAATTTTCAACGCGTCGGTTTCGCTGTTCCACAGGGCGATTGTGGGCAGGGGGACACCGTTGAAGGTGTTGATCTTGACCATCGAATAATGCGCCTGATCTAGGAAGGCAAAGCGTTGGCCGATCTCAAGCGGTTTGTCCCACGTATAGTCGCCGATCACATCCCCCGCCAGACAGGACGGGCCGCCCAGACGGTAGGTATGGCCTGCCTCGGCCTCGGCCATCAGGGCCGGGCGATAGGGGGCTTCGATCACGTCGGGCATGTGGCATGTGGCTGAAATATCGGTGATCGCCAGTTTCATGTCATTGGTCGGCAGGTCAAGGATTTCACCGACCAGAATCCCCGCGTCCAAAGCGACGGCTTCACCGGGTTCAAGATAGACTTCGACCGCGTGTTTTTCGCGGATTGTCTTGATGAAGGCGATCAGCCCTTCGCGGTCATAGTCGTCGCGGGTGATGTGATGCCCGCCGCCGAAATTCAACCATCTGAGCTGCACCATGAAAGGTGCCAGTTTGGGCGCGACGGCCTGCCATGTGCGTTGCAACGGTTCGAACCCCTGCTCACATAAGGTATGCATATGCAGGCCATCGACTCCGGTTAGAACCTCTTCGGTCAATTGACTGACCGGGGTTCCCAATCGAGAGCAGGGCGCGCAGGGGTCGTATTTTGCAATCTCGCCCTCGGAATGTTCCGGGTTGATGCGCAAACCGACCTGCACACCTGCTGCTTGGGCTTTGGCCAGGAACCGATCCTTTTGAGCTATAGAATTAAAGATGACATGGTTGGACAGCGACAGGATTTCATCCATGTCCGCTTCCTTGTAGCCCGCGCAGAAGGTGGCGACTTCGCCGCCATATTCTTCGCGGCCTAAACGCGCCTCATAGATACCGCTGGCGCAGGTGCCGTCAAGATGTTGGCGGACCAGCGGCGCAAGCGAGAACATCGAAAACGCTTTGAGCGCACTCAGCACTTGCGCACCTGACTGACTGCCGACGTCGGACAAGATAGCCAGATTTTGCTCAACTGCTTTTTCGTCGACCACAAAGCAAGGCGTTGGCACGCGGTTGAGGTCGAAATTGCGGAAGGCTCCAGCATCCCCGGCTTGTGTGGTCATCATTTCTGCCATGATAATCCAGTCCCTTTCATTCTAACTGCGGCCCCTTAAAGTTCGACGCAGTTTCAGATGAGGCCCATCATCCAAAGTGGTATAATGAATGACAGGATATGAGCAGTGGTAGCGACAGGATTTTCTACTGCCACAAGAATGCTGGACTTTTCCAAGCGGAACATTTTGACCGTGTCTGTCCTGTACCGCTTCGATAAAATAAGAAGGAGCGCATAGGTTCCGAACATCGACCCGATCAGAATTGCCATTTGCTGATCTGACGACATTGCTTCTATTCGCTCCCTCTTTAATATGATGACGGTTAAGCTTTAGAATTCGACCGGACCATCCAGTTCGTGAACCTGCCATGGCAAGCCATGGGCGTTTAGCATGTCCATGAAATCATCCGGGTCGAGCTGTTCCATGTTCCACACACCTGGCTGCGTCCAGTTGCCTTTGAGCACCTGCGCGGCACCGATCATGGCGGGGACACCGGTGGTGTAGCTGACGGCCTGGCTGCCGACCTCGGCGTAGCATTCCTCGTGGTCACAGATGTTGTAGATGTAATAGGTCTTCTCGCCCGAGCCATCCTTGGCCTGACCTGTAGCGATGTCGCCAATGCAGGCCTTGCCCTTGGTTTCCGCACCCAGATCGCCGGGATCAGGCAGCAGGGTTTTCAGGAACTGGATCGGGATGATTTCCTTGCCGTCATGCATTACCGGGTCGATGCGGGTCATGCCAACATTTTCCAGCACTTTGGCATGGGTGATATAGGCGTCGCCGAAGGTCATCCAGAAGCGGGCGCGCTCGATTTCGGGGAAGTGGGTGGAGAGGCTCTCCAGCTCCTCGTGATACATCAGGTACATGTTTTTGGGGCCGATGGCGGGGAAATCGAACTCGACCTTATGGGTCATGGCGGGGGAGTGTTTCCATTCGCCAGCTTCCCAATGGCGCACTTCGGCCAACACTTCGCGCAGGTTGATCTCGGGGTTGAAGTTGGTGGCGAATTCCTGATCGTTGCTGCCACCATTGGCGTCCAGCACGTCGATCTGGCGGATCGTATCCAACTTGTGTTTCTTTAACCACGTCGCAAAGACAGACGTCACGCCCGGATCAAAGCCCGAACCGAGGATGGCGGTCAGTCCTGCCTGTTTGAACCGATCCTGATAGGCCCATTGCCAGTGATACTCGAACTTGGCTTCGTCCTCGGGCTCGTAATTCGCGGTGTCGATGTAGTGGATGCCCGCCGCAAGGCACGCGTCCATCAGCACGAGGTCCTGATAGGGCAGGGCCAGGTTCACGAGGACCTCGGCACCGGTGTCCTTGATCAGTTTGACCGTGTCCGCGACCTTATAAGCGTCCAGCTCCGCAGTAGCGATATCAACGCCCACACGCTCTTTCACGGCCTTGGCAATGGCGTCGCATTTCGACTTGGTGCGGCTGGCCAGCGTGATTTCAGTGAAGATGTCCGAATTCATCGCCATCTTGTGCACCGCAGCGTGAGAGACGCCGCCCGCGCCGACAACCAGCGTTTTGCCACTCAAAGTTCCCATGGGGTCATCTCCTCTCGGGGGTTATTCGTAATAGGTGTAGCCATTGATCGAGTCGCGATATGCGCTCATCAGGGTTTTGCGGTCTTTGGCCAGCAGAGTACCGGTCGAGATCGCCTCGTCCACCATTTTGCGGAAGGCGGCGACACAGTCGGCCGGATCAAACTCGACATAGGACAGGACCTGACCAATGGTGTCGCCCTCTTGCTCGTGCAGCAGATCGAAACCGCCATCGGAGCGCAGGTCGATGGTAACCACGTTGGTGTCGCCGAACAGGTTGTGCAGATCGCCCAGCGTTTCCTGATAAGCACCAACAAAGAAGACGCCCATGAAGTATTCGTCATTCTCGGGCAGGGAATGCACTGGCAGGCTGGGCGAGACACCGTCGGCCAGAATAAACCGGTCGATCTTGCCGTCGCTGTCGCAAGTGATATCGGACAGCACCGCGCGGCGGTCGGGCGTTTCGTTCAGACCCTGCAGCGGCACGATCGGGTGTAGCTGGTCAATGGCCCAGACGTCGGGCAGCGATTGGAACAGTGAGAAGTTGCAGTGATAGATATCAGCCACTTTTTCCAACTGTTCGTCGACATCCGTGTCGAGCTCATCACTGGCAGCCAACGCCTTGAGGCGGGCCATCAATGACAGATAAATGCGTTCGGCACGCGCCATCTGGCGCAGGTCGATATATCCGCGGCGGAACAGGGCGCGCAGCTCGTTGCGATAAAAAGTGGCGTCGTTCCAGCATTCCTGAAGGCGGTCGCTGGAGAGGTATCCGTGCACGGCGGCAAGGTCCGAGACTAAGTGATGATCATCCGCCTCGACCTCAGGGCCGTCTGGCGCGTCATAAAGCGTGCTTTCCAGCACGTTGAACACCAGCATGGATGAGGTCGCAACGATAGCGCGCCCGCTTTCGGTGACCAATGTGGGGTGCTTGACCTCGGCTTCATCCATGGCATAGGCCACGGTTTCGACCACGTTGGCGCAGTATTCTTCTACCGTGTAGTTGATCGAGTTTTCGGCGGCTTTCTTTTCGCCCGTGTAATCTACGCCCATGCCGCCACCCAGGTCCAGATGGGTCAGCGGTACGCCTTCGCGGGTCAGTTCGGTATAGTATCGGCAGGCCTCACCCACGGCGCGGCGCACGTCATTGACGTCCTGCACCTGCGATCCAAGATGCGAGTGCTGCAGCTTCAGGCAGTGCAGCAATCCGGCGGCCTTCAGCTTGTCCACCGTGGCGACCAGTTGATCGGTGTTCATGCCAAAGGCGGAACGGTCGCCCGAGCTTTCTTCCCATTTTCCGCTGATCTGGTTGGTCAGTTTAACCCGCACGCCGATCAGCGGTTCGATGCCCAGTTGGTTATAGACTTCGATCACCGTGTCGGCCTCTTTCGGGCTTTCCAGCACGATCACCGTATTGAACCCGATTTTGCGGCTGAGGATGGCCAGCTGGATAAACTCGGCATCCTTGACGCCGTTGCAGACGATCAGCGCCTCATTGGCCAGACGATGGGCAAGCGCGACCACAAGTTCCGGTTTCGAGCCAGCCTCAAGGCCATAATTGTACTTCTTCCCAAACTCGACGATCCGGTCGACCACCTGAGCCTGTTGGTTGACCTTGATCGGAAAGACACCGCGATAGCTGCTTTTGTACCCAACCCGGGCAATCGCCTCTGCAAAGCTTTCGTTAATATGGACAATCTCGTGCTCCAGATAGGAGCTGACGCGCAGGATCATCGGAGCCTTGATGCCGCGATCGTCCAGATCACGCAGAATACCGGGCAGGCTGATAGCAGCAGTCTCTGGTGCAAGGGGATTGCGCAGACCGATTTCGCCGTCTTCCGTCACCTCGATGAGGTCTTTGCCCCATTTCTCAACCCCGTAGATGGAATGCGGTGCGTCGGGCGTCTGTTTCAATCAAGTCTGTCCTTAACCTAGGGTGCCTGCTTCGCGCCCGCCAATACGGCAGCAATTCGATTCGTCCAAGTGTAATCTATGTGACGGGTATTTCCGAATTTATACAGGCAGACCAACGGGAACCAGATGGTTATCCCACTGACAATCCGGCCGGGCGGAAATGCGGGCCTTGGCAGTAAGCGCTCCGACCAGCCCGGTGCCTGTGGTGAAGACAAAACCGGAAGGCCCGGCACCCAGGCCGCAGACATCCTCAAGCGGGGTCGTGTCGTTAAGTCGACCGGTCAAGCTGTCGAACCGGAGCAAATTGTTGCCGCGAGGGCAGGTGATGGCGATGGTTTTGCCGTCCCCGGCAAAAGCAATGCTGCCAGCGTAACCCTGCAAGGCACTTTGCACCGATTCCGGGGCTGCAAGCAGGCGCGGAGCCTCGCCTCTTTTGTGCAGTCCCAGCAAAGGCGGTTGGGTTAACCTGTTGCCCTGCCATTGCATTGCAAACCCAACCAGACCGTCGGATCGAACGGCAAGGTGCCGGATCGAATTTTTATGCAGTGTCCGGGGCAGCTCTATCTGTTCCAGGACCGAGCCTGACAGACTCAGATAACTTAGGCGCGGTTGCATGATGGGCAGATTCAGCTTGGTTCGGCCCATTTCAGGATGTGTTTCAATGCCGCCATTTGCGATGATCAGAGTTTCCCCATCCGGCATGATCCGCATATCATGCGGCCCGACTCCGCCCGAAGAAAACTCGCCCAACCGCGTGTAGTCCTCCGAGTCCCAGACGCCAATCACACCCTCACCGGCCTCATAGTCGTTTTCGGTGGTGAACAGATGGGTTCCATCCCGGGAAAACACGCCATGGCCATAGAAATGGCGGCCTTTGGGAGCATCCATCCGTGCGGTTTGGGTTCCGCTCTTGCAATCGATCACCACGCCAAAGGTGCCAGGGCGGCGGGCGAAAGCCACGGCTTGCGCGCGCAAGGGATGCGCCGCAGCGGCATGGCCGCGCGCCGGCAGGGGGAGAGAGAATAAGATACCGCCTTCAGAACTCAGGCCCGCCAGCCGATAGGTGCCGTCCGGAAACAGCGCCGCCGCCAGGAAATCCGGCGCGCCGACAGTCGACCAACCTTGTGTCGGGGCAAGGCTGGCTGCAGCCAGGCCCGCAAGGAATTGTCGACGGCTTGTCATGGCTTAGTCCCCGTCCAGCGAATTGAATCCGGCACTGATACCCAAGGTCGGGCCCAGCTCGGTTGCTGCAATCGTGCGGATGTCGTTAATCATCTGCTGCAAGGCTTCGACCCGTATCCGACCCGAAGGTGTCGAGACACCGGCCAGTGTAGGGTCGTCTAACTCACGCGTGCGGATGATAGCCTTGTCGAACGCATTATCCAAATCAGCGGCAATCTGCGGATGATCTGCGGACAGCCCGGTGGCCAGATCGCGCAGCGTGATCAATGACAGTTCGACCTGGCGTAGTGACCGTTCAGACCTGCGCGCTTCGGCCCGATTGGGACGGGGGCGCTCTAGGGTGCCCATGGGGCGTCCAAGGCGTGTTTCGGCAGTGAATTCCAATCCGGTGATCAGAGCTTTGTAAAGTTCCTGCATGGCCTCATCAGCAGACCGGTAAGGACTGTCTCCGCCGGGCATGGTCAGGTTGGCAGAGAAAGGTCGCCAGTCGTGATCCATCGCCTTGGCATTGCGGTTTATATCTGCAGCAATCGCCCGGATCAAAGCGCATCGATAGGCCCTGTCGCCCTGATCCGCGAGGGCTGGGTCGAATAGCATCATTTCAAGTGCAAGAAACCCGCGTCCCGCGATCGAAGCCTCGGCATAAGCCTCGGGGGTTTCAACCACCGCGTCTTGGGTGGCAATCAGGCCGGATAGGGTTTTGGGTGTAAACCCTTTTGTGTCTGGCCAGAATGCCATCGCAAATGCGCGGTCATCGACCTCGGAGGGGCCAAAGCGCAAGTGGCTTACCGTGACCCAGCGGTCGAATGCCAGGTGATAGGCTGCACGAAGGTTCAGTGAAGCGGCTGTGCAATCCGCCTGCGCGGCCGCATCCAGCGCAGCTGTTGCGTCAGATAGCTGTGCGTATCCGGGAAGAATGTGCCCTTCAACAACATCTGTCAGGATCTGGCTGGGATTTTGCGCCAAGGCTGACAGGGGCAGAATAAGGGCAATGGCCAGGCCGAGGGCACGCATCAGAGGCTCTCCAGAAAGCGGATCAAAGCGTCGCGGTCAGGTTTTGGCATAGACACAACGGTGTCGCGCGCCGATTGTGCCTCTCCGCCGTGCCACAAAATAGCTTCCAACAGCGACTGCGCCCGCCCGTCATGCAGAAATTGTGTGTGGCCAGAGACCTGCCCGGTCAGGCCGATCCCCCAAAGCGGGGGTGTGCGCCATTCCCGGCCTGTTGCGCGTGCTTCGGGTCGGTTGTCGGCCAGACCATCGCCCATGTCATGCAGCAGAAGATCCGTATAGGGCCAGATCAGCTGAAAACTGTGCTCGGGCCGGTCGTCCATCCGGTGGGTGACATAGGATGGCGTGTGGCACGAGGCGCAGCCGGTATCGAAGAATACCTGCTTGCCGTGCAGGACCTGCGGGTCACCGATATCGCGCCGCGCGGGTACGCCCAGATTGCGGCTGTAAAACGCAACGAGGTCCATGCCCAGTTGGTCGATTTCAAACACACGGTCATCGTTGTCCCCATGGGGGGCGCCAACGCAATCCACCTGCAATTCCGTACACTCCCCATAGCCAGCAGGGTAAAGCGGGCTTGAGATGCCGATATCCCCTGCAAAAGCTGCAGCAGACTGCTCCATTATCGTGGGCATCCCGGCTTTGTGTCCGAACCGGCCCATCATCGGTTCACCATATTCGGTTGACCAAACGATGTTGGGGCGGCCGGAAATACCATCGCCATCCGCGTCATCCGCGTCGGCCTGGGCCAGCAGGTCCTGCACGGGAATTGCCTCAAGCAATCCCAGGCCGATCATCTGCGGAGCCACGCGCGGGCTCAGCATCGCCTCGGGGTGCAGCGGGCCATATCCAAGATCCGCCGCGGTATAGGTCGGGCTGCGGAGAATGACCGTTTCGCCGTCTGATAGCGCGACAGGAAGGTCTTCATAGGTGATGTCCAGCCGGTACTCGGCGGGGTGGCCCGCGAGGGCCAGATCCTGCATCTGCCCGCCGTAATTGGGTTCGGGCTGAGTGGCGATGTAGTCCGCGATTTCATCGATTGCGCCGCCACCGGGGATTGAGACCCGAAGGAACATCGAAACGGCCCCGTCATCGGGCCCATTTGGTGTGTGGCCGCGCCCGTCCTTAATGTGACATCGTTGGCAAGAGCGCGCGTTGTACAATGGCCCCAAACCGTCCGAGGCCAGGGTCGAGGAAGGCGAAGACACCCAGATTTTCTTGAACAGCCCGTTGCCGACCTTGAAATCCAGTTCCTGTTCGAATTTCAGATTGCCCGAAGGTTGCGAAAATGCATCTGCGTCCTGACGTGCCCTTACGGTTGCAGCACCGGCGGGCAGGTCCTCGAACCGTTGCGCGGCGTCGAAATCCGTGGGCGCGGCGATCACATCCGCGATCCGGGCCTTTTCATCTTCGGTTCTGGGTTGGAAGTTGAGATGCAGATCCTGCAGTTCAGCGGACAGGATCGGGGTGGCTGCAATCGCAGCCACCGCTACAAGCGAGACCTTACTCGCCTTCGTCCATTTTCGATGCGTTAAGTTGCGCATAATTGGCTTCGCCAATCCTTTCGTACAAATCAAGCTGTGTTTCGAGGAAGTCGATATGGCCTTCTTCGTCACTGATCAGGTTCTCGAACAGAGACATAGTCACGTAGTCACCCGCCTCTCGACAATATTCACGGGCCTCAACGTACAGGGCACGCGCATCATTCTCGGCAGCCAAATCACATTCCAGAGTTTCCTTCGGGGTCTGTCCAATCCGAAGCGGGTCCAGTTTCTGCAGGTTGGGGTGACCTTCCAGAAAGATTATGCGCTCGATCAGCTTGTCGGCATGACCCATCTCTTCGATGCTTTCCTCACGGCTTTTCTTTGCCATGTGGGTCAGGCCCCAATCCTCTTGCAGACGGTAATGCAGCCAATACTGGCTGACTGCCGTCAATTCATGCCGCAGAGATTTGTTGAGGTATTCTATGACTTTGGGATCGCCCTTCATCTACACTCTCCTGTGATGCCTTGGTGCGTAATGCACAAAGCTGCATGGGGACTTCCAGATTATCGCTGGCGCGCATGGTGTCTAGGAAAAGCGGCATGCATCCGCCACAATCCGCTGATTTTCCAAGGGCATGATAGATCTTGCCAGGGGTTATGACTGCCCTAGGGTCGGAAACGCGCATCCAGTCAATGGCGGCATGAATCTCGGTGTCTGTGATCTTGGTGCAATGGCAGACGATCATGGAGGTGGCGCTCTGGTTTGTATTCCGACTATATTAGTCAGTTATTAAGTGCGTGTCCTGCGGCATACTGTCAGTTAGCCGAAAATGAGTTGGGGGCGGGATAATCCTCCGCCCCCGAACCGCTAGGTTTACTGGAAAACAGCTGTCGGATTATCCAGGCTTTCAGATCCTTCGAACTCAATCTGATCGACGTCCAGAATGGTGACGATCCGCTCGATTGTCTTGGTCTGGTCCACCAGCCCGTTCACACCGCCCATGATCAAAACTTCGCCACCTTCGTTGCCGCGTTCCAGCATCTGGTCATAGGCGAACCCGGCCTCGGCTGTGGATTTGATCCGACCCAGCGCCTGCATTGTGTTGGCCAGCTTCAGCTTCATCTCGGCGTCAAGAGATGGGTCGGAGGCAATCACCAAGTCCGAAAGCGATGCGCCGCTGACAGGAGTTCCGTCGATGCGGGTATAGCTGCCCAAATAGACGTTCTGAATGCCAAGACCATCATAGTAGTGGCTGTTATGCGTGTTGTCCGAGAAGCAGTCATGCTCTTCCTCGGGATCGTT
The DNA here is from genome assembly GCF_059610805.1 of Ruegeria sp. CDSC025. Lineage (NCBI taxonomy): Bacteria > Pseudomonadati > Pseudomonadota > Alphaproteobacteria > Rhodobacterales > Roseobacteraceae > Ruegeria > Ruegeria sp. CDSC025. The sequence goes on along the minus strand of NZ_JBXWOJ010000003.1, from coordinate 95,968 downwards.
CAACATCAAGCCAAGACGCATCCGCTCACCGGCCTGCTCACCATAGGACAGCGAGCCCATTCCGGTGAGGATCGCGCTTATTCCTGCGCTTTCATTTTCGGTCAGGGAGGTTCGGGCCGCGCCTCCGTCCTGCCACTGGGTCGCCATCCATTCCAAATCGGTGACCAGCAGTTCAGTCACGGCCTCAAGGTACTGGGCGCGGCGGTCACAGTTGCCGCCGGTGCAGGCATCACCTTGGGCATAGTCCGTCCATGGACGGCTACCCGCGCCTTCACCGTGGCCGTTCAGGTCCTGGCCCCACAACAGGAACTCAATCGCGTGGTAACCAGTGGCGACGTTGGCCTCGATCCCGTCTGCTTCGTGCAAGGTGCCAGACAGCAGTTCCGGAGTGATGTCGTTGGCATCGATTGGTTCGCCTGAAAGTTCAAAGCTTGGGTTGGCGATGACGTTCAATGCGGCGAACTCATTCTCGTCGCTCGGGCCGCCGTAGGTGGTGTCTACATAGTCGATCAAGCCCTCATCCAAGGGCCATGCGTTCACTTTACCTTCCCAATCATCAACGATCGCATTTCCGAACCGATAAACCTCGGTCTGCTGATAAGGGACGCGGGCCGCAATCCAAGCGGAACGGGCGGCATTCAGTGTTGCGTCGTTTGGTTCGGAAATCAGCGCGGTCACGGCGCGCTGCAGCGATTTGGCTGCAATCAGGCTGTCATCGTACTTCGCCTCGGCGATATTGGCGTAGGTATTCAGAACATCTACTTTCGAGGGGGTCTCGGTTGCAAAAGCAGATGTGGCGGTCATCAGAGCCACGGCGCTTGTCAGGATCAGGGGGGTATTCATTGGGGGGTAGTCTTTCTTGTCAGATAACAATGGGTTCGCGCGATGCGACGCTCGACCAAATAACTGATAGAAATAGTCAACTAAGTCAACCTGAGTTTTATAGTCAGGTAAATTGTGAGCGAAAATAGCTCATTCCTACCCAATTCTAGTGGGCTTTGGTGTATCGTGACGCGATTGCGCGAATGTTTTTTCAGTTTAGAGTCGCTTAGTTGATTCTTTTCAGATGGTTCCATGGTCATGAAGTTCTTAGTGTTTGTATTAACGCTTTTCCCGGTAAACGCGTTGCCTCAGTCCCAGGTTGCAAATCAGCACGAGCATGGGCAGGGACGATTGGCGGTTTCCTTTTCGGAAGCCGGGATTTCAATTTCCCTTGTGGTTCCTGGTCTTGACGTCCTGGGGTTCGAAGGCCCAGCGGAAACCGAAGGCGATCAGGCCTCGGTCGCCGGAGCCATTTCTGAATTGTCCAACCCCCTTGATCTGTTCAGTTTGCCTGAAGAGGCGGGGTGTTTCACTGTCTCGGCCAATGTCACGCTGTCTGGTGAAGGGTTGGGACCGGTCGTAGACAACGGATCAAATGTGCATACCGAATTCAGGGCAGACTATCAGATGCAATGCCAGGACATGACGCATCTGGACCACGTCAACTTTCCTTATTTTGACCGCTTTCAACGTGCTGAGTCTCTGATTGTTCAGATCGACAAATCCGGGAAGGTTGATCGTCACACCGTGACGCGCGACGCGCCTGATTTAGACCTCAACACAGGCCTGTAATTCGGCAAAGAAAGCAAAGGCTTTGCTGCCGGAATAGGTAGAGCTTTCCTGCGTTCTTCAGCACCAGTTCCCAGTGCAAAGGCCATCGCATGTCTGAAGCCACAGGACCCCACATCCAACGTTAGTCTTCTTGCACCCACCGGCAAGACATTCCTGCATTGCCCCACAATCATTGTGCCACCACATACAGGATCTCGAAGACGAACATGTGCACGTAGGCGGCGCGCCTTTGGCAATTTCGATAATCGGGCTTTCGCAAGCATTGTCGCCGAGTTGCTGCGTATATTTATGAAACACCGAGTGATCTGGAAAAACCTTCTCGATCACAGGCGACAACTCCTCAAGACGAGAAGTGGCCGTATGGTTCGCTTTGTCTTCGGAGTAGCAGTCAGGATTGAGTAAATCCTGTAGCTCGGAAAGTAACCGGCACTGAGACTTGTCAGACAGTGCCGCAATGCCTTCACTAAGCCGGTCTTGCCACACTGCCGCCTGAACAGCGGCGGGAAGGCAGTCAAAAATTGACTTCTGTTCGGCGATGTTCAATGCCGACAAGCCGATCCGAAATTTTGAGATAGATGATACGGGATTGTACATAGTAGCCCCCTTTTCTAAGGGGCCATCATAACACATTTTTCGTTTGCGCGTTTGTCCCGACCTTCTGAGGGCGCAGAGAACAGGCTGAAGCAAGGGCTCGATAAGCCTTGGTATGTCCTTAGAAGCGAGATCGAGGACAAAGTCGGAAAGAGAGCGTTTTGGCTTGCTTTTGTGATGGCAGAGTCGCCAGCACCATCACAAATTAACCGGGTTTCTTTAGGTCTTGGTGCAGGGCATCAGCTGCACCGGTGCAAACCCGGATTCCCGCTGATTTGAACTGTGAACTCAACGCTCAGTTATGAAGGACAATCCAGACACAAGCTGTCTCAATCCAAGTGCTGCGCCTGCAAAGATTGCAGCGAATGTTACGGGCGCGCTGTAGGCCAGAAGTGAGAATGCAGATATGCCTTGACCGACGCTGCAACCAACCGCGATGATCGCACCTGGACCCATAATCGCAGCGCCCAGCATTTGCCGCTTGAGTTCACGTGGATCTTCGCATGCTTCCCATCGGAAATGGCCCTTAGACCACGACCCCAGAAACGCGCCAATGAGAACGCCGGAGACTGATCCGACCGCAAAGGACAAAGTGTTTCCGGACGCAGTCATAAGGTAGAATATTGTGTCACCCAGGGGTGCCGCGAAGGTATGGGTTTGCACCGGCTCACCATCGAAACCATGTGTTGCAACCCAATTCGTGCCAAGCCAGCCCGAAACGATTGCCAGTCCAACTACAGACCCCCAAAACACCTGTGCCGGAGCGCGGCGGAAGCGATGGCTTGCCAAAGCAAAAAACACCAAAGCCACACCGATAACAGAGCCAATGAGCCAAGCTGGAATAGAGGTCAACCGTTCGGCAAGAAAGCTAATGCTCTGGGGGCCATTGAGATCCATTTCCTCTGGAAATATCCATACCCGCAGATAGGCGAGGGGTCCGGACATTACGACATAAGCGGAAAGACCCATGATCAAAACAATAACGAATGATCGAAGGTCACCACCTCCCAGCCTTGCCAGCGCACCATAGCCGCAGTTACCGCAGATGGCCATTCCGTACCCGAACATGAGGCCCCCCACGATCGAACCGAGGGGGTTCCAGGTCTGCGCAAGATACCTTGTTCCGACAGGGTCAAGTCCCCCCAACGCCATAGCGGTGTGGCTGCCGACAATCGCAACACCGATTGCCATTGCCCACATGCGCAGCCGCCGGTCATCATCTGCGTAAAGGTAGTCTTCGATTGCACCCAACGTGCAAAAACGGCCGATGCGTGCGGCCAATCCCAATACGATGCCACCAATCAAACCGATCAGAGCAACGGTATTTGTGTCTCCCAATGCTTCGAGCATTGCCAGTCTCCTCCCAAAGCTGGCGGCTTTCTGACCGGCTTCTACTTCTCCCTGCAGAAAAGGTCGTAAACGACTTCCAGGATTTGGGTCGAACGATCATCAGCCAATCTGTAGTAGATCGTTTTCCCCTCGCGTCGTGTCTTCACCAAGCCCTCGAAGCGCAAGCGGGAGAGTTGTTGAGATACCGCGGCTTGACGCGCTGAGAGCATTTCCTCCATCTGCGTGACCGATTTTTCCCCTGACGACAGATAACATAAAATCATCAGGCGCCCCTCATGGCTGATTGCCTTGAGGAAATTTGACGCGGTCTGAGCATTCTCCATCATTCTGTCCATGTCTTCGGCGCACATGTCCTTGGAGAACACAGGCAGGTTCGAAGATTTGTCCAACAAGATCGCCTCGCTTTCATGGCTTCACGCATTCAAAACAGTTTATGTAATATACCGCAGTTTATCCAGAGGTCTCAATTAGTATCCCAGCGTCACGCAGTAAAACGCCCAACACACCCCAGAAAAAATCTTCACCGGGATAGCCTTCGATTCGTCCGACCTCTCGGCCATTGTCCAACAGAACAAAGGTTGGTGTGTAGTAGAGAGGCCGTTCCAATGTGATGTCGTCAGGCATGGCTGCGTGGATATCGACACGCCGAAGCGGTGCGGCATTTCCTTCAGGTGTCTTAGGGTAGATTTCTGAAATTTCGGAGTCCCAGCGGGCGCACCACATGCACCCATCTTCTTCTGCCATCAGAAGCGTCATTTCGGCCCGTAAAGCCACGGGAAAAACAAGCAACGTGATCGCAAGCAAACGTAGGATTAGGTGGCGCATCCAAAGCTCCGATTGACCGCAGTGACATATCTTTATAATTTTGAATGTGTGAATGATAGCGCGCCAGGACAGGTTTGACCATGCTCGACATTACTTTTGCAGGAGCTTTGGTCGCCGGACTTTTGTCCTTTCTGTCGCCTTGCATCCTGCCAATTGTGCCGTTTTACCTCAGTTATCTGGCGGGGGTCGGTATGGAGCAGATTACAGCGACATCCGCCATTTCCGGCGAAGTTCGCCGCCGGGCAACGCTTGCTGCAATCGCATTTGCGGCTGGAATCATAACCATCTTTATGGCTCTCGGGGCCACGGCTTCGATATTTGGTCAGCTGGTACGAGAATACTTCGATATTCTGCGTTGGATTGCTGCAGCCATCATCATAGCGATGGGCCTGCATTTCCTGGGGTTAATTCGCATCGGGTTCCTGTATCGGCAGTTACGTGCAGATATTGGCGAGACATCAAACGTGAGCCTCACTGGGGCATATGTACTTGGATTGGCATTTGCTTTTGGCTGGACGCCCTGTGTTGGGCCGGTGCTCGCTGCAATCCTGTTTACAGCGGCCGGAACCGAAACGGCTTGGCGGGGCGCGGGGCTTCTGTTCGTTTACGGGGTTGGAATGACTGCACCGTTTGTTCTGGCGGCCTTTTTGGTTCGCCCCTTCATGCAATGGATGGCGCGGTTCAGGAAGCACTTGCCGCAGATCGAAATGGCAATGGGGGGGCTGTTGATCCTGTTCGGGGTCCTGATCGCAACCAACTCGATCAATCACATCGCACAATGGATGCTGGACTATATGCCCTGGCTTGCGGCCATAGGTTAATCCGGGAGGAAGACATGAAACGCACTTTGTCAGTTTTGATCGCATGCATGATAGGGGCTGCAGTCTCTGCTGCTGATCTGGGCGACGATGGATTGCATAAAACACCGTGGATGCGTGACACGTTCAAAGATCTTCGCGAGGATCTTGAAGAGGCGTCAGGTGAAGGTAAGCGGTTGGTTTTGTTCATTGAACAACGGGGCTGCATCTACTGTAAAAAGATGCACGAAGAGGTTTTCCCACAGCCCGACCTGGCGGCGTTTATCGAAGAGAACTTTTTTGTCGTCCAGCTGGATTTGCATGGAAGCACCACGGCCACAGATTTTGACGGAGAAGAGAGTGAGCAGAGAGCGCTGATGCGCAAATGGGGGATTCTGTTTACCCCAACGCTTGTTTTTCTGCCGGAAGAGGTGCCCGAGGCTGCCTCAGCCATCGATGCTGCCGTTGCTGTAATGCCGGGAGCATTCTCCAAGGGAACAACCTTAGACCTTTTCACCTGGGTCGATCAGAAGCGATATGAACTTGATAATGGCGAAGATTTCCAAAGGTATCACGCGCGGCGCATTCAGGAGCGAAACAATATTTCGCAGGAGTGAGATTGGGCGTTACAGATAAAAAAATTCATTATGATGAATTTGATGTTGCGATAAACCATGTTCGTCGACTACGGTGCACAAAGTCTTTGGGTCGCAAAGCGCCACAGGCGCGGTAGCAAATGGGAGGGATCATGAAGCTGAGACTCTTAACACTGGCATCCGCTATGATGGGCGTTGCCGCATTTGCCGAAGAGACAAGTCCGAAAGACGTACCCTATGACGACTATGGTGCAATCGAGGTCTCTCTGACCGATGTTAATGGGGACGCGGCAAACGGTGCACTCATCGTTGGCGACAAGTCCAAAGGTAATTGCGTGGCATGCCACGCGGTCTCAGCTTTGGCGGACATTCCGTTCCATGGTGAGGTTGGCCCGATGCTGGATGGCGCCGGTGATCGTTGGACCGAAGCAGAGCTTCGCGGTTTAGTCGCAAACGCAAAAATGACGTTCGAAGGCACGGTAATGCCGGCGTTCTACAAGGATGACGGTTATATCCGGCCAGGCGATGCCTATACGGGCAAAGCGCCAACGGCGCCTCTAACGACGATCCTGACTGCACAGGAAATTGAGGACGTGGTCGCGTTTCTAGCGACACTGAAAGAGGAATAATCTCGCCTTCTGGCGTGGCTTTTCGAAGATTCAAAGGAGATTGAAAATGGAACTCTCTCGCCGCGAGACTCTGGCCCTTGGGCTGGGCGCCGCGTTCCTGACAATTATGCCGCTACGAGCGAATGCAGCTGCTGAAGATGCGATCTCCGCATTTTCAGGCGGGGCAGATGTGGCTGATGGCGGTGTTACACTGACGGCACCGGAAATCGCGGAAAACGGAAACACCGTACCAATCGAAGTCAGTGCTCCGGGCGCAGCTGCAATTCTGATCGTGGCCGCAGGCAACCCCGAACCGGGTGTGGCAACGTTCAATTTCGGCCCGCTGGCTGCTGAACAAGCCGCTTCAACCCGCATCCGTCTTGCCGGAACGCAGGATGTCATTGCCGTGGCGAAGATGGCAGATGGCAGTTTTGCCAAAGCGTCCGCGACCGTAAAAGTGACAATCGGCGGTTGCGGCGGTTAATCGCCACGCGCCCTGAAGAACAGGAGATTAACCAATGGCATCCGGTGTAAAGCCCCGCGTCAAGGTTCCAAAGACAGCCGCTGCTGGCGAAGCTGTTACGATCAAGACACTGATCAGCCACAAGATGGAAAGCGGCCAGCGCAAGGATAAAGAAGGCAACGTCATCCCGCGCTCGATCATCAACCGTTTCACCTGCGAGTTTAACGGTGAAATGGTGATTGATGTGACTATGGAGCCAGCGATTTCGACAAATCCGTACTTCCAGTTCGAAGCAACCGTGCCCGAGGCCGGTGAGTTTGTCTTCACCTGGTACGATGATGATGGCTCAGTTTACGACGAGAAGAAAACGATCGAGATCGCCTGACGGCTCGACCACTAAGGAAGGTTAGCGCTGGTTGTGATTTCTGGCGCTGGCCCACCAAGGGAGGAACGTAATGAATACCAAGGCACTTACGGCGATCGCGGCTGTTCTGGCTTTCCCAATGGCAGCAATGGCTGGACCGGACGAAGATAATCTTGTGATCAATGACGAGCTGAATATGACCTCGGTCACCGAGGCCGCGGCGCATCTGGAGAATTTGGACACGATCTATTCGGGTTGGCATTTCCGCACAGATGAAACTCAGGCACTGCAGATTGATGATTTTGACAATCCGGCAATGATCTTCGTCGATCAGGCAGCCGACCTCTATGAGGCAGTTGATGGTGCTGCAGGTGAAAGTTGTGCCTCGTGCCATGATGGAGTGGAAAGCTTCAAAGGATTGCAGGCGTCCATGCCCAAGGTCGATGCTGAAAGCGGCGAGCTGGTGGTTATGGAAGATCTGATCAACAAGTGTCGTACCGATCGCATGGAGGCCGATGCCTGGAAATGGTCTGGTGGTGACATGCAGGGTATGGTCGCATTGATCGGTCTGCAGTCACGCGGGATGCCCATGAACGTTGCTATTGATGGTGATGCCGCGCCATTCTGGGAAGAGGGCAAGGAAATCTATTATACCCGCTACGGTCAGTTGGAACTGAGCTGTGCCAACTGTCATGAAGAAAACTGGGGCAATATGATCCGAGCGGATCACTTGAGCCAGGGTATGATAAATGGATTCCCTACCTATCGTTTGAAGCAGGCCAAACTGATCTCGCGCCACAATCGGTTCCGCGGTTGTATTCGCGATACACGTGCTGAAACCTTTGCCGAAGGGTCGGACGAGTTCCGGGCACTGGAGCTCTATGTCGCTTCGCGTGGCAACGGGCTTTCAGTCGAAACCCCAGCTGTACGTCAATAACGAATGACCCGCCTGGGCAATGCCCGGAGCGGGTTTTTCACTTATATAACATTCACACATATATATGTGTAAAAGGAAAGCTGATAGATGATTTCTCGACGTGACTTCTTGCAGGTTTCAATGGCGGCCTCGGCTCTGTTCGGAGCGTCCGGGTTTGGCAACTGGGCCAAGCTTGCTGCGCAGCAAAGTCTAACGCAGGATCAACTGCTAGAGTTCGAGACCTTTGGCAATATCAGCCTGATTCATGTCACCGACATTCACGCGCAACTCAAACCAATTTATTTCCGTGAACCCGAAGTCAATCTTGGTATTGGCGATGCAAGAGGACAGATGCCGCATGTTACTGGCGCCGCGTTCCGCAAGGCATACGGGATAGAAGATGGAAGCCCGTCGGCCTATGCGCTGACCTACACCGATTTTGAGTCACTGGCCAAGACCTACGGTCGGGTGGGTGGCTTGGATCGGGTCTCAACTGTCATCAACGCCATTCGAGCGGACCGTCCTGATGCGTTGCTTCTTGACGGGGGTGATACTTGGCACGGTTCTTACACCTGCTATCAGACGGCCGGTCAGGACATGGTCAACGTCATGAATGCGCTGAAACCCGATGCGATGACTTTCCATTGGGAGTTCACGTTGGGCAGTGATCGTGTCAATGAGATTGTCGAAGGTTTGCCTTTTGCCGCCTTGGGGCAGAACATTTTTGACGCGGAATGGGATGAGCCCGCAGAGATGTTCAAACCCTACAAGTTCTTTGATCGGGGCGGTTCCAAGATTGCGGTGATCGGACAGGCCTTCCCTTACATGCCGATTGCAAATCCGGGATGGATGTTCCCCGAATACTCGTTCGGGATCCGGGATGAGAACATGCAGGAAATGGTGGACGAAGTTCGCGATGCCGGCGCCGATGTCGTTGTCGTCCTAAGCCATAACGGCTTTGATGTGGATAAGAAGATGGCGGGTCGCGTTCAGGGGATAGACGTTATCCTCAGTGGCCACACCCATGACGCACTGCCCGAGCCGGTTCTGGTGGGTAAAACGCATATAATCGCCTCTGGATCGAACGGCAAATTCGTCAGCCGTGTGGATCTCGACGTGCGGGATGGGCAGATGATGGGGCTAAAGCACAAGCTTATCCCGATTTTCTCTGATGTTATTGCACCAGATCCTGCGATCACTGCTCTGATAAATGATCAGCGCGCGCCTTATGAGGCGGCGCTGAGCGAGGTGATCGGCAAAACAGACTCGTTGCTGTACCGCCGCGGCAACTTCAACGGCACTTGGGATGACCTGATCTGCGATGCTCTGATCAATGAGCGTGAGGCAGATATCGCAATGTCGCCCGGCGTCCGTTGGGGGCCGTCAGTCCTGCCGGGGCAAGAAATAACGCGAGAGGATATTTGGAACGTCACCTCGATGTCCTATCCGAACGCCTATCGCACAGAAATGACCGGGGAGTTCATCCATGTCATCCTGGAAGATGTCGGCGACAATCTGTTCAATCCCGACCCCTATTACCAGCAGGGTGGCGACATGGTCCGCGTTGGCGGGCTGGGTTATCGGATCGACGTAACCAAGCCGCAGGGGCAGAGGATCAGCGACATGACGCTGTTGAAAACCGGTGAGGCGATCGACCCGGCCAAGTCCTATGTCGTGGCCGGTTGGGCCAGCGTCAACGAAGGCACCGAGGGCCCGCCGATTTGGGATGTCGTCGAAAACCATGTTCGCAACCTTGGCACCGTAACGGTGCAAGAGAACACCAGTGTCGAAGTAATCGGCGCTTAAGAAACCGATGGAGACCTAAGAGATATGGATGACGCGTTCAAACCGTCCCGCCGGGCCTTCCTGAAAGGCAGTGCCGCGGTCGCCGCAGGATCCGTTGCAGGTGCGGCAGCGGCAGAAACACCCGACCCACTGATAACAGAGCTTCAGGATTGGGCATCTTATACGGGTGCAGGTGTTGATGAGACGCCTTATGGCATGCCGATCAGCTTTGAATCCCATGTCGTGCGCCGCAATGTGGAATGGTTGACCGCCTCTCCGATTTCGTCGATCAACTTCACGCCGATCCACGCGCTCGATGGTACGATCACTCCGCAGGGATGCGCCTTTGAGCGTCACCATTCAGGCGCGATCGAGCTGCGCAAGGAGGACTACCGCCTGATGATCAACGGGCTGGTTGATCGCCCGCTTGTCTTTACATACGAAGACATTGAGCGGTTCCCGCGCGAAAACCACGTGTATTTCTGCGAATGTGCGGCGAACACGGGTATGGAGTGGGCTGGTGCGCAACTCAACGGCGTCCAATTTACTCATGGCATGATTCACAACATGGAATACACCGGTGTTCCGCTGCGCACGCTGTTGCAGGAAGCAGGTGCCGACATCTCACCTGACAAATGGGTCTATGTTGAGGGCGCAGATGCGTCGTCCAATGGCCGCTCTATCCCGATGGAAAAAGCGCTGGATGACGTGTTGGTTGCATTCAAGGCGAATGGCGAAGCGCTGCGGATGGAGCATGGGTACCCTGTGCGTCTCGTGGTGCCGGGTTGGGAAGGCAACATGTGGGTCAAGTGGCTGCGCCGGATCGAGGTTGTCGATATGGCGGTCGAAAGCCGCGAAGAAACATCAAAATACACCGATGTTTACGTCGATGGCACGGCCCAGAAATGGACTTGGGTGATGGATGCTAAGTCTGTCATCACCTCACCCAGCCCGCAAATGCCGATCAAACACGGACCGGGTCCGCTGGTCATTTCCGGGCTTGCCTGGTCAGGCCACGGACAAATTACACGGGTCGATGTGTCAAAGGACGGTGGGATCACATGGGAGACAGCGCGTCTTGGTAAGCAGGGCGACACCAAGGCTCTTACACGTTTCTATCTCGATACGAACTGGGACGGGGCGCCAATGCTCTTGCAGGCCCGGGCAATAGACGAGACCGGTTATGTGCAACCAACCAAAGACCAGTTGCGTGAAAAGCGCGGAGAAAACTCGGTCTACCACAACAACTGTATCCAGACTTGGTACGTGAGCGCAGAAGGGATCGCCGAGAATGTTGAAGTCTCTTAGTCATGTTTTCCTGCCCGTATTTGGCGGTACGGCGTTGGTGCTTGCGGTAGCTGTGTCTTTCGCGAACCGGAACTACGGCCACTCGAAGATTGAGACATTGGAGACCCGGATAGGGCAGGTTGAGGCGCATGCAGCAGTTGCCCAGGAGAATGCGGAAGCAGAATCCAAACGAGCAGCCGAACTGGAGATCAAAGTCGAAGAAATCCAGGCTGCGGCGGCAGAACGGGTCGCCAATGGTGCGAACTTGACCACAACCGCGCCCATCCGCGAGAGCAGCCTTGGGCTTGGGCGGTCGGCACTGAAGGAAGAGATTGCGGCCTGGGACGTTGACGTCTTGCCTGATGGGCGTGGCCTACCCGTAGGTTCAGGCGACGTCTGGACCGGAGAAGAGGTGTTTGTCGCCCGCTGTGCGTCGTGCCACGGTGAATTTGCCGAAGGTGCCGCTAACTGGCCTGTTCTGGCCGGTGGGTTTGACACGCTTGCAGACGAAGATCCTGTAAAAACCGTTGGGTCATATTGGCCACATTTGTCGACTGCCTGGGATTACATTTCCCGCTCAATGCCCTTTGGTGAAGCGGGCACGCTGACGGCGGATGAGACCTACGCAATTGTCGCATACATCCTCTACTCCAATGATTTGGTGGATGACGATTTCGAGCTGAACAACGAAAACTTCGCCGAGTTCAAAATGTACAATATGGACGGTTTCGTTGTAGATGTACGACCCGAGACCGAATACACTGAATGGCGCAAAGAGCCTTGCATGGAGAACTGCAAGGCAGAGACCGCCGTCACTATGCGTTCTGTTTTTCTGGTTGAAACGCCCGCGGAGGGTGGTTCGAACTCGGTCATGAATAATGCCAGCCCGGATGAGTTGCCGACGTTTTCGGCAGAAGGCCCCTCGTTCATTCCAACTGCAGCGCCAAAGCCTGATGAAGAGGCCGCAGCCATACCGGCCGCTCAAGAAACTGAAGTGACAGACGAGGTTACAGAACTGGCTGCTGCCGGAGAGAAAGTCTTTAAGAAGTGTAAATCCTGCCATCAAATTGGTGAAGGTGCAAAGCACAGCACTGGGCCTGCTCTGAACGGGGTAATCGGAGCTAATGCTGGATCGGTCGAGGGCTTCAAATACTCCAAAGCGATGCAGGCGTCTGCGGAGGCAGGACTAGTCTGGACCGATGAAGAAATGACTGCCTTTCTTACGAAGCCCAAGGAATACATGAAAGGCACAAGGATGTCTTTTGCAGGTCTTAGAAAACAGGACGATATCGAAGCTTTGATCATCTATCTTAAGACGTTTGGAAGTTGACGATGCGTTGGTCGAACGCGCTTGTCTGTGCCGCGTTCTTTGGGGCTACTGCTTCATCGACCTACGCTGCAGAAGACCTTGGCGATGCTGAGGCAGGGAAAGCCGTGTTCGCCAAATGCAAAGGCTGTCATCAGGTTGGAAAGGGGGCCGAAAACAAAATCGGTCCGCATCTGAATGGGATTTTTGGGCGCAGGGCAGCTGGTCTGGATGGCTTTAGCTATTCCAAAAGCCTTGCGCGCGCGGGTAGCTCGGGTCTGGAGTGGCACGCTGACACACTGTCTGCGTACATCGAAAACCCACGTGCATTCGCGTCAGGCACCAGGATGAGTTTTGGTGGCCTGAAAGACCCGGAAGACCGCGCCAACGTGATCGCCTATTTGCGGGATTTTTCCGACAATCCTCAGGACATCCCAGAAGCGGACCCGACGGCGAAGGGCACGGATCATTCTATCGACCCCGCGATCTTGGCGATTCAAGGAGATCCGGAGTACGGCGCATATCTCAGCAGCGAATGTACAACGTGCCATCAGATCGACGGAGGCGATGAGGGCATTCCCTCGATCGTGTACTGGCCTGACGAAGACTTCGTGGTCGCCATGCACGCATATAAAGACAAACAGCGGCCACATCCGGTCATGCGAATGATTGCCGGACGGCTGAGCAATGACGAGATCGCGGCATTGGCTGCCTACTTCAATAATCCATAGTGACGGTGTCCAAGAGGAGGAATCGCGATGACGCTAAATAGACGAGTATTTCTTGGAGCCGCCGGGGTGGTAGCAGCCGGGTTATCGGCACCGATGGTGTTGGCGCAAGGCAAACCACGCGTGGTAATTGTCGGCGGCGGTGCGGGCGGTGCAACTGCTGCGCGCTACATCGCAAAAGACAGCAGGGGTGAGATCGACGTAACGTTGATCGAGCCGTCGCGGACCTATTACACCTGTTTCTTCTCAAACCTGTATCTGGGAGGGTTTCAGGAGCTTTCGGACATTGCCCACAGCTATGGCACGCTTGCCGCGAACTACGGCATCAACGTGGTGCATGATTGGGCCACAGGGGTGGATCGCGATGCCAAGACTGTGTCCTTGGCAGGTGGCGGGTCCGTTCCATATGACAAGCTGATCCTGAGCCCGGGTATCGACTTTGTTGATGGTGCGGTCGAGGGCTGGGACGTCTCGGCGCAAAATAAAATGCCGCATGCGTACAAGGCTGGATCTCAGACCGAGCTTCTCAAGGCGCAGATCATGGCAATGCCCGAAGGCGGTACATTTGCAATGGTCGCGCCACCGAACCCGTACCGTTGCCCACCCGGACCGTATGAGCGGGTTTCAATGGTTGCGCATGTTCTGAAGGCGAACAACCCGACAGCAAAGATCATCGTTGCCGACCCGAAACCGAAGTTTTCCAAGATGTCATTGTTCCAAGAGGGTTGGGCCAACCACTATGAAGGAATGGTTGACTGGATCGGCGAAGATTTCGGCGGCGGCAATGTCGCCGTAAACCCGGATGCAATGACCGTTACTATCGACGGCGAAGAAACCAAGGTCGATGTCTGCAACGTGATCCCAGCGATGAAAGCCGGACGCATTGCGGAAATGGCAGGGGTGACCGATGGCAACTGGGCACCCGTGAACGCCGCGGATATGTCCTCCAAAGCCGACCTGGATATCTACGTTCTTGGTGACGCCAGCCAACAGGGTGACATGCCCAAATCCGGCTTCTCGGCCAACAGTCAGGCGAAAGTCTGTGCGAATGCCGTGCGAGGTGCGTTGACCGGGTCCAAAGTGTTTCCGGCCAAGTTCTCCAACACCTGCTGGTCGCTCATCGACACCGATAATGGCGTCAAGGTTGGCGCAACTTACGAAGCGACTCCCGAAAAGATTGCCAAAGTGGACGGCTTTATCAGCCAGACCGGCGAAGATGCGGACTTGAGAAAAGCAACTTATGAAGAGTCGCTGGGTTGGTACGCTGGTATCACTTCAGACATGTTCGGTTAAGGTATTCAGGGGCTTTGACTGGTGTCAAAGACCTTGATGAGCAATCTGAGAAGATGCGGCTCAAGAGGAGGATTAAAATCATGAAACACTTTATCGCTGTAGCCGCTTTTTCCACTGTTCTGGCGAGCCATGCGTTTGCAGAGGAGATCATCACCGCCCCATTTGACGGCAGTTTTGATGATGCAACCTTCGCCGTCGAGTCCGCGATTGTCGGACAGGGACTGGTCATCGACCATGTAAGCCACGTAGGCGACATGTTAAATCGTACGGGCGCTGATGTCGGCAGTGACAAGCAGATATTTGCGGCCGCAGACATCTTCATTTTCTGCTCGGCAAAAACCTCGCGCGAGGTGATGGAAGCCGACCCTATGAATATCGGATTCTGCCCCTACGGGATTTTTGTAGCCGAGGACGACAGTGGCGTGATGGTGGGATATCGAGGCTACCCTGACGGGCCAATGCAAAAGGTTCAGACTCTGTTATCCGAGATCGTCGAAGAGGCCGTAGGGAATTGAAATGAACTATCAGCAGTTTTTTCGTGATCAACTGGACCAGCTTCAAGATGAAGGGAACTATAGGGTCTTTGCGGATCTCGGAAGGCAATGCGGTGCATTCCCGACCGCGCGCAATTACGCAGAAGACGGTCCCGAAAAAGTCACTGTCTGGTGCTCAAATGATTATCTTGGCATGGGTCAACACCCCTGCATTCTTGCAGCAATGCACCAAGCGATTGATGAGTGTGGTGCCGGGGCGGGTGGTACGCGGAATATCTCTGGAACCACTCATGAGCACGTTTTGCTGGAACAGGAACTAGCCGACTTGCACTGCAAAGAGGCGGCATTGCTATTTACGTCCGGCTACGTTTCAAACTGGGCGGCTTTGGGAACTTTGGCCTCCCGCATTCCTGGTATCACCGTACTGTCAGACGAGTTGAACCATGCCTCGATGATTGAGGGAATTCGCCACAGCCGTTGTCAAAAGCGGATCTGGAAGCACAATGATATTGCAGACCTTGAAAGGCAGCTTGCTGACATACCAGCCAACGCACCAAAGCTCATTGCGTTCGAAAGCGTCTATTCCATGGATGGTGATATCGCGCCAGTTGCCGAGATCTGTGATCTGGCGGATCGCTATGGCGCGATGACCTATTTGGATGAGGTTCACGCCGTAGGGCTTTATGGACCGCGCGGCGGTGGCATCGCCGAACGTGAAGGCCTGATGGATCGCCTAACCGTTATCGAGGGGACATTAGGCAAAGCCTTCGGTGTCGTCGGTGGATACATCGCGGCGTCGAAAGAGCTTGTGGACTTCGTCCGGTCCTTTGCCAGCGGGTTTATCTTTACCACTGCATTGCCTCCGGCCGTAGCCGCAGGTGCGGCAGCCTCGGTTCGGCACCTGAAGCAAAGCAATGCGGAACGATATCTGCACCAGCAGCGAGTGCGCGAAGTTCGAGACAGGCTGGACGAACTGAGTATTCCCCATACTCCGAACCCAAGTCACATCATTCCGGTCATGGTCGGCGATCCGGTTAAGTGTCGCTTCATCTCTGATGTACTGATGCGTGACTATGGAATTTACATCCAGCCGATCAACTATCCAACCGTTCCCAAGGGAACGGAGCGTCTACGGATTACACCGTCGCCGATGCATTCTACTGAAGACGTGGATCGACTGGTATCTGCATTGGGTGAGTTGTGGACGCAATGCCAGTTGGCGCGCAGGCCAATGGTCGCGCAATGACAACTTGACCGAAGACAAGGATGCACACGCTACGAAGTGAGAGTTTCTGTTGATGGAGAGACTCATCGATCTGTTGGGAGACTCTGGCGCCTTGGCATTTGCCGGAGTGCTCGTCGGTATCTTGTTTGGCGTGACGGCTCAGAAGTCTCACTTTTGTTTAAGAGCGTCGGCAGTCGAAGTCGCCGAAGGCGAGTTAGGTCCCCGCTTGGCCGTTTGGCTGATCGCCTTCACCACTGCGCTAGCCTTGGTGCAGGTGCTTATCGCGTTTGAGTGGCTAGACCTTTCCGAGACACGTGCAATCGCGTCGACAGGTAGCCTGAGCGGCGCGGTAATTGGTGGAGCGATGTTCGGCGCAGGCATGGTTCTGGCGCGTGGATGTGCATCTCGCCTTTTGGTATTAGCCTCCTGCGGTAATCTGCGCGCACTGGTTACGGGGTTGGTTTTGACCTTAGTGGCTCAAGCCGCCTACACAGGTGTTCTTAGTCCCGCCCGCGAGTTGCTGTCTGGTATCTGGGCTGTCCTAGGAGGCGCGCCGCGTGATCTTTCAGAAATACTTGGGTTCTCGCCAACGGTTTATACAGCCGTTGCAGCGTTGGGATTGGTGTCGGCCATTGTCTTTGCGTCCCACCGGAAAGTCGCGCCTATAAGGATCATAGCGGCCGCAGGAGTTGGCCTGGCTGTGGCGCTCGGCTGGTTGATAACATTTGCCATCGCGCAAGCATCTTTTGAAGTCGTGCCTGTGTCTTCAGTCACGTTTACCGGACCGGCCACGGACACACTAATGGCGTTGGTTGCAAGTCGAAACGTTGTGTTGTCCTTCGGTATCGGCCTTGTCCCAGGCGTAGTAATTGGTGCGGCAGGCTCAGCCTTGACTGCAGGGGAGTGGAGGATCGAACGATTTGGCTCGGAAACTCCGATGGAACGCTACCTCGTAGGGGCTGTTCTCATGGGGTTTGGGGCCATGCTGGCGGGAGGTTGCGCGGTGGGTGCCGGGCTTTCAGGAGGGTCCGCCCTGTCATTGACCGCATGGGTTGCCGTATTTTTCATGTGGGTCGGGGCGATCAGCACGCATAGATTATTGATGCTAATCCCTGTTCCGCAACATTCCTGAGCTACTCGAATTCCATCTGTTCGAAAACGCGCCCTGCATTTTTCGTGGCCAGTTCTTCAAACGTGTCCAGGTTGGCGTAAGGTGACTGATCGACGTAGTAAGCCTCAGCCAGATCACCTCCTGCATCCATATGCTCTTGAATCTTGCCGCGCAGATATATCAGGTAGTCGCGTGTATAGCGGCGCACCTGATCCATGTTCGTAGGATGGCCGTGTCCCGGTATCACATAAGTGGCATCTAAAGCTTCGAATTCGGTGTCCCAAGTTTCAAGCCAATCCGCTGTATAGGTGTCTTGAAAGATTGGCAGCATGCGTTCGTGAAACGCCATGTCTCCCGCAATGACAAGGCTTTGGTTCGGCAACCAGATCGAGATATCGCCGGGACTATGGGCAGGGCCGAGGTACTTTGCCTCAATCCGGAATTCACCCATCTCAACCACGTATTCATCATCGAATGTCTCGGTTGGGCCGGCCAGGAATGTTCCGTCTGCCTTGTCCTGATTGTATCGCTGCATTCCTTGCAGAATTTGCAGGCCATATTCCTCGAATTCAGCCGCTGCTTCTGAATGTGCGATGATCGGAATGCCGAGTTCTGACCAGTAAGCGTTGCCAAGCATCGCGTGCCCCTGGCCATTCTCGTTGAAGACAAGTCTGACAGGCTGATCCGTGATGGCCTGAATTTCCTTGTGAAGCGCTTCGGCAAGGACATAGGCTGCACCGCCGTTTATGACGACTACACCTTCACCGGTTACAATGAAGCTGAGATTGTTGTTGTGACCAGAGTTTTCGTAGGTTGGTGGTGCGGTTGCGCCAATGGCGGAATAGACGCCAGGGAAATACTCGACCGGTTTGGAATACAGCACGCTTTGCGGATATTGGTCTGCAATTTCCTCGCTTGCCCAAGCTGGTGCGGCCAAGGCCAAGGCAATCGCAAGCGTTCGTATCATGTTGGTTCTCCAATGAACTTATACGCAGAGCCAGTTTTTTCGACCCGGCCGATTCCACCATTCGGCAGGTGGAAGCCAATTATCTTCATTTGCTCGCGAGAAATCTCATCTAGCAGCAAACTACGAGTTGCTGCAGCTGTCTGTGGATCCTGATCCGTACCACTGTGCCAATCAGGCCGTTCAAAAGCTACGTGTGGATTTCCCAACGCATCGCCGACAATCATCACGGATTCACTGCCGCTGCGGATTTCAAACGCCATGTGGCCGGGTGTGTGCCCAAAGCTTGCACGGGCGGCAATGCCTGGAAGGATCTCTTGTCCGTCGTCAAAGAACGCCACCTGATCCTCAATTTCTGCCATCCGGCGCTTCGCGCCTACAGCGAACGCAGCGCGATCTTCTCCTATTGAATCTACCGTTGAAGGGTTCCACCAATAATCCCACTCTTTACGGCCAAAGTGATGCGTCGCGTTGGGGAAAATCAGGTCGTCGAAGTCATCCAAAATGCCCCAGATGTGATCCGGGTGCGCATGGGTGAAAATCACGTGCGAAACGTCTTCGGGCGACAGGCCGATTGTTTCAACAGTTTCCATAAGTTTGCCAGACGTGGGCATGAAATCCGGCCCAGCTCCGACATCGAATAATACCGTGTTTTTACCATCACGATAGAGCGCCACGTTGCACTCTGGCTCGTACTTGGTCGTGCCCACTCGATTGCGATTCAGAAGCTGCTCGAGTTCTTCTTTCGGCATGGACCCAAAGACCATTTCCGGTGGCAATGACAGGTACCCGTCTGATACGGTTGAAATCCGAGCTGAAGAGCCGAGTTGCAACTCGGCCCTCACGATCCTGGATTGAGTACCAAGCATCCCAAGGCAAGCGGCGCTGTACAAGAAAGTGCGGCGAGAAAATGCATTTCCATCCATACACAATCAATAAAATGAATGTTATTATTTGTAAATGGAGAAAGAAAGGCTGTGTGTGCAAAGCTGCTTTCGTCTTGATCACTAAGAAGTCTACTCAACTTCTTCGGTACCGGCGGGTAAGTCAGCGATTACACCGGTGCCCCTGAGAGCCTGCATCTCAACTCTTGGAGCGAAATGGGACTGGTTGCGGCGTGTGGCGTTTCCCGCTTTTTCGTGACGATTCCCAGTTCTTTTTGAACACAAAATTCGTCTGCTGTTACCCAAAATGCCACCCAAACTATGTTTGCGGTACGTGAGAGCAACGCTGAGTTCACGTTTCTAACTGATATGTTATGGGGTTTTGGTAGCGGAGGAGGGACTTGAACCCCCGACACGCGGATTATGATTCAGTCTGACTTGCCCCACACAACGCCACAAGCTGCCCCAGCCAACCACATTAACTATTTGGCTTTGTTAGGATTAAGGTGTGCAGGCGGACACATGCAGCCACAACGCGACACACCCAACCACAGGGTTGTTTGTCACCCATACGCTACCCAGTCCTGAAAGCGGACATTGATGTGCAGCGTGGCGAATGACCGCTCCGAGCCCATAATTAACAATTTTCTGTGCCGCGGCTAAAGTCGGCTTTCGGGAGACCGGAATTGGAAAACATGTAATCCCGATCCGAACGCAAGTTAGCTATTCGTTCAGCGCTGCAAGACAGCTTTCCCGAAGCGGTCTTTGCCGCACTCAACAGCCGACGGTACAGATGTCATTGATTGTATTATGCCTGTGATGCCCCATACCCCGCACGGCGGCCAAATACAGCGCCTGACGTGAGGCCCGACCCGCCCGGGTAGCCCGCAAAAAAGACGCCGCCGACGATCTCGCCACATGCAAACAGGCCTGCAATTGTTGAGCCGTCCTCCCTTAGGACGCGACCCTTGGCGTCTACTTTCAATCCACCATAGGTGAATGTTATACCGCCAGTGACTGGAAACGCGCGGAAGGGTCCTTTGTTGATTTTCTGGGCCCAGTTTGATTTGGGCGGCGTCAAGCCAACGGTTGCTTTGCCATCCAGAACGGTTGGATCAAACGCAGTTTGAGCTTCCACCGCATCGTTGTAAGCGTCAAGCGTAGCGGTGGCTGCCTCTGCGTTCACGCCAGTCATCAGAGGCACCAGCGCCTCCAAGGTGTCAGCTTCCACAAAATGAGCGTCATGAAACCTGTATTCGGCGTAAAGCAGATCGAACACTTTGCTATCGAAAACCTGCCAAGCAAGCTGGCCTGGTTGTTCGAGAATGGCGGCACCATACTGCGCATAGGTATAGTTGCGGAAATTAGCACCTTCATCGACAAAGCGCGCACCGTCGGCATTCAGCATAACGCCCAAGAAATAAGAGATTTTGCGGTAGTTCTTGCGTTCACCAGCGGGCAAATCCAGATTGCCGAAGTCGGCCATATGCAAGTCCATCGGAGTGGCATGGCATCCAGCATAGAGGCCATATTCAGCCGCGCCAACATCGCGCGCCATTGTTAGCCCGTCGCCGGTATTATGCGGCGTGCCACGCACTTTCGCTGCTTTCCAGTTCGGGCCCATATGTTTGACCCGCATCTCGTCATTTGCCTCAAATCCACCGCAGGCAAGGATCACAGCGTCGGCATGCAGAACCTCATCACCAACGCGCACCCCGATGACGCGGTTATCTTCAGTCACCAGACCTGTGACAGCACTCTTGTAGCGGACAACGCCGCCCATCCGCTCAACCGCCGCCAGTTCCATGTCGAACAGGCCGACCCCCTCGTTCTCGGCTGCCAGCGTCAGACCACCCCAAAACACATGACGCCCGTCTTTTTCAAAACTTTGACGGCTATAGATCGGCTCGAACTTTACATCATGCGAAGCAAGCCAGCGCATGGTTTCGCCAGATAGGTTGACGAGCGCTTCTTGCTCCTCAGACAGTGGACGGCCATCGTTGAAGCCGAGCAGGTCATTGCCGAATTTCCCTGTGTCATAGCCACCGAAATCAGCCTTCTGCACGCGAGGGTCATCGGGGTTACGCAACAGCGGCAAAAGATCCTCAGCCCCGTTATAGGCAAACCGCATGGCACCCGCGGTGTATTTTGTATTGCCGCCAGCCAAAGCCTGATCCGCCTTTTCCAGTAGTGTCACCTGCGCCCCGTTTTCCAACGCTGCGATCGCGGCACAAAGGGCGGCATTACCTGTTCCGACGACAATCACTGATTTTGACACTGGTGTTTCCTTCTCGTATGGCTATTGTATCCGAGTGGATACAATTTGGGCTTCACTAGAATGCACAGCACAGAATTGCAAGACATGTCTCAGGGCGAACTTGCTTACTACCGTTTGCATGCGGCGATCAGAACGGGAGAATTCCTGCCCGGTGACCGTCTGCGCGAGATCGATGTTGCCAAAAAATTGGACCTGTCGCGCACACCGGTGCGAGAAGCGTTGCGCAAGCTTGAGAACGACGGGATCGTCGAGCATCGCCCCCGTTTAGGCGCTGTCATTCGCACGCTGAGCACCACAGAAATCGTTGAGCTCTATGAAATGCGGCTCGTCCTTGAACGTACCGCCGCAGAGATGGCAGCCAAACATGCAAACCCCGCCGAGGTCGACCTTCTCAAGGATATCAACCAACAAATTGATGGCGCGGGGCAAGACACCCCCCGCGCAGCCGCCCTCAATCAGGATTTTCACCGCAGCATATACCTTGCAACCCGCAACCGCTTTCTGCTCGCGTCGGCCCGTGCGCTTAACAATGCGTTGATTTTACTGGGACCGACCACGCTGGATGACGAAGCGCGGATCAAAACGGTCCGCAGTCAGCACGAACAGATCATCACAGCTATCGCCGCAGGGGATCAACAGGCGGCGGGTGACGCGGCAGAGGCGCATTTGCAGACCTCCCTGCGCCACAGGCTGAAGGTGCTACAATCGTGATGCCGCGTATCTACGCGTTTGCGGTTGCCGCGATTGGCGTTCTTGCTTTCAAGATTATGCACTTACCACTGCCTTGGTTGCTGGGGCCGATCTTTGCCTGCCTGATCGCCTCATTGGTTGGTGTGCCGATGCGAGGGATTAAAATGGTGCATGATGGCATGCGTACTATTTTGGGCGTCGCTGTGGGCGCTACATTTACAACAACGCTGCTGGTTTCCATGGCGGGGATGTGGCCGACCTTGCTGATGATCCCCGTGATGACCGGCTGTATCGGCGTGATCGGCGTGCTCTATTTCCAGCGGCTCTGGGGCTTTGATTTTCCGACCAGTTATTATTCCGCCATGCCGGGCGGCTTGCAGGATATGCTTGTTTTTGGAGAAGAAGCTGGCGGCGATGTGCGCGCCTTGTCCCTCATCCACGCCACACGGGTTCTTGTGATCGTGGTTGTGCTTCCGTTTCTGCTGACTTGGGTCTGGGATGCCGATCTGAGCAACCCGCCGGGTGCGCCTGCGGCCAGTATTGAAGTTGTCCAACTGGGGCTCATGGTGTTTTGCGGTCTCGCTGGCTGGCAGATCGCGAAACGGGTGGGCATGTTCGGTGCCGCGATTCTGGGGCCGCTTCTACTGGCCGCGGCATTTGCACTCACTGGAATTCTGAACCACCGCCCGCCGGCAGAGGCAATCTGGGCCGCACAGTTCTTCATCGGTATGGGCGTGGGCAGTAAATACGCGGGTGTCACCATGGCCGAAGTGCGCACGGATGTAACGGCAGGTCTGGGGTTTTGTATGATCCTTCTGGTGCTGACCATCATTTTCGCCGAGACCATCCACCTTGCTGGCCTTGCCCCGCCAATGGAAACGATCCTTGCCTTTGCGCCGGGGGGACAGGCAGAGTTGACAGTGCTGGCTTTGATCGTAGGGGCGGATATGGCCTTTGTGGTGGCGCATCATGTGCTGCGCATATTCGTGGTCATCCTTGGTGCGCCGCTGTTCGTACGGTTGTTTGATGCAAACTCTGGAGGAAAGGAATGACGATGCAGGCAGAGTTGAAAACACTGGCACGGGGCGGCGTGTTGCGCGTGGCCATCAATACGGGCAATCGCGCGTTGGTCCAGCAGGAGGGCAACAACTTGTCTGGCGTAAGCCCTGCGTTGGCCAGACGACTGGCCGAGGAGATCGGCGCGCGGATGGAGCCTGTTATCTACAGCGGCGCTGGCAAGGTCTTTGACGATGCAAGCCTCGACAAATGGGACGTGGGATTTCTTGCGATTGATCCCATGCGAGCCGAAAAAATCGGCTTCACCCAACCCTATATCGTGATTGAGGCCACCTATGCGGTACGCACGGATGCCCCGTTCAAAGACATAGAGGATGTGGATGCTGCGGGCGTAAAGGTATTAACATCCACGGGATCAGCCTATGATATGCATCTGACCAAGAGCCTCAAACATGCTGCGCTGGAACGCTCGGGCACGCCACCTGAAAGCTTTGAGGAGTTCCGCGCAGGCCGATGTGATGCCGTGGCCGGTGTCCGCGCCTCACTGGAGGGGGCTTTTGCAGGATCGCCCGATATCCGCATTTTGTCCGGCGTGCTGACCTCTGTTCGCCAAGCGATGGTGCTGCCTGACACCACAGACCCACGCATCGCAGCGCTCAATGACTTTGTAGGTCGTGCGATCGAGGACGGGTTCGTCGAGGCCGCGCAAAACGCTTAAAGATAGACTTCGGGGTTGATCATATGGATCGGCGCGCCAGCGGCAAAGGCGTTGATCTGGTCAAAGATGTCGGAGAATTGAAGATCAAACTCATCTTCGGTCACAAAACCGATATGAGGTGTAGCCAGCACATTGGGGTGGGTCAGAAGGATGTTTGACGTGTCGGTCAGCGGCTCGTGATCAAATACGTCCACAGCGGCGTGCAGCCCGCCTTTTGCCACTTGGGCCTCCAACGCGCCTGCCTCCACCAAGCCTGAGCGTGACGTGTTCACGAAAAGCGCGCGTGGCTGCATCTGCGCCAGATCAGCGGCGGTGATTAGGCCGCGCGTTTCGGGCTTCAGCCGTACATGAACGCTGACAATATCCGAAGTCGCAAAGAACGCCTCGCGTGATGCAGCAACCGTTTCACCCGCCGCGAGAGCGCGTGCGCGTCCAGCCTCTGATCCCCACCATTGCACAGTGATACCCAGCGCTTTCGCATATTGCGCTACCGCACCCGCGATGCGCCCATAACCATAAAGCCCAAGCGTTCTGCCGCGCAGCGTGCGACCAACACCCGATTGCCAGTGGCCCACCTTGATCGACGCGGTCTGCTGCGGGATCTGGCGGTAGCTGGCAAGGATCAGGGCAAGCGTATGTTCAGCCGCTGCATAGGAGGGCGCGCCCGCGTGCATGTTGGAGCTCAGCAGGACGCTATGCGCCGTACAGGCGGCCACATCCACATGGGGGTAGACACTGCGCTGGGAAATAAGCTTGAGGTTTGGCAAACCTGCAAGCAAATCTGCACCAACCTTCGTGCGCTCGCGAAACAGCACCAGCGCCTCGGCGTCGCGCATCCGTGCGGCCAGTTTTAACGGATCGGGTTCGTGGTCGGTCCAGACGGTGACCTCGTGATCTGCCAGTTTCGCAAAACACGGCAGACTGCGCAGTGTATCGAACCAATCGTCGAGAATGTGAACTTTCATCGGTCTATTTCCTTGTAACAGGTAGTGTCAGACACCAGCCCATACTGATGCAGGGACAAAAACGCTTCCAGCGGCAATCTTGCGCGCTGTGCGGATCAACCCTGCAGATTTAACCTCGAACCCCGCATCGGTCTGCGCGTAGTCTACGACCACATCTATGCTGCCGGAGGCATGCTCAAGCGTGATGGCGGCAGGAACTTCATTTGGCTTTGCTGCCATCCCTTCCGCAACCGTGCCTGGCGTCAGGACGCAAGCGGCAAGACATTGCGCACCGGTTACGGCCATCGTCGGATGGGTGTTCCACGGCATGAAATACCGCGTGGCGATGGTCCCCCCTGCCCGCGCAGGTGCCAAAAGCCCGAATTTGGGCGTCACGGATTTGGCGACATCGCCCATCCCCATCATTGCCCCAGCCTTGATGCGCAGGGCCTCCATCTTGGCAAAGAAATCGCGATTTTCATCCAGCTCGGCTGCGCTCTCCGTTCCGGTCAGGCCAAAATCACTGGCCTTGGCGATCACCATCGGCATTGCGACATCCATGCAGCTAACAGCAATCCCGTCGATGACATCAACCAGATTTCCCGTGGGCAGAAAGGCACCGGTGACGCCACCGACTGTCTCCATGAACTGCAAGGCTACAGGTGCCGAACTCCCCGGCACGCCGTCAATCTGCGCATTGCCGTCATAGCTGACCTGACGATCTGGCGTTTGCACAACGGCGGCAACCCGCGCTTGCGTGTTCACTGCACGAATGTTTACAGCCGTCTCGCCGTCTTGAGCCGTTACCAGCCCCATTTCGATCGCGGCAGGTCCGACCCCAGACAGGATATTGCCGCAAGTGGGTTTGAAATCCACCAACCGGTCCTCGACGCTTACTTGCGCAAAGAGATAGTCCACATCGGCCCATTCATCGTCGGACTTTGACAGCATCGCGACCTTGGTTGTCACAGCAGCGCCGCCGCCGATCCCGTCAATGTTGAGCGGATGACCTGAGCCAACGATGGCGATGAGTACCTGTGTCAAGGTTTCAAGATCATCCGGCAGATCCGCGCGGTTTAGGTAGGGACCACGCGAGGTGCCACCGCGCATGAAAAGGAAAGGGATTTCTGTTTGGATCATGTGAACGGCCATGGGAGGGTGAAATATTCCTGTAAAAGACCAGGCGGAAAATCGCGGTTCAAAAGCCATGCCATGGCGCAAATAAACGCGAGACCTGCGGCGGTATATCCGGCCGCAAAGACCATGCTGACCCGCGCGCGGATCACCATGAAGGCGAATAAGAAGATCGTCAGCGCAAGGATGAATCCCAGCAGTGAGGTCAGCACAAGCAGCGCCCCGAACCATGCCAGCGTTGGCCACAATCCATGGGTCGCGTGCGCATCCTCGCCGTTCAATTCACGGTCGGCAAAAATCGTGTCCGTCTCGGACTTGAGCATCATGCGGATGATGAGAAAAGCACAGCCGATCAGGCAAATGCTTGCTACAAAGATCGGGAAGGTCCGGTCGCGGCTGTAGCTGGGGATCGACATCGCATCATACAACGCATAGCCGATGAAGGCGGTTACAAGCAGCATGAAGACCATCGGGGCGCGCTTGGATCCTGCTGTGATATCGCCTTCGGCCATGATGTGTTTGGCCTGACGCAGCCCAAGCACAACCGAGATCACCGTGATGATCACCAAGATGATAACAATGGGCGAAAAGATGTAGTCGATCCCTTCGCCAAACCCTTTGCGAAAGCGCGATTGCGCGATCTGAATCGCTTGGTTTGCGTAGGTTTCAGCAGGATTTGATAAGACGAAACCGATAAGGAAGGCTGGTCGCGACCAGTCAAACCGCCGCATCAGGATGCCGAGGAACCCGATAGCGAACAGTGCCACGAGGTCCATCAGGTTCTGGCCTGACTGGAACGCCGCAAAGCTGATGATCATAAACAGGAAGGGCGCCAGCAGAACAAAGCGAATAGTTGTCAGCTTTGCGATGCCCCCAGAGGCGGCGATACAAATGACTGTGCCAACCACGTTTGCCAGCGCCAGCAGCCAAACGATAGCGTAGGTAATATCGAGGTTGTTCTTTAGCATCGCAGGACCAACTTCGATCTGGCCAGATCCCAATAGGGCAATCGCACCGATGAAAATCGCCATAGAGCCTGAGCCGGGAATGCCGAAGAGCAAGGTGGGTACCAGCCCGCCCCCTTCTTTTGCGTTATTCGAACTCTCAGGCCCGATCACGCCACGCACTTCGCCTTTGCCGAAGTTGGATTTGTCTTTTGTCGTTTGCACCGCGTGGCCGTAAGCGATCCAGTCTACCACTGACCCGCCAAGACCGGGAATAACGCCCACGATAACCCCGATGATAGAGCACCGCACAGACAGCCAGATATTGGCGAACCAGTCTTTGACGCCATCAATCCAGCCACCGCCGATTTGCGGCTCTTGGCTGATGGCGCGGTCTTGACGCAGCAGCGAGATGATCTCGGGGATGGCAAAGATACCAAGGCCCACGATCACGAGTTTCAGCCCGTCTGTCAGATAGGGGAAATCATAGGACGACATGCGCAGATCGCCCGACGACGCGCCTTCGCCAATCATACCGATCAACATGCCAAGGCCTGCCGCTACAATCCCTTTGATCGCAATACGACCAGCAAGAATGCCAACCATAGACAGGCCAAAGATGGTGATCATCAACAATTCAGGGGTGCGGAATTCCAGCACGATGGGACGTGCAATCAGGATGAACACGGTCAGAAAGGTGGCTCCGACCAGACCGCCGAACAAGGAAGAGGCAAAGGCCGCAGAAAGCGCACGCGCCGCCTGACCCTTTTTCGCCATGGGAAAGCCGTCGAGCACAGTCGCCTGACTGGCCGAAGACCCCGGAATACCCATAAGAACAGAGGCAAAAGTATCGGATGTCGGGACAACCGCAACCATCCCGATCATCAGCGCCAGACCCAAAATCGGATCCATCCCGAACATAAACGGGAGCAACAGCGACAGGCCCGCAATCCCGCCCAATCCAGGGAATACACCGATGCAAAGCCCCATTAGAACACCCATGACCAGATATCCCAACACCACAGGCTGTAATATCAATGTCCAGGCATCGCCAAATGCAGGCAGAGCCTCCATGATGACTTCCATGAAAATTCTCCCACTTTCCTTAGGAAAACGTCCCGCCCAATGCAGGCGGGGCGTTCACAAAGGAAAGTTTAGTTCAATGACACGCCGTATTTTTCCTGAAGCCAGTTCACGATAAATGCTTTGGCCTCGGGGGATACTTGTGTCGCACTTGCTTTGGCGGATTCAGCCGCAGCACCAGTCATCTGAGGGTATTTACCCAAACGCTTTCCGGAGATTTCAGCGAAATCAGCGCGTGCTTTGATCGCTTCGAACGCGGCCGTGTAGGTGGCCATCGCGTCAGCCGATGCACCTTGTGGCAAGAACACCATCTTTTGCGCTGGGAAACCCGCGATAAAGAAGGCTTTCCATGCATCCCATTTCTCGCCCGAGGTCTCACACCCTTCAGTTGCTTCACAGACTTCCTTGAAGGTCGGGATATCGGGGAACGTGGGGTCACGCACGATGTTGCCCGCATCGTCCAAGGCACCCCAAGTCATCATCGGCACGGCTGTGCCTGCTTCAACCAAGGGCGTCACACCGGACAGATACGAAGAGGATGTCTGATAGTCGATATTGGCTTCACCACGCTCGAACATCAAACGGCCGTCACCGCGCCCCTTGATACCCATAACACTCTCGACGTTCAGGCCCAGCATCTCCCATGCCAGAGTTGGCACCAGATCAAGGCGCGTGGCCCCTTGGTTGCCGTAGATGAAATCTGTGTCTTGCAAACCAGAGGCGTCCAGGCCGTCCATCTTCTCGGCCAGCTCTGGCGGCAGATAGGCCACGCCGCCGGTGCCAGAGGCAAGAACCACGTTCCAGTCAGCGTACTCGAATTTCACCCGCGGATCACCCAGCAGATAAGGAAACTGTGTGGAGCCTGAAGACCCGAAGATCAAGGTGCCGTCGTCATAGGTTTGCTGCTGGAAAAAGTTGGCCCCTTTGGTTGAGCCCGCACCCGGCATGAATTTCACAACGACAGTCGGCTGGCCTGGCAGCGCTTCGGACAGCAGTGGCGCATAAAAGTTGGCCCATTTCGCAGAACCGCCAGTCTCGGAAAATGGAATGATCCATTCGACGGTTTTGCCTGCCAGATCGATGCCATGGCTGCCAGCATTTGCTTGCAAACCAAATGTGGCAGCAGCCGCAGCAACAAGGCTTACGGCCACGCGGCGCGTGGTTTTGAAAGTGGACATATTTTCCTCCCGGTTATGTATGCCCCTTCTCCCAAAGGGGCCAATCTAGAATCGCTGCGAGGGTGTCCGCCCCCGGTTGATGTATGTCTTTTGACCTGCGAACCTTGCACCAGACTTGCATTATCGGGATTCATTCAAGGTGCGGATCACACTGGTTGAAGACAACGTCAGCCTTTCAAAAGGCATCACTTACCGTCTTGAGGACGCTGGCCATGCTGTTGATGTGTTGCTTGACGGCAGTGTTGCAGAGGATCATCTGGCCCGCGACCAGGCTGATCTGGTCATCCTTGATATCAATCTGCCGGGTCAGGACGGGCTGTCGCTGCTCAAGCAAATGCGCGGGCGGGGCGATACCAGACCAGTGATCCTGCTTACCGCACGGGCGGACACAGAAGATCGGGTGACAGGCCTTGATGCGGGGGCCGATGACTACCTGATCAAACCCTTCGAGATGGCAGAGTTGGAGGCGCGCGTGCGGGCCCTGTTGCGCAGGCGGGACATTCCACAGCAACAGTTACGCACCTTCGGAGCGTTGCAGTTCGACCCTGCTGCGCGGCAGTTATTCGATGGCCTGACCGAAATCGACCTCCCTCGCCGCGAGATGTCTGTCTTTGAATGTCTCTTGGCAGCAGAGGGGCGCACTGTTTCGAAAACCGCCGTTCTGGATCATGTCTATGGCGTAGGGGCAGATGTCGAAGAGACCGTCGTCGAAGTCTATGTTTCGCGCCTGCGTAGTCGCCTAAAGCAACACGGCATCAATATCCGTACACGGCGCGGCATTGGCTACCAGATGTCAGCCGAGACATGACCATGAAGTTGAAGTCTCTGCGCGCGCGGCTCACCCTAATTATACTGCCACCGCTTCTGGTCATCTCTCTCATCGCCGCCGCGTGGCAATTTCGAACGACAACAGATCGCGCCGAAAACATTTTTGATCGGGGGCTATTGTCAGCGGCGCTCGCAATCTCGCGCGATGTGGCTTTGTCTGATGGCGACGCGATCAGCCCATCCACTCAGCGGCTCTTGAACGACACTTCCGGAGGGCTCATCTTCTATCACGTCTATGCGCCTGACGGGGTGTTCGTGACTGGCTACTCAACGCCGCCGGTCCTGCCAAACGTCCTTCCAGACGAGCCAACTGATCCGCAGTATTTCAACAGCACCTATCAGAGCGAAAAGGTCCGCGTATTGCGCTATCGCGACAGTACTGTCGTAAGTGGTGTGGCGGGGGTTTTCAGTATCACCGTTTGGCAAAGCGCTGATGTACGCAGCAGCTTTGTGCGCGATGTGCTATCACGCTCCTTTGCTGTCATTACACTTCTTGTACTCAGTGTGGCGGTGGTGGTCTGGTTCGGTGTGGGGCTGGGACTACGCCCCCTGCTTGATCTAGAACGCGCTATAGCAAAACGCAGCCCGACTGAGCTTGAACCTATCCGCCGTGCCGTGCCTGCGGAAGCACAGGGCCTTGTAAATACGCTCAACGCGTTGCTCGACCGCATTTCGCGGCGGATCAGCTCCAAGGATGAATTTATCTCCAACGCTGCCCACCAACTCAGAAACCCAGTTGCAGGCGTGCTCGCTTTAGCTGAAGCCGTTGCAAATGCGCCAAGCCCGAAAGCTGCACAAAAGCGCAGTGCTGAATTATTGCTTGCAGCAAGGGAGGCCAGCGATCTAACGAATAAGCTCTTGTCATTCGAACGGGCGAGCGGGACAGACATTCTGCGCTCAGGATTACCCGTCGAACTCGGATCTTTTGTACGCAACGTCGGCATCGCATTCAGCCAGCAACACCCTGAGAGTGATGTTCAGCTGATCTATGACCTTCCCTCAACGGATGTCGTTGTAACAGGTGATACAACCATGCTGCATGAAGCTGTGCTGAACCTGCTTAGCAATTCAATCATCCATGGCGGAGCGGATCTGTCACAGATTACACTGGATTTGTCACAGGACGGATCAAATGCAATTCTGGTCATCAGTGACGATGGCACAGGCATCCCTGCAGATCGACATATTGAAGCTCTCAGTCGCTTTTCCCAAGCGGGCGGAGGTTCAGGCAGCGGCCTGGGGCTACCCATTGCAAGCAGAGTGATGGAAAACCATGATGGGCGCCTGGAACTTCTGGAAAGTGCTGCAGGCGCGTCGGTCAAGTTAACGATACTTTTAGCCCGCTGATCAAATTATGACCCCATATATTATGAACTAGAACCAGACGCTTAAGGTTGATTTTGACGGCTGCCTTAAAGATCCTCCGCCGCGTGATCGATACCAATATTCAAAAGTTGACATGTTACCGGTCAAGTCAGATCGCTCACTTTGGCTACGCATAAATGTCGGCGAAGCCAACCAAGCCATTGCCATCTGCCCTTTGCAGTGAATGTAAGCAAACGTCTCGACGTTCTTTACGCTGCTGAATACGCTGCTGAAGCAGCATTTGGAAAGCGGTCGTTGGTTGAGAGGACCGCGAGGTCGGCTTTGTCCGCAGAGCCGACATCAGGCGCTCCTTATTGTTGACTCTCGAATGTCTGCTGAGAGCCCTTTCTGACAAATTCTGCAGAGGGATTGAATGTCCGGTCTCGAAGTGTCACGCGATCCAATCTAAGACTACGCTATCACTATTGGAGATCGCAAATACGATGAACTATGTCTCCTTCTTCTGGCACTCATACTGGCCGCGATCTGGTGAGCCTTTTGTGGTTGAAGGCGTGCTACGGGCTTTGCACAGGCAACTGGTGCTAAGATTTTCGGATTTGTTTCAAGTTTGCTAGACATAGCAGTTGGTATTTTCAATAACGAAGTCGCGTTGGGAATTTTGGATTGCGATTGGGGGGGAATGTATTGGATGTTGAAAAGTCTGAGGCAGAGGCTTCGTTGAGTGACCGCGAAGCAAACTACCTTCTCGAAGAGTACAAAGCGCTAAGGGCTTCAATCGAGGCAGACACTGAAAGAAACTTTCGTCTCGAACGAGGGGCCTTCGCAGCGCTAGTGGTCATCTACGGATTGATTTTCAGCGATAGCTTCCTGATTAGCAACGAGTTCGAAACATGGGTATGGTTTGCGCCACCTTTTGTCTCGCTATTCTCGCTGCGTAGAACCTTTCTGCATCGCGTTTTCATAGAAAGTATCAGTGAATACATCCGAGCGAATATCGAACCTGTTATCGGTCCAAAAGCAGGTGGTTGGGAGCAAGAGCGATTTGCAGCAAGCCAAAGAAGAGTTCGGTACTTCTCGACAGACTATCGGCCAAGTAGGCTCTGGCTACTTATTTTCTTGGCGACCGCTGTTGCGGCTTTAACAAAGGTTTTTGGCTTCCACTAGGCCTCCTATTTGTGAACTCTCGAATGTCCGCTGAGAGCCCGGAGTAGACATAGTCAACGCCGACGCTCGCAGGTGCTGCAACTCCCGCTTACCGAGACCATCAGCCACACTGCAGAAAGAAAAGCTGCCGTTCGTTACGCCCTCAGAAATTGTCCCGCCACCGGTGTTTGACTGGGCGACTATGCAATCTTTGGCTGCAATTCCGGCAATCCGGCACTGAAAATGTCAGTCGCGCGGAACGCACCAAGGTTCTCGTACTTCTCTCTTTCAGCAGAGATCGCTGCCGAATGCATTGCAGTGAAGGCGAGAAATGCAGGACCTTTGTCGGAGCTGAGGAATAGCCCGTGCTGTAACCTCAATTGAATTTCGCAAAACAGATGTTGGAAGGCTAACCAATCTCTAACTAGGTTCGTTGAGCGCCGAACGCCGCGAGCCGTACGTTTTAACACGCCATATCAGAGAGTTGGTTAGCGTCCTTTTGGGAGGCACCACTCGCTAGTGCATAGAGTTTGGCAGGAACAGCACCAGTGTTGGTACAAGTACCAACACGGCCAAGCGGATGATGTCGACGACCCAGAATGGCGTGACGCCTTTGAAGATCGTTGCTGTCGACACGTTCCCAACAACGCCTTTGAGGACAAAGACATTCAATCCGACCGGTGGTGTAATCAGGCTGATTTCGGTGACGACGACAACAATGATGCCGAACCAGACCGGATCAAAGCCTAGGCTCGTGACCAGTGGAAAAAAGATCGGCACAGTCAGCAATAGCATCGAAAGGCTTTCGAAAACACATCCGAGGATGACATAGACGCCAAGGATCATCAGCATTACCGTCATTGGCCCCAGACCCGCAGAGGAAACCGTGGCGCGCAGCGCTTCCGGCAGGCCGGCAAGGTTCACAAAGTTTGAAAACACCCAGGCGCCGATCAGAACAGTAAACAGAGCGGCGGTCGTCTGGGCGGTTTCGATCAAGACCTGCATCGTTGCAGCAAAGCTGAGTCTGCGCCGCGAAAAAGCGATCAGAAAGGCTCCTGCCGCGCCCATACCTGCCGCCTCGGTCGGGGAAAATGTCAAATTCAGTGGCCAGAAGTCCAAAACTCCGTACAACCCGCCGATTACAATGAAGAACAACAGAAGTACCGCCCACACGCCTTTCAAAGCCTTGGCACGATCAACCCAGCTCGCGCGATCCCCGGCGGGGCCGGCCTCTGGGTTGCGCAGGATCGTGTAGCGCACTGCCGCAAGGTAAAGAACGACCCCGAGCAATCCCGGGATGATACCGGCGATGAACAATTTTCCGATGCTGGTTTCGGTCAGCAAACCATAGATAACAAGAATGACAGAGGGCGGTATAAGAATCCCCAACGTGCCCCCGGCGGCGATGGATGCCGTCGACAGGCTGTCAGCATAATTGTATTTGCGCATTTGAGGCATCGCGACTTTTGACATCGTGGCAGCAGTCGCCAGGGACGAGCCGCAGATGGCCGAAAATCCGGCACAAGCAACGATTGTCGCCATTGCCAGCCCACCTCGAAAGTGACCCATAAAGGCGTAAGATACCTGATACAATTCGCGCGACAGTCCGCCCTTATTCACGAAAAGCCCCATCAGGATGAACAGTGGGACAACCGACAGCCCGTAGTCCTGTGCGGTGTCTATGATCAACCGACCGACCATAGAAATCGAGGCACGAAACCCGCGCAGTTCAGCATAGCCGACAAACCCCACAAACCCCATTGCTATCGCAATCGGCATCCGCAGGAACACAAGGAAAAGGACCGCAGCCAGGCCAAGGATGGAAAACAGCATCAGAAGTTTGCCTTTGTTGGGGAAATTACTCGCGCGACGGCACGGGCAATGAAGGTGATTGCAGTGACAAGGGTGAAAACGGAGATGAACCAACCGACATAGTGTTGTGGTAGGTTGAGGTATTCGCTGACATCGCCGTATTCGCGCGCACGTTCGGCAAGTTCCCAGACCCGCTTTGCGGGCCACAACAGAAAGATTCCGCACGCAAGATCAATTACAAAGTCGCGCAGGGCCGCAAGGCGACGGGAAAATAGCGGGTCCATAAGATCAACCACGATGTTCGCGCCTTTCCAACTGACGATAGGCAGAGACGAAAACACGATGATGGCCATGAACAGTCGCGTTAATTCGGTTGCCGATTCAATCGGGTTGCCAAACAGGCTGCGCAAAACGACATCTGCAAATGTCATCGACATCAACAGGAACAAGATACCGGCCGCAAACCATGTCGGGGCAACGGCGATATAGCGCCAGGGACTTGTTTGTCGCAGCGACATGTCCCAGTTTTGCGCTGGATTTGAGGTTTGGTCATCTTGTTCAGTCATGATGGTGGGTCCACTGTATGAAACAAGGCCCAATGAAGGGCCTTGTTGTTGGTGTTTTGAAACGCTGAACGTGCGGTCAGGTCACTCGGCGGACATCTGCTCGACGATAAAGGCATGCGCGGCAACTGCATCGACGCCCTTTGCACTGACCTCGGAGAGGACCTTTTCAATCAGCGGTCCTGTAAGTGCCTGCCACTTGGCCGCATCGTCAGCCGAGGCCTGTGTCAGTGCATTGTCGGAATTCGCGTGCAGCGATTCGATGCCAGCCGCATCGATCTGGTCCCAGGCTTTGCCCGCAGCGCGTGACAAGTTTTCGCCAAATACCTTATCCAGTGCAGCGCGATCGGCATCAGACAGCCTGTCGAATGTGTCCTGGTTCATGATGATGGCGAAAGATCCACGATAGAACCCGCCCGGAACTTCGTAAGAGTTTTTGGCAACTTCGAACAGTTTGAAGCTCTTCTTCGCCTCCATCGGCATCATCACACCGTCTGCGGCATTCGATTCCAATGTTTCATAGACTTTTGGAGCGGGCACACGGATGCCCGTTGCCCCCAGTGCAGCCCCGACATCGCCAGACACGCCGCCACCTAGTCGCAACTTCATTCCAGAAATGTCTTCAAGCGCGGTGATCTGCACGTTCGAATGCAGTACGCCCGGGCCATGGGTCATCATCGCCAGAACCTTGACGCCCTTGTGCTCATTCAAATCGGCAAAGAATGTGTCATACGCCCGCCAGCTTGCGACCGACGCGGCCTCGGCGTTACCCTCGTAGCCCGGAAGTTCGATCATTTTCGTCGACACGAAGCGGCCAGGCGAATAGCCGTGGAAGATCCAGGTGATATCGGCCGCACCGTCAAGCACCAGGTCGAATTGCGCCGGAGGGCTGCCCAGACCATATTTGACTTCGGCACTGACCCGCCCGTCGGTGGCTTCTTCGATCATTTTGGTTAGCTCAGGCCAGATCATGTCGTTGACGCCATGCGTTGGCGGGGCCCAAGACGAAATCGTCAGTGTGGTGTCAGCGGCCTGCGCTGCCATGGATGCAATCGACATCGCGCCGGCGGCAAGACCTGTGATCAAAGTATGTTTCATGATGTGTGTTTCCTCCCATTTCTTGGCGAAATTCTAGCGCTTCAGAGCACAAAAAAAATATGCTCTTGCGTCCAGCTGTCCGCGTGGCGGACACTTAGCGTTTTGAAGCGCGCCATATGCCCACAGACGCCGTTAAGGCCGACCCGAAATTTCAAGGGTTTCATATTCGGTGGCGATGTTCGCCGCAGCAAACTGCAAAGCGTCGGCATAACGCTTGATCGCCTGATCCATGTTCATGGCCTTGGTGACCCAGATAATCGACAAGCAGCCGACCGCGCGATCATCAGTTAGGATAGGCACGGCCAGGCTGGATGTTTTGGGCCTGAATGTGTGTGGGCCACGGGTGGCGTATCCCTGTTCGGCATAGATCGTCAGGTTTTCCTCCAGCCATCTTTTTCTGAGGAACGGCATGTCTTCGGGAAGGTTTTCGGCGCGCAATAACTCGATAATCATCTCCAGCTCGCGCGAACCACAGACCGAAAGATAGGCCCGCCCCGCTGACGAGCGCAGAATGGGCAGGGAAAAGCCGACCATCCCTGGGTCCACCGACAACGGGCTGCGGCCATGGGTCGATTCCTGGATCACCATATGGGCGTCTTCATAGGTGGAAAGATCGGCTGGCCAGGCGTGGGTTTCGGTGAATTCCGCCATAACTGGTGCCGCCACCTGACAAAGGCGCGAGCGCACCGACACATTGTCTCCCAATGCCGCGGCCAAAGGCGACACACGCACCCGGGCATCGCTGGCGGAACAGAGGACATAGCCCTCTTCTTCCAGCGTGTGCAGCAAGCGATAAACCGTTGGGCGAGGCAAACCCAGCTCTGACGCGATTTCACCCGGACGGGTTGCGCCGACCCGGTTGAGATATCGCAGGATATTCAATCCACGCGCAAGCGCGCGGACAGTTTCAGAGTTTGCCGCCATTTATCCATCACGATCAGGGGGGCGTTCTGTCCGCCCATGATGCAGTTTCACCCGGCCACAACCGACTGGTCAATAGCGCCGAACACGCTGGTGCCGTCGTGGTCCAGCATCTCGAACCGGATTGTGTCGCCGGGTTGCATGAACCGGGTTGTCGGCTCGCCATCGCGAATGGTTTCAATCATACGCTTTTCAGCCAGACAGGATGAACCCACCTCTTGGTGGTTTTCATTGCTGACAGTGCCCGACCCGATGATCGTGCCGGCCGATAGGTCGCGGGTACGCGCGGCGTGGGCGATCAGCTCGGGAAACTCAAAGTTCAGATCCGCGCCCGCGTCGACGCATCCGAATTCGTCACCGTTGTAAGTCGTGACTAGTGACAGGTTGATGCGCCCACCAGTCCAGGCCTCTCCCAGCTCGTCGGGGGTTACGCACACGGGCGAGAAGGAACTTGCGGGTTTCGACTGGAAGAAGCCAAATCCTTTAACCAGTTCTGGGCGCATGACATGGCGCAGGCTTACATCGTTGCACAGCATGATCAGTTTGATATGCGATCTGGCCTGCTTGGCCGTGCATCCCATCGGCACGTCATCTGTGACCACGGCAATTTCGCCCTCGAAATCCAGACCCCAATCGGTATCGACGCAGGGGATTGGGTCGACCGGTCCAAGAAACCCGTCGCCACCACCTTGATAGAGCAACGGGTCGGATTCCGAATTTGCAGGCATGTCAACGCCGCGCGCCTTGCGTACAAGCCGCATATGGCTGAGATAGGCGCTACCGTCCGCCCACTGGAACGCTCGCGGCAACGGTGAGGCCAGTGCCGCCGGATCATACGACATGGAATCGACGACGCCGTCCTCGAGTTGTTTTTCAAGGTTGCGCAGGGCAGGCTCGGCGGTCTGCCAGTCTTCGATCGCTTCGCGCAGTGTGGGTGCCACGGATGTGGCCAAAGTCAAACGGGAAAGATCACGGGACACAACGACCAGCGTGCCGTCGCGCCCGCCAGTTTTCAGGGAAGCAAGTTTCATTTTACGGGCTCTCTTTCTATGATGGTTTTGTAAGGGGTTGGCAGGCTCATAGCTGCAATTGCTTTGATGTCTGTCTGAGTCATGGCGCTAGCGGCGATGTATCGGTCAGGGCGCAGCAGAACGGCATTTGCCCCAATTTCGTCCAACGCATCTGCAAAGGCAGGATGCGCTTCTCCATCAAGAACGCGCATGGCTGGCACGACATCACGGGGCAGTTTGTGACGCACCACAAGCACTGGTGCATACCCGATGGCATCATCAAGCCGCTGACCGTCACTGAGTGTCGGCTGGCTGAACAGGTGCCCGGTGTGCGGCGTGTTGCCAACCACGAGGCTGGCCAAATCACTGCGACCAAGTGGGGGCGAGGTGAACTCCATGCGAGCCTTTCCGTCGCAATCAGCTTCTGTTCGTGCCAGCGCGGTGTCGCGATCCATCGTATTGATCAAACCACCTAAGCGCACCGCCGTTTCGATGAACGTGCGCACGTGGGGCGCGCGCTCGGCTTGATAGCTGTCCAGCAAGTCAATTCCGGTTTCGCCATTGACGCAAAGCGCCAGTTTCCACGCCAGATTGGCGGCGTCACGGATCCCCGCGCACATGCCTTGACCCATAAAAGGCGGTGTCAGATGTGCGGCATCTCCGGCGATCATCAATCGACCTTTGCGCCAGTTCTGCGCGATTGCAGATCGAAACGTGTAGACCGCGCTCCGTTCCAGATCCGCATCCTCGGGGCCAATCCAGGGCGC
The DNA here is from genome assembly GCF_059610805.1 of Ruegeria sp. CDSC025. Classification (NCBI taxonomy): domain Bacteria; kingdom Pseudomonadati; phylum Pseudomonadota; class Alphaproteobacteria; order Rhodobacterales; family Roseobacteraceae; genus Ruegeria; species Ruegeria sp. CDSC025. The sequence goes on along the minus strand of NZ_JBXWOJ010000003.1, from coordinate 57,313 downwards.
AAGAAAATCCCATATGCGCGCGGTTTGCAAAACCTCGTCGTCGGTTTCGTCATCTAGAACCGTGATTTCCCACCGCCGCCGGTTTTCCGGGCTTCGGCAATAGGTCATTGGACGATCAGGGTTGCTGAACTGAACCGTGTGATCACCCAGATCGGGGCGGTCCCTCTTAAGCAATAGGTCCACGACCAACCAACGTTCGTCAAACCCCAGATCGTCCATGCCAGAACCGATGGCTTCACGCAGCAAAGATCGAGCACCGTCACAGCCGACAACGAAATTGGCCTTAACCATTGTGCTGTGCTCGTCGCCAGCTTTGCGACAGTACAAAGTAACCTCTTCGCCCTGATCCTCGACGCTAACAACCTCAGTTTCTGTCAGAATCATCGCAGTGTCGCGGCTGGTCAGTTTGTCACGCAACAGCTTCTCAAGGTCAGGTTGGTGAAGGCGATAACTTGAATGCCACCCCTGCGGTCCAATCCCTTGCGGACGGGGCCAGTCCATCAGCAGATTTCTTTGTTGATCGACAAAGCGCATACCCGGATTGACCCGCACTTTTTCATTCAGCTGCTCGGCTACGCCTGCGGCCTGAAAAACCCGCATGGTTTCACCGTCAAAGTGCACAGCCCGGGGGAGATGATAAATCGCCGCCTCGCGCTCGATGACAGCCACACTCACACCGCATTCGGCGAGCAGATTGGCCAGCGTCGCACCAGTTGGCCCATAGCCGACAATGGCGACATCAAAATGTTTGGTAATCTGTGCCATCAGGTTCCCCTCTCTCAGCCACGCCCACGGGTTTCATATAGCCATGGGCAATCGACTACGGGCGGCGCGCGCAACCCGTCCTCAGCGGCCTTGAGCCGCATGTCGACAAAAGGTTCCCGCCCTGACTCGGACAAGTAAAGACGGTCGTGACCCCAGAAACTGGGGCCGCACTTTGTTTCATGTGGCTCCCAGGTCGCGGGGTCGATCACGCGCCCACCCCATCCGTTTTCGACAAAGAAACCCGAGGGGCTGTTGGCGTAGAAGCTGGTCATGTAGTCATTGGTATGGCGCCCCAGCGTATAGGCAATGCCATCCTCTTCCTGGCAGGCTAGGTCATAACCCTGACCAACGTCATCAAGGTTGTGATATTCGACCATGAAGTGGTGAAACCCCGAATTGCCCGAGCCAACTATGGCAAAGCTGTGATGCCGCCCGTTGACGTGGAAAAAGTAGAGCGGCACTGGTTTCAGACCATAGTCACTGACGGCAAATCCCAGCACATCGCGATAGAACGGTAATAGAGCCGTCGCATCGGGCACGTGCAACACCGCATGCCCCATTCCAAGCGGGCCGGTTTTAAAGCCGTCGATCGGCCGCCCCGGCGTAAAGGGGTCTTCGGCTTTTTGTGGGTTCCACACCAGTTCGATCCGGTTTCCCGCAGGATCGTGAAATACGATCAGGTCTTCGACAAACCTGCGGTCTGCCAATTCACGGCTTCCCTGCCCAACCTTATGTCCCGCATTGTCCAGCCGGGCGGCGTAATCTTGCAGGTCTGATTTCTGCGAAAGTTCCCAGCCGATGAAGGCAAGCGTTTCGCCGGGTTCATCGGATATCACCAGGCGCTGCACCAAATCATCCATCCGGAAAGAAAGTTGGCGCCCGCCGTGATCAGCGAGTTGCATGGCAAGTACTTTACTTGCGAATTGCTTCCAGTCATCCGTCCGGTCGGATCGCACACCAAGATAGCCCAAAGATTGAATTGGCATTTCATTTCCTTCCACAGCTGCGCAACCAAACTAGAAAGAGACGGTACCGGAGAGAACTTCTGTCCGGCTCAGTGTCCGCCAGGCGGACAAGGTGTGCTCGTGGAGCGCCTTTGAAAACAGCGTTGTTTTTTGCGCAGATTGCATCTTTGCACGCAGCCTTGATCCGAAAAAATGGATCATTTCCGGTTTCTGACACCACGCTGGATTGGGGCGTGGACATGCTGCCGCCGAAACGGACCAATTTGCCCACGCGTCCGCTGTTCTCTGGCAATGGATGCTGCACGATGCATGAACGGCTGCTCTTGTGAAACTGCACCACAGCGTTTGACAGAGTTCATAAGGTCGTGAATGGGCCTATGGCGACAGAAGGCACGGTTTTGCGAATGACCGTTTTGTCCGCACTGCTGTCTTTGGTTCAGCCCGCAACGAATGTCCGCTCACGTTTCCGCGACGAAAAGATGCGCTTCTTGTGGAACGTGCAATACGCCGGATCTATCGTACTGGGCCAGCTTAGCGGCCACTTCTGCCACAACCGCTTCAGCAATACTGTCTCCCGTCTTTCTGAGGTCCACCTCAATCGGCAGAGCCATGATTTGTGCCCGCAGGTCTTCAAAACGGCGTTCAAGCACCAAGGCGTCATAACGGCTGATTTGGAAACCTGCGTCCGTCAGAAGGTTCGAAATTAAGTCTCCATCGCGGAACGAAAACGGCGCCTTCGCCTTGGTCGCTGCGTCGGGGCCAACGTGTCTTTCGAGGGCGTCTGCAGGCGCCCCATTAAATAGTAACACAGCGCGCCAACACGTCAGAAAGAGCTGCCCTTGATCACGCAGTATGCGGTGAACTTCTGCCAAGGCTGCCGGTTTGTCTGGGAAGAACTGCAGGCCCTGTTGAATGAAAGCTTAGTCAAACGAGCCGTCATTACAGGGCATGTTGCATACATCCGCGGCGTGCCATTCAAAAGTATGATCAGATTCTGGTTGGTTAGCCCGCGCAACCTCTATCATCGTTTCGTTTAGGTCCACGCCGACAATGCGTCCTTTGCCAGACAAAGTCTTGGCGATCTCACGTGTCAAAGCGCCTGTGCCGCAGGCTATATCTACGATGTGCGCGCCATTGCGGAGGTTAACGTTCTCCATCGTCGCTTGCGCCAGTGGTCCAAACATGGCGGGTACACTATGGCTGTCGTATTTGAGAGCAGCTTCTTTGGTCAGTCGGAAATTGCTTGCAGCCATCACCCTACCTTTCTGGTATTCGCCGATCGTATAGAGTGTTTTGTTACTCTGGGAGGCAAGCGTGGAGTTCAATCGGAGCAATCAATCCGCCGGCGATGTTCCGAACCATGTGTTGAATCTTAAGCGCCGTATCATCGCCCATGATAAGATGAAGACCCAGTGGTGGAGGGCCATCTGCACGGCTTTGCGCGGCAGCCAGATCGGCGAAGAACTGTTTGGCAAATTCAGTGCGGTCGATCCGGTCACTCACCTCGAAACCAACGGACTTCAAAGCAGCCTCATACGTCTCCGGTGGTGCAAGTGCACTTTGATCTGAGGAAGAAGCCCAAGGCGCCGGATAGTCCATTTGTCCCTCTCCGACTTGCATCACATCGTAAATTGCAAAGATTCCTCCTGGCTTGAGGACCCGTTTCGCCTCGCGCGCTATGCCTACTTTGTCCGCGATGTTCATTCCAACGTGGATCATGTAAGCGGCGTCCATGCAACCAGCTTCTAGCGGCAAATCGAGCACGCTGCCTTCGATAAGTTGAACCCGATCCGATAACCCGGTCCATTCTGTAAGTGTCCTTCCGGTTTCCACAAACTCAGCGGTCAAATCAACGCCAGTTACGTGCGCTCCGGTGGCTGCCGCGACATAGCGTGCCGGACCGCCGAGACCGCATCCAAAATCGATAACCCGGCTTTCGGGCGTAAGGCCAAGAGCCTTCACAAACGGTTCGGTTGCGAGGCGCCCACCAATGTGAAACTCGTCAACTGGAGCCAAGGCGTCTTGAGAAAATGGTGGGGTTAGGTTCAGCGCTGCGCAACCAGCAGAAATCTGCTGTAGCAGGTGACCGGAATGGTAATGGTGCGCGACTTCATTGGGATTAGTCATTACGCAGCCTCTCTAATCGATGCAGCTAGGGTACACGCAGTTGTCCGAAATGTCAGCTTCGTCTGCGTACCTGCTGTTACCGGCAACGCCGCTCAATGACCGGTTTGGCGCACATGCCCGCATGTCAGTCGCTTTCACGACCGCATTTAGATTCCAAAAAGTCCAGCCAGAATCCGTCGTGAGGATTTCTGTAGGCGGATAGAGGAATTCCAAGATTTAAGATTTGGGTGGCATTTTCTGAGCCTCGTGGCTCATGTCTTATCCGAAGCTTTCCATATTGCGCCTTATGCGCCTTATGCGCCTTATGCGTCTTTGCTTCGGTGTGGGTGAGACGACAGCTTCCGCCCAACACGCCGCTGGCTTACAAACTCGACTGACCCAGCTCTCAAATTCGAAAATTGCGCGGAGCCGAGAGCCTAAGTTGCCGTGGGGTCGATAACTACTTAGGCTTGATCCTTCTATACTTTCAGAGCTAGCCAAATTACCAAAGAGATGACGAAAACAATAAATGCGAATACATACAGGCCGAGCAAAGCCTGAAGCGCCTGGTGCACAGGTTTCCAGGAGAGAAGCATGAGTAGCGCCGTGACGGCTAGTGCGATTAGGACGAACTCAATCATAGCGATGCCTTAGTGGACGCATACACTGTTTCGACAGCCGTAGTGCCATTATCCCTGCGCATCCTTTTATCGTTCTGCAAATGCGGCTTCTCCGGCAGCGCGCGCGTCAGAAATATGGTGCCAAGACCCAGGGAGCGCCTGGCCAAGGATCTCGATCGAGTAGACATTCTTGTCAGCGTTTGAGTGGTTTGCGCTCTTGAAAATGTACCCGACGACTCGATCCTCATAGAAAGCTCTGATGGTGCTGGATCCGCCCTTTTGGTACTTTTCCCATGAGAGATCGCCGGTGACGTCAAAGCGTTCGGATATCGGCCGAATTTTCTCGAAGGCGCTGAGCGCGTCGATGACTCTTTTTGCATCTTTTGCATCGGCACTGTCCGGCGATTTCTGCAGTTTGTCCTCAGCGTTCTGACGCAGCCTTGCCTGCGCTTTTTGGTCCATTGATGGAATGCGAGCGATCATTCTTTCGATGTTGTTCATTGGATATTCTCCGTTATTCAGAGGCGCAGCGCGCCCGCGTGATTATTCCACCAGGCTGTCAACCTGCGAGCGGCCTCGAGACCTTCCTCCACGGCGGACACCTGGGCGTCGAAGGGAATCTGTGTGTTCAACTGGGGAGTATCTATAACGAACCCCAAGGAACGCCCTGCAGGCCGGATGTAGCCACCTACTACAGCTAGGTGTTCGGGCACCGCCATGGATCTGGCTTTGGCACCTAGGCCGCCCAACATGATCTTGACCGATGCCGAAGGGGCGGTCTTGTCGCGACATTGAAGCGACATACGCGGGCGAGCAAGTTGCTCCCAACTGCGCAAGGTCCGCGGAACATCAAAATAGATCGTGTTGGACCCAGTTGGTCGGACGCCTTTTCCATTGGGATTCCGTTTGATCACTAGCTCTGGAAAATGTTCCCGGGCAAATGCCTCGAGCTCAGCGAAAAAAGCGGCGCTGGAAGGGTTCGGTTCCGGCTCGTAAGGGGTTGAAGCCTGAGCGATAGCAGAGTCCAGCAGAACCAGGTCATTCCCGGTAAGCGCGGAGCGCAGCGCTTCGTAGCTCAAGCGATGATCGAATGCCGCCGAATGACGTGTGTTGAGTAAATAATGTTCAGGGGCGAGCAAGACTGAGGCGGCACGCTGCCCCTGTGCCGTCAACGCGGCAACGCTGGCGCGATATCTCTCCGGTTGAGGGTCGCCGGCCCTAGTGACGCTGTATCCGGCGTCAATCTTGTTCTCGACCAAGAGGATGGCGCTATCGACGCGAGTAATTTCGAAATCGATGCTGCCGCGGTGCTCAGATGCGCGATGCGGTGTCTGGGTGGCCAGCGCGCTAATCCCAATCTCCGGTTTGCCATCCACGGCGGAAAGAAATGCTGCAGCAAACTCTGGATTGCTCGTGAATGAGCGCACGAAAAGAGTGTCGATTTGGCGTTCGTAAATGCGAGTCATTTCTGAGTACCCTTTGTTTCGGAGCCGCTTTTCCAGCGCCGTAATAGCGCATTGCTATGGCGCTCTCTGGCGTTATTCCATTCGGACTGCAGACGTGCAGTTTGCTTCTGCAAGGAGTCGATCTTTACTTGCAGAGCTTTTTCGATACTGCCGTCGTGAAGAGAGCTTTCAATGAAAGTCGCATGACTGCGATCTGGGAAGTTCAACTCGTAGATCGGTGGGGTTTTCTGGGGGTGCGCTTTCTGAGCGGTAACCGCCGAAAACCACGGACACTCAGCCCACACATTTGTCGTTCCATCCCATGGCGCCAAAAGCCGCCAATCCTGCGTAAACCAGTAGCGCACATCAGCCGCCGCGACAGGCGAAAAACAAATATACTCTGTACTGAATTCAGTCTCTCCTGGCTGGCGCACCGGATCCTTGTCAAACATCCATCCGGTGGTCTCAGGGTTCTGTGCGACAAGTTGATATGTAGGTGGTCTTCCCGGTGGGTGAGCAGCGAAATTCAAACGCCAGACCGTTCCATCTTGGGCGGATATCGTGGGAAAGCGATACTTACCGTCGAATTCGGTAGCTAAAAAGAAGAAGTAATCGAGGTCGACCATGTGCCCGTTCATGACTTGATGACGGCCAGCAAATGGGTGAATTTCGTCGAACTTCACCTCCACGTAGGGACGCGATTCAAGATTGCCTGCGAAGCCCCCTCGGCCATCGGGTACAATGGCTAAACCGATTTCACGGTAGAAGAACAAGTTTCCGTCCGCTTTTTCAAGTCCCGGCGCATTTTCAGGGAAAATCTCTGGGGGCATTCGCGGAATACCATTGTAGTGACGGTTTTCATCACCATCATCAAGGGGCCGCAGCAAGGCGTCGGGTGCCAAATCAAACTGCACGGTGCCGACTGCATAGGGCACACGTAGCAGCGGAACTGACGGGAAGGGAAACATACCATCGATGTCATTGCCCTCATTCATAGGTGGGCTCATGAATCTTAGTCGTTCCATGTGAAGGTTTTCACAGGCCGCAAGTCGCTCTTCGAACATTTCCCAACGACAGCTCATTCGATCTATTACTTCGAAAGTTTCGGCTAGCGCATTGCAACTTCCAAGTTCTGCACAAAGGGAATTAAGTAGGATGGCTAGCGTTTCAGCTGGGCGGTCGTCGAGCGGTGCGACGTTCGGATCTGCTTGGGCAAGGGGCCAAATCGTAAGATCCCGAGTCATGTCGATTTTCCAATCTGCGGGGTCCGCGCCACAATGCTCAGCAGCAACGGCTATACCAACTAGGTACGGCTCCAACGCTTTCTGAGGCGTACTCTTCTTCTCGTACTTTTTCATTAGATCCTGAGTTGACGGATCCTCGCCGCGCCGAAGAGTCCAATTGCTCAAACGAAATTCTCGCCGATTGGAATGGGTTCGCTGCAAGCGGGCGCAGACGGTGTCTTGAAAGTCTTCCTTTCTCAGGCCCTCACTCTTCGCTTGCTTCCACGCACGCGTTAGATGGAATGCCGCCTTCAACCTGTCGCGAGGCCCAAGTTTTATGCCCGAGTGAACCGCTTGCTGCTGCAATGCGTTGAGACGCCCGACATCAGCTTCGCGCTTTACAAGCCTGCGCTGTTCTTTATCCAGTTCGTCCATGGAAACCTCTTAAAACTTGGACCTGTAACGCCGACCACCAGTGCCGTTATGCAAGGGCATCACAGTTACAATCTGCGCGGTGCTGTCACTCCAGATTAGAGCGTATCGGCCAAGCCGATCGTCGATGTTTAGGACAGCCGCGCGCTGGCGACTGACACGCAAAAGCCGACAGTTTCCACCAATTGGCTTATCGACATCCGCATATTTGAGGAGCGCGTTCATAAAGCGCTTTGTAACGCCGCGCTGGGCTGACCGCCGATTACTGTGCGCTGAGTGTCTCATCGGTTCCTCCGCATCTCTTGATCAGAGGATGCCCTGTTCCAGGCGGCATTTCGATACAGATTCTGCTTTTATGATAATTTTTTTCAGCATATATAAGTAAAAAATTTCTGTATTTTTTTCTGCATGTTTCTTCGGAGCGTATTGAATCCGGTGCTTGAGATATTCGATCGGAACCCCGCATCGCTAAGAAGACGAAACTACCAGCCAATTCGCCTCGCTCGATATGTGGCGTTGGGCGATAGCAATTACCGCGATATGAGAATCAGAGAGAGTCGGATGCAGCGCAAGCGGCCGCTCACCAAACCTGAGCACCCAGTCAAACCGCCACATTCAGCCACACTCCACCACATCTGATGTGGTGACAAATATCTGTTTTCTTGGGATAATTTAGGCTTCCACCCGTGAGATCGCCTGACTGTCAGATTATATATCTTGTATGAAAAAGAAGCTTACATCCCGCTACGTTGAAACCGTGTTTGCACCCGGCCCGAAACGCTTGGAAGTCTACGATCACACCTTGCCGGGGTTTGGTATTCGTGTGTCGACTTCTGGCGGCAAGACCTGGTTTTGTTCACCGCGCGTCAACGGGCGCATGAAGCGGATCAAGATCGGAACTTACCCTGCGCTGGCGCTCTCAGAAGCGCGCGACCGTGCGAGAGAGCTGCTACGCGACGCACAGCTTGGCGTTACTCTGTCTGACAAACCGATCACGCTCGGTGAGGTCGTCCCCCAATTTATTGAGCTTTGGGCAAAGCCACGTAATCGCGGCTGGAAGGAGCAGGAACGCCTACTCAATCAAAAATGGGTCCGGCTCTTCGGCAAATCGCTGGAAGATATCGAACGCAGCGAAGTCGTTCGTATCTTGGATGAGATCGTCGCGAACGGAACGCCGGGCAGGGCCAATCACGCACTGGCCGCTCTGAAGAAACTTTTGAACTGGTGCCTGGATCGCGGGGTGATCAAAGCCAACCCTATCGCTGGTCTAAAGCCACCGACCAAGCCGAAGGCACGGGATCGCATTCTGACGGTTTCTGAGCTGAGTGCTTTATGGTCTGCTGCCGAGGGCGAAGGGTATCCTTTCGGTACATTGACACAGATATTGATCCTGACTGGACAACGCCGTGGCGAGGTCTCCGAGATGCGCTGGTCAGAAATCGATTTCGACACTTCGACTTGGACCATCCCCGCCGAGCGCGCCAAGAACGGCATCGCGCATGATGTGCCATTGTCGCCAGCAGTCATCGACATCCTGAACGTCATGCCGCGCTTTGCCGGGTCCAACTTCGTATTCACCACCACCGGCACGACGCCTGTTTCAGGCTTTGGCCGTGCAAAGTACCGTTTCGACCAAGCAATCGGCACCGATGACTGGTGGCTCCACGACCTGCGTCGCACCGCTGCGTCAGGAATGGCGCGGATCGGCGTGTCTCCGCATGTCATTGAAAAAGTGCTGAACCACAAATCAGGGATCATCTCCGGCGTCGCAGCCGTCTATAATCGCTACTCATATGCAGATGAGAAACGCGAGGCATTGGAGCAATGGGCGATGACGTTGAACTTTTCGGCGAAGACCGCATGCGAGACATCGCCTCGATACTTAACTTTAAAGCACAGCCCGAACGGCTCGACCGCATCCACAACGCGTTAGTCGAGCTCGGCACAAAGTGGCGCGAAACAATTGTTGCGGCCCCGGTCGATTTCCCAATTGCTAAGATTAACCTGCCTCCGTCAAAGCGGATCAGGTGGCTCGAGAATAATGTTGAGAAACCTGCCAGACAGCTCCTGGAAAACTTAGGCGACGAAAATAATCCCTACTTTTCCATTTGGGGCACTCTGGATCCCGATCTTAGTGAGTTCGACCGTGAACCGGCACGAAACAAACTCGATGATTTGCTCGCACATCTCGAATATCTGATCTCCGACTTAAACAAGCTCAAGAGTGAAAAGGCGCCTCACACTGGCGAGATGCGCTTCGATATTGTCTGTGAACTGGTAGAGCTTTTTGAGAAACATTGTCCCGAGTTAGATGCCTCGAGGGGCGTTTATGATGCCAAAGAGAAGCGCTGGATCGGCCATTTGCCAGAGTTCGTCGACGCCGCCTTCGCTGAAGTTACCGGCGGTGACGTCATTCCCGGCAAAAAACTCGACAACCTCATCACCCTTGCTTTGAAAGGGTAAATTCTGGGTCTGCCAGATGCTGGCAGAAATCTCCAAAATGCTGAATTGATTGATGAAATACCCGCTGTAATCCTCTTGTCATGGCAGCGACGCCATGATGAGCAAAGGAGGAAGTGATGAGAAATAAAAAGATTTACGTACCGTGCAAGCACCCCAATAACACCGGCAGGATTTTCAAGAACCTTAACGACGAAACTGACGTTATCTACAGCCAGTCCCACTACTTAAATGACATTTGGAATCTCTGGGGCGGTCCGGGCGACGCGCTTTATTCTTTCCTTGGCTTCAAAAGGGTTTCGGACGGCATGTGGATCGAAAAAGTAACTAAGCCCAACGGCCTCGTTCCGGCGAAAGAAATCATCGACATTCTTACTGAATTCAATAGATGGGATTACGAACAGTTTTTCTGTCCGGTCGCATTCTCAAAACCTCGCCGCGAACGACAGAATGCTTCAGCAACCCGCTTCAGCTGGTGCGATATCGGTGAAGGCAATCCTGACGACTATGATCCTTGGCCAAGCCTAGTCTGGCAAACCTCGCCCAATCGGTATCAGGCGCTTTGGGCCTGGGACAAATTCCATGAGCCGGGCGAAACTGAGCGTTTTTCAAAAGCTTTGGCATATCGGCATGGGGGAGACCGGACTAGTTGGAAGACAACCAAAATGCTGCGCCTGATTGGGTCGGTTAACCATGAGCCCTAACATAATCAGGCCATTGTGCACACGGTAAAATGTGATTGGACGAAGATTCTCGCTCGCCCCTTAGCCTTGAAACGGGATCAGGCGAAGCTCTGCGAGCCGTTGCCAGAGGTAAATGCGGATCCTGCCAAATTCAACGCGCTGGAGGTCTTCAAACGGTATCAGGATAATCTCCATCCCAAGACACGCAGACTTATGAGAAACCGCAAGGCATATGAGCCAGACCGATCTGCTCAAATATTTCACATGATTGCTGCTCTTCACGTCGCCGGTGCAAACTATGACGAAATCGCCAGCGTGATTTGGCCCAACCCCTACTTCATCGACAAACACGGGCAAGACCTCGGCAAGCTCAACGAAGAAATTGCGCGGGTTGTCGCCAGACTGGGGGACGACGCATGACGCAGGGAACAAGCCCCAAAAGGGAGATCAAGCGGTCCATTGCCGGGGTGCACCCCGTTCTGATCGGCATAGAAGAACTTCAAACGCTTGGGATAACCTATAGCAAAGAGCATCTACGCCGTCTTGAGGCTGATGGGTTGTTCCCTGATAGGGTGCGCCTAAGTACCGCGCGCGTCGCCTGGATGTACGCAGAAGTCATCGCATGGATCAACGATCGCGCTGATCAAAGAAACTCCAGCTAATCCCACCTCACTGGCGGGATTCCCGCTACAGAAATTCGCCAAATCTTTGAAAGGAAAAAACATGCCCAAACGCATGAACGATGATTCTCAGCCTATTGGCTGGGAAACAAATGCAGCCAAATGGCTCCACTCCATTTGGAAAACGCACAGCGTCAACGGATTTACCTTCATCGGGACAAAGGATTGCAAGTCAGGAAAATGGAAAGAACAAGCCTTTCGCAGCACTGTCAGTCTGAGCGAAATCGTTCAGTTCTTCACAAAGTTTCCACGCGAAGAGTATGATCTGTATTTCTGCGCAAACGCGTTTGAGAGAGTCCAACGAAAAACAAAGTTCGCCCGAAAGACACCTTACGCATGTGTGGACGTGGACGAAGCTGCATTAAGCGCCTTCTATCCTGCGCCGACGCTCTCCTGGGCAACATCTCCTGGGCGTACGCAAGCAATCTGGGTGCACGATCGGGCGCTCGATGTCGAGCATGCCGAGCAGATTGCCCGTAACCTTGCGTACACTTACGGCGCCGACAAAAATGGCTGGAGTGTCACCAAGTACCTGAGAGTTCCGTTCACGTACAACCACAAGCCTGAATATGATCGGCCAGAGGTTCGTTTGCTAGAGAACCCAGCTGACCCACTTGCGTGCGTGATTGAACCGCCAAAGTTTTTGGCCGCGCCAGCAAAGACGAAGAAGAAGGCGAAAGGCGAGCCCAGAAGCCGCAGTTGGCCATCCCGAAAAAAGCTACCCCAAGGTCGCAAGCACCGACAGCAGATCCTCAAGAAATACCACTCACTGCTCACACTGATGCCACGTGCTCTCTTGGAGCATGATACTTTGCTCTACCCTAATCGTAGCGATGCGATTTACGCGATGGCGGCGGGGCTTCATCAGGCTGGTGCTTCGCGGCGCGACATAGATGTTGCGATCTGGAACAGCGTCTACTTCATCGACAAACACGGGCGCGACCGCTGGGCGCTAGAGAGCGAACTGTCGCGAATTCTCTACAAGCTGGAGGGTAAATCGTGAGTTCTTCAAAGAAAGAAAAGTTCATCAATCTCTCCGATGTCGAAGCGAGGGATGTTGAATGGCTGATGCCAGACTTCATTCCGTACAACATGACCACCATTATGGAAGGGCACCCGGGTATAGGTAAGTCGTATTTGGCAATGCACATCGCTGCGCAAATATCAATCGGTGGGAGACTCCCCGGCAGTTCCAAAACCGAACAGGGCCGCGTGTTGTACATAAGCGCGGAAGATGACCCTTCTTACACAATAAGGCCGCGGATCGACGCGATGGGAGGCGACCCAGACCAAATTCGGATCCAAGCTGACTATCTTGCGCTAGACGACGATGGCTTTGAAGAACTGCTTGATGAGATAGATCAATACCCGCCAGAGTTAATTATCATCGATCCGTTCTTCGCCTATGTCCCAGGTGATCGTGACGTTCTTCGCCCCAACGTTATCAGGGAATACTTGTCCAAATTAAAAGCGATCGCCGAGCATGAAGGGATCGCGGTTCTTCTGATACGCCACCTGACCAAGACGAAACGCGATAGTGCTGTATTGCAAGGCAGCGGAGGTATCGACTTCGTTGGAGCCGCGCGATCAGCATTTCTAGTGTCGTTGCATCCAGAAGATGACGAAATCCGGGTCATCGCACCAGTGAAGTCGAATCTCACAGACAAAAAAGGTGGGTGGATGTACCGGCTCGTCAAAGACAAACCGGACGACGTACCTGTCTTGCAATGGGAGGGAGCCAGTGAATTTTCTGCGGATAGTCTTCATGACCAAAGCGGTATTGAACGGCAATCGAAGCTGCAGGAAGCTGTCGAGTTCCTGAAAAAAACACTGGGAAAAGGGCGCATGAAAGCGACAAAGGTTCTCAAGCTAGCCGAGGGCGCAGGTATTAAAAAGCGCACGCTTGATCGTGCGAAATCGGATTTGTCGGTCATCAGTTACAAAGAAGGCAAATTCTCATATTGGGGCCTACCCGAAAAATACTAACGAGGTTGCCAAAATCGTCGGGGAAAATGTTGGCACACTTGGCGATCTTAGGTCCAAGTGTGCCAAGGCCGCCAAAATTTTGTGCGGCGATATTGGCGCAGTAATGACCATGGCATTCTGAAGCGCCTAATTGTTGGCAATAGTTTAGAAAGCGCGGCAATTCACTTATCATCCCTTCGAAATCCTTTGTGATCACAAAGTAGGGACACGCGGGAAATGGCGATGCCAACGCACCAACCAACAGAAGAACAACGGCATATCGTGGAAGTATTGGTGGCGGGTGGAACACCCAAAACGATCATCGCGAAGGCACTGGGTATTGGTATGAAAACGCTACAGCGGCACTACCAAGAGGAATTGGACAGCGGTTTGGAACTGGCCAACGCCAAGGTCGTGCGGCGGCTGTTTCGGTTGATCGAACAAGGTTCAACGCCAGCGGCGATATTTTGGCTGAAGACACGCGCGGGGTGGAAAGAGGGGCAGACGGTCGAGATCGAACAGAAGTTGGAACAACAGGTGTATGACTTTACAAAGCTGTCGGATCAGGAGCGCGCCGACCTGCGCTCAAAGCTAGAAACGGTCGTTGGACGGAGGCACTAAACGTGAGAAATATCGAACAGCATTTCATCCTTCCTGGCGAGATCGAAGGCGAAGACTGCGAAGTTCATGAATTTTATCACAGTGAGGTAGAGCATCGCCTCTCATTTGTGACTTCGGGATGGATCATGCCAACGTTGAGGGCCACAGTTCAAAAAGCCATGCAAATCGATCCGTTCGTGACCAGAATACGCATTATGACTTCTGATGCATTCGAGCTCATGCCTCTTTACATCTTTGAACTGGTCGATGGGGTCTGGCGGGCAAGGTCATTGGTACCGCTGCAAACGCGTTGAGATCGCCACTGGGATCCGGCATGACAAACTGGCCGCTTTGCTGCACAATCGAATGAATGAATTATTCGAGCCGTTTCCCAATACTATTTGAGCGACGATGGCCAATTGGCGGTATGGCAACTGCGATCCGGCAGATCGACATTGATAGGCTTGTTCGCGAATACCGAGAACTACAGGAAGTTGCACCTCAGCGAAGAGGCACTAAACGCTACTTCGTCGGTCACAATGGCGTACCAAGTTCGGGTGCGGCAAGCAATCGCCGCGAAGAGCATATCGCAATCGCGCTTGTAAACTTGCAGCGCAGTTTGGCGCTGCCAAACATCGGAGAGTACGAATTCGTAGACTATCAGGTGCCGCTCAAATCGGCTCAAACGGACGGGCGCATAGGGAAAATCGATATCCTTGGGCTAACGACAAGCAGATCGCCTCTTGTGGTTGAGTTGAAGGTGACCAGCCACACTGGTGGCCGAAGTGATCCGCCGATTACTGCTTTGCTCGAAGGCCTGCGATACGCCGCGATCATATCGGCAAACCTCCAAGCCATCGCGGATGAAGCGAAAGAACTATTCGGGGCCTGTGTTGACAAACAACCATCGGTCTTAGTGTTGGGCGAAGCGTCATGGTGGCAGGCGTGGCGGGATCTCGGAACCGCTCCACTGATCGCGTTACATGATCTAACCGTCAAAATTCGTCGCGCTCTCGGCCTGGTAATCGAGTTTGGCGAAATGGCGGATGTTATGATTGAGTATGGTGGAAACGGGTTGCCTCCCTCAATCCAACCAGCGCCCGCCATTCGTGCTTTGATTTTGGATGACGATGTCGAGTGATTGGAACAGCTATTTTAGGGGCTTGCACGATACATGGTGGCAGTGGGCAACTAGCAACCATCCCGCGGAGCTAGATGGGGTGTCACGTGCCTCTCGTCCGCCAGTGTTTGCAAAAGGCTTCGAGGAACTAAATGTCATCGTTCCTGAAGGCAGTGAGTTGGCTGAACATATTCGACGTCTGATTCCTCGATCTCAGAGGCACCGTGGGTACGCGAGCATGAGGAGTTCACAAGCTTTGGCTCAATCGGTTTTTGGTGCATTTGCAGCCGGGGCCAATCTAAGTGGGATCATTGCAGATTGTGGGCAGTTAGCGTTCGGAAATTCCGAGTTCACAATGGACATGGAGTACGAGGTTCACTGGCTAGGAGAGCCGCGGCCCACCAGTATCGATGTATTTCTTCGCGGTTCTAACTACCGTGTCGCAGTCGAATGCAAGTTCACGGAGCGCGAATTCGGGCTGTGTTCTCGGCCCAACCTGACACCTAACGATGCCTCATATGAAGAACAATTTTGCGATGGGAGCTACAGTCGTCAACGCAAACGCATTGCTCGTTGCTCTCTGACAGAAATTGGCGCCTTGTATTGGGAAGTATTGCCCGATCTTTTTCAGTGGGACACGCAAAGGGACCTCGAAGTGTGTCCATTTGCCAAGACTTATCAGTTGGCTCGAAATGCACTGGCAGCTTGTACCTACAACGATGGCATTGCACGGCCAGATACCGGCCATGTTTTAGTCGTCTATGATGCTCGAAATCCGGAATTCCATAATGGAGGTAAGGCGCTGGCTCAGTTTGACGAAGCAACTAGCGCGAGCCGAGTGCCGGGCCTCTTTCGAAAGTTGTCCTGGCAAAATCTAATTGCACAACTCGCCGATTTCGACTGGCTCGACGATGCCCTACGCCAGCGGCACGGGATTATCGCTGAGAGGCTCTGAGATCGTCACGGGACGCCGGGGGCGCGTGTAATGCATGTATGCCCTGCAATGAATTGGGAGCACGTCCTCACGTCGCGCTCAAGCGTTTAGTACTGTCTCCGCGTCGCCAACCGACACGCGGATTCGATATTGGTCTGCCGAAACCCAAAGTCTCCAAGTTCTCCGAGTCTAACCAATCTGTTGCGACCGATTTCGCTGGGACTACCTAATCAGCTGGGTTGTGTATGGGTGACAACCTCCAAGATTCAAAAATGCGCACAGCATGGAAGCCGTGTTGAGGTTGGAAGCGTGTATTGTGGCCACAAGCTCTCAGCGGACTTGTGGCTGTCCTTGGTCCCAACGCCTATGCCAGCATTGCAGTACCGGACTGACCAAAGCCAAAAGGCCAAAAAGTCCAACGGTACTTCCCTTGTGAAGTGTTCTGTAGGTGCCCAGAGGATTTCTAGGGTTTGAGATTTGGGGTGGCATTTGGAACAACATAAGACCATAGCGACCATTCATCATGCCGTGCATACGGAAGAATTCTTAACGGTATGCGTTGTAATGCACTTGTATCTGCCTTGCAGCCATTCGAACTACAAACGAGGCTGCTGGGAAACGCAGCCTTTTGTTCAATGCTGGGAGGTGGACAATGGAACAACAGCTTCGGGGGATTTTGGCTCGCTTCGTCGAGATACAAGGAGTTCGAGGCGCACTACAAGCCCCACTTCCTTTGGATTTTCAAGATGCGCCTCACACGCGGCCACGCCCTCTGCGAAATGAGCGTGGCGTTTACTTGTTCTTTCGGGGCAATGACTGGTTGCGGATTGGACAGACTGGCTATTCTCAGAGGTTTACAAGCCAACACTATGGAACTCGCCGTGCCGGAAGCACATTCGCAAAGGATGTCTGGGAAAATCGTCATGAATTTGGCTACAACGGAATCGAAGACGAAATCTCTGGATGGATTTTTGAAAACTGCGGGAGGGCGAATATTAGAATCCCCAATGTTCATGGCGATGCGATGACTCGTTTGTTGGAGGCTTACTTGCATCTCAATCTACCCCCAAGGTTCGAAGGTCGCCGTTGACAGCCCATATTCATTGAACCTTAAAGCTAAGCGAGCAAGCTATTTTGACGAAATGGTTAACTTTTCAAGCAATGCTGCACATAGGAAAGTTGCATTACCATCGTTTTCGATAATTCCATCAGGGATGTAGGCAGGTTCAATTGCTTCGCTCAGCACAGTGACATCGAGTTTCCATTCTGGATTTTTTGATTGAATATAGGCGTCAAGATCAGCCGTGATGGTCCCAAATAGCTTCTGAAAATTGGCTTTGAAATCCGTCTTTTCAACAAGTTTACCGCTGCCCCTCAAATGTATTTCAAACACTAGGGCACCAAGCGCTGGATACTGAATACGATCCAACTCGCGCATGACGTCCAAAATTTTTTCCGTGTCTGCCAGGAGTTTTTTGACGCTTCTAACGCCGATCTTCACCTCGACTATTGCGCGAGGCGACAGGTATTCCCCATAAAGTAGATCGAAGCGTTTCTTCCCGAAGGAATTTCGGACCTCTTTTGACGCAGTGGATGTAACGATGTTGACTAGCTTCTTGCAGCGGGGCTCCACTCGCACGGACAGACCTTCTTTTAACCCGGCGCGCAGAAGGGCCGCCGTTAGAATATACTCAGTGGTAGTGCGATTAGGCTGATAGTCGTTTGCCTCCATCAATTCGGATTGATGTAACTTGGCCCCGCTTCTGAGAATTTCCAAAAGACAGTTTTTTTTCATCGGTAGTCCTCAGAATTCTTTTTTTGGGCCTTTAGAAGACCATAGCAGGCAGCAGATTGCACAAAAAACTGATGCCTGTTTTCTACATGGCGGACATTGAATTAGAGAGCAGCAATCCCGTCGGTTCCCTTTATGAGGCGTTCCGTAACCGGCATTCGATAGCTCTGAAAACTTTGCTGAAGCAGCCGTTCGTACACGGTGTAGCATCTAAAAAGTACGAACTCCGGCAGGACGGAGAAACTCAGAATGGTCGCTGGCGTCTCCTGGAGTTTAATCGAATGATTTCGCTCACAGTGAAATGGGACTGCGCACATTTGTTTCTATCCATTCCCGGTATCGATCAACAGAGTGCGATTTTCTTTCGAATACTCAGGCCCGACGATGTAGTCTGCACGCTCTAGTTCAGGGTTCAGCGTCGATGTAGTCATAATGATTTGGTGAGGTTCGCTTTCTTCGTCCATGAGATCAGCAATTACTTTTTGGAAATTTCTGACCCTGTCGCCAACCATCCCCTTGTCCTCTACGTTGTCTAGAAGGAGAAAGCGAGGATACCTCATTTTCAGATCCTGTAACGATGACAAGAGCAAGCCTATGAAAAGGCTATTCTTTACCACAACCATACCACTTGCGCTGGTCGTAATGTTTGGGTCACCGTTGATAGCAAACCAGTCGTCCTCGAAACTGAAATCAAACTTTTCAAGTTCCTCGAAATCATTGTGTTCTTCGAGATCCATTTCTAGAACGCGCTTTGTTTGCTCTGCAATTCGAGTTTTCACTTGTCGTCGACGTTTATCCCGAGCCAACTCCAAGGCCTCGATTTCGTTCTTTAGGCTATCCACTGCGTTAGTAGCCTTCTTTTTTGCTTGCTTTGCCTCCTCGATCTGCTGCCTGAGATCAGACAGCTTACTCACCTCATCCAAGCGAGCATCTATTTTTCCTATTTCGCGGCTCTTTTCAGAAATCAATGCGGTTTGCCCATCAACAGAGGCATTTCGAACTTCGTCGAATTGCTTCATTTGGCGCGACATGCTTGTCTTGAGGCGGGTGGCTTCCTTTTTGATGGAGCTTATCTTCTCCGAACGTTTTTCTTGAAGTCGCTTGCTCTCAACAATTTGCCCTTCGATGTCCATTCGGAGTTCGAAGAGCTTCGCGTCTTTGTCTTCTTGTGGAAGTTCTTCTTTGCACAGGTGACAGTGTCGATCGGAAGCTTCGGTCAGCGGCTGAAGGCAGGATGGGCAGAGCTCAAAGGGTACTTCACCAATAGCAGTATATGTTGCAGCGGTGCGGTCGAACTCTTTGAGAAGCTGCTCAAGGTGGCTCACAAATTGATCGCTGTCGGACATTTCAAAACTTAGCGCTGCAATCTCGCGCTCTATGCCAACCAAACGGTCGCGGTCTTTGCTGATTTTTTCGTAGAGCTTTCTACGCTCGTTCTCAGCTTCCTTCGCAATTTGAGAGCTGTCGACATCCGAGTTATGGAGTGCTTCTATCCCTTTTTGAAGCACCTCTCGCCTTTGTGCCAATGCTTGTTGTTCTGCTTCAAACGCGCCTTCGTTGAAGTTTTCACCCAAGTTTGCTGTTGCCCTCAGCAAATTGGTTAGCTTTGTGCTGAGTTCGCTTTCCAGCTTTCGCTGCTCTCGCAGAGCTATTCGCTTTGAGTAGAGTTGGTTATTTCCGATTCCGCACAGCAGCTCGGAAACAGCTTCTCTTGTATCTCGGGGATCAAAGTCTTCGCTTCGGAAAATGCGTTGGAACGGCGTTGTCTGATCAACGTACATCAACCGTAAGATTTGATGCATAGTGATGTTCGAACCTTCATCTCCCGGTATCTCTGGGAGGCCCAGGGCTTTGAACAATACTTGGCTGAAGGTTTTGGAGTGTTCATTGCGTTTATAAGGAAATCTCTGCCAACCGTCAGCGGCGGCTTTGAGCCCATCTTCAAGACTTCCGAAATAGATGAACATTGGACGGCTTTTGTCGGTCGACACTTCTCTCCGAAGGGAAAGTTTTGTTCCGTTAGCAGACACCTCAGCGAAAACAGTGTCACACCTTTGAGCAACGGGTTTCCACTTAGTCAAGTCACCCCCCAAGGCGAAAAAAATAAAGTCAAGAATGGAGGATTTTCCTGAACCATTTGATCCATGGATTATATTGAGTCCAGAATGAAATTTCTGATCATAGGCTCGTTGACCGCCTTTCATCACAACCAAGCGATTGAGTTTAAGAATGGAAGACATTATCTGGTTCGCCCCCCCATCTCCAAATTTGTTCGCCGTAGCAAACCGGTCGGGCCATCGAGAGGGATCGCGCTTAGGTCGTCTGTGATGAACGCTAGCTGTCGGGAGTTTTCGGAAACAAACGCTTGCAACACTTGTTCTAAATCGTTTGGAACCCCCTTTGAAGACAGTACTAGGTCTCCCTCTTTGTATGCTTCAGATGAGAGTATGTTCTTTGCCACCAACTGACGCAGCGCGGCTTTTTGAAAGACCTGCAATTCGCGAAAAACCGTTCTAATGTCGGGAAGATTAACGAAACTATCTCCGGGTTTAGGAATGTCTAAACTCCGAAGCGACGCCCGCAGAGATCCAAAACCAAAGTACTGCACATCGTACAAGTACTCAGGGAAAAGCAAGAATGTATCAAGCAGCGATGCTCTCGACACGGACAGTTGCTTTGCCGTTGCCAAGCGGAGTGCCATCATTCGAAAACTGCAATGGTGGGGGTCCCTCATTGGATGCCAAATTCTAATCATTCGGCTTCGTCCAATCTATGTGGCAGTTCCCCGTCAAATAGTAGATAGCGCTATGGATATCTGCAATATTGAACAAATTGTTCGACGCCTGTTTTTCGCTCAAGGGCGTTAATAGCTTCGAATGAATGGCAGTGTTGACCATGAGATCATCCGCTCCAGAACGAATAAGCGGAGCAATGTGTATTCTGAAAAGAGTTAGAACTTCGCTTAGAAATTGACGGTAACTCTGGCGGGCGCTTCCTGAAACTGCGTTTCGCCTTACCATCATGTCGATACGTTCTTTCTCCGCTTCAGCGTCATCAATTTCTTGGTCACTCTTGCCACCATTTTCGAGCTTTTCTGCTAGCGAAAGCCGATCACCCTTTACCGTATTAATGTAGTACTCCAAATCATCGACGGAGGTATGGTCATCGACATCCAGCCCCTCAGTCTCGAACAACTCCTCGAGGAAGTTTTCAATGCAAACGTAGCCAAATTCATCCTTCTGGCCAAATTTGCAGATGTCTCGGTGGTTTGCGTCAACTGGGATAGGATCACAATCGGGCACGCCAGGATTGGCAGATCCCACATCCACCACCATCGCACCCTTTGTAGCCATGGTTTCGTAAAGCGCGCACGACTTAACGCCCGAGGCCGGCGCTTTGTTTTGATACCAGGTATGCAAGTCCACTAAGTTGGCGCCGGCTTGCTGAAGTTCTTGTGTCTACTTTGAAGCAACGCCGGGAATCAGTGACAAGATTGAAGCCAAAGGCGATCCAGAGTGAGGGCACGCAAGAAAGACCACACCTTTGCAATTCTCGAAAATTGATTTCTTTCTGCTGGTGGTTGAGCTTTCACAAGCGCGAAGCATTGCCTTCGCGATCACTCCGCCAAGACTATGGCAAATTAGAACCAATGGCCTCCTGCCAATCTTCTTTGCCCGCAATAGTTCAGACAAGCTTGCAGCCACGGTGAAAAGAGAGAGGTCAGGCTTGTTCAAGAGTGCGCTAAATTTGGAAGTGGGGTAGTCTAGACCCCAAATTGAAATGCCAGGGAAGGTCTCAGACAACCATACGGGCCAGACTTCACCGGGTCCACCTGACGGGTTTTGCCAACAGGCTTCGAAAGCGTCCCCCAAACCGTGCACAAAAACCAAGTCTACGGCGGGTAATCCGTTTGGCGGTGTGTAAATTTCATTTAATTGAAAATCAGACAAGTAGTACCTGCAAAGGTTGATCTATTTTGATCTGACAATGCGCAAATGCTATATTTAGTGCAAGTAGATTTGCGCACCCATAGAGGGAACAGTGCCGCACCTCGAATTTATTGAACATGGCTTACCTTCGTTGCAATTCGTAGCGAACCACCGCCTTCCGATGCGTTGGCCGAATCCCAGCTAGTTTCGGCGACAGAATTCGTCTGCTGTTACCCAAAATGTCACCCAAACCAAATTCGTCGCGTGTGTGGACGACTTTGTTTGTGCGTATCTATCTGATTTTTCAGGGAGGTTTTGGTAGCGGAGGAGGGACTTGAACCCCCGACACGCGGATTATGATTCCGCTGCTCTAACCAACTGAGCTACTCCGCCATGAGTGAATGGCGATTTAAGGGAGGGGTTGGGGAGGGTCAAGAGGGAAATGGCGCCTTTGTTGGGAATATTTTAGCTGGGACTAATCCGAATTCGGCACAACCGTCGCCCTGGGTTCTGTATTTTGTACCACGCCGCGAATGAAGTTGTTGCAGATGTCCGGGACTGTCAGGGGGATCATATGGCCCAGCCCTTCGATCTGTTCAAAACTCAGACCAAACGCCTGCATTGATTCACCGTGTTGCGTGGCTGACAAGAGCGCATCCTGTGCTCCAAACAATATGGAGCCAGGCACTTTCAGGTCGCCATAACGGGCGACCTGCGCCAGCATGCTCTGTTCAATCCCGATCACATCCTGTGAGGCGCTGATAAACGCGGATGGACGCATCCCCAAAGCGCCGCCGGCGCGGTCCAGAAAGTCTTGGGGCGCGGGTTCTGGCGCAAAAGCCGCGCTAAGGGTGTGCGGTGCGGTTTTTGCGGCCAGCGGGACGGCAATCGTGTTGCCGATCAGACTGCGCAGCCATTCTGTCCGGATTTCAAGCGGTTTGAACACGGCGGGCGGGCCAGGCATCGCCTGAGTAAGCGGGGCTAGCAGGGCCAGGGCCTTGATCTTGTCCGGGTAATCCAGCGCCATCGCCAGAGAAACCGCGCCACCCAGCGAATGGCCGACCAGAATTGGGTTGCTGACCCCCTTTGCCTCTAGAAATTCATGTATCATGCGGCCCTGTTCGGGCAACCGCCCAAGCTCTGCCGTCTCACGAGTTGAGTATCCGCAACCGGGGCGATCCACGGCAATGACGTGAAAATCCTCGGCCAGTTTATCCATCAAGGCGTAGGTGAAATGTTGCAACTGCCCGGCCAGCCCATGAATGAGCACAACCGTCTGATTGGAAGGGTCGCCCTTTTCCACATAGTGGATATCGCCGCCGCGCACGGAAATGATAACCCCCTGTTGTGGGACACGCGTCCGGCCGTCACGGGTCAGCTTGCGTGTCCAAAGATTCATCGCAACAAGAAACAGCGCAATGAACAGCGCAATAGTCAGGAAGATTGTCATCAGCCTATCCTCTGGATGGAGCAGATCAGATTACTGACCGGATAGCGCCACAACCCGAAGGCAATGTCCACAGCTCGCTTAAAGGATCTAATGCGGACTGGGTTAGCCGCGCAAGATCGTCCCAGTTGGATCAAAGGGCGGTTCTTTCAGGATCGTTGCCCTATGCAGGCGCCCTAATACCATGACCTCGACCCTATCGCCTGCCTCGGCACCCGAAACATAGCCCAAGGCCAGCGACATACCCACGGAATAGCCATAAGCGCCCGATGTCACCCGACCAATTCCGCGCCCGTCCATGAAAATGGGTTCGCCTCCGGTCGCGTCAGCGTTCGAAGCTGCGGTGTCGGCTTCGTCCAGATGCAGCAGGACAAGCTGCTCTCTGGCTGGAGAGGTCATGGCAGTATTGGCGGCATCTTTGTTCAGGAACGATTTGTCGAATTTGCACAACCGGTCCAAACCGACCTCGTGTGGCCAGTATTCGGGGCTGTATTCGCGCCCCCAAGACCCATAGCCCTTTTCGATCCTCAGCGACATCAGTGCGCGGCTGCCAACTGGGCCTGCGCCGAACTCTTTTCCGGTCTCGATCAGCGCCTCATACAGGCGGAGCTGATCTTTCGCGGCGCAATGCACCTCCCAGCCCAGATCGCCGGTGAAGGAGACACGCAGCGCCAGGACCGCAATTCCGGCGATTTCGATCTGTTGCGAGCGCATGAAGGGGAAATCCTCGGGGCTGAGCGAGGTATTCGTAAGCCGTTGCAGGATTTCCCGCGATTTCGGTCCAGCCACGTTAAAGCCGCAAGTCTCTTCGGTGCGGCTTTCGAAACGGGTGCCGTCGGGCAGAGGAACTTGTTTGAAGAACCGTTTGTGATAGCGCTCGGCCATGCCCGAGCCGATGATCCAGAATTCGTCGTCGGCCACGCGGGTCACGGTGAAATCGCCGGCAATACCACCCCGTTTTGAGATCAGCGGGGTCAGGCAGGATCGACCAACCGATCTCGGCATGGAATTTGCGAATACGGCATTAAGCCAACCCTCGGCTCCCGGACCTTTGCAAACATATTTGGCAAAGTTTGAGATGTCGATGATCCCGGCCCGATCGCGCAGCATCCGGCATTCCGCGCCCACCGGTTCCCACCAGTTCTGGCGGGTGAATCCGTTGGTGTCCGTGGCGCCGGGCGCCTCTGCGAACCACAGCGGGTGTTCCCATCCGACATTCAGGCCAAAGACGGCACCCATGTCCTTTTGCCTGTCATAAATCGGGCGGGTCCGGGCAGGGCGTCCTGCGCTGCGTTCTTCATTTGGGAAGTGGATGGCAAAGCGGTGTGCGTACTGATCCTGCACGCGGGCCTTGGTGAAATCTTTCGTAGCCCATGTGTCGAACCGCGCCACGTCCCAGGCGAACATGTCGTATTGGGTTTCGCCTTCGATGATCCACTGCGCCGCCATCAGGCCCATGCCACCCGATTGCGAGAATCCCGGAATGATGCCGTTGCAGCAGAAATAGCCGTTGACCTCGGGCACTGGTCCCATCAGAACGTTGGCATCCGGTGACCAGATCATCGGTCCGTTGATGACCCGTTTGATCCCGGCGTCGCCCACGGCAGGTACGCGTTCGATGGCGTTCATCATATTCTCTTCGATCCGCTCCAGATCGTCGGGAAACAGATCATGGGCAAAATCCAGGGGTGTGCCGTCCTCGGCCCAGAATTTCATATCCTTTTCATAAGCCCCCACCAAAAGGCCCTGACCTTCCTGCCGCAAATAGTACTCGCCATCGCGGTCACTGACCGAGGGCAGGCGGGTATCATGCGCCGCGACGTCAGCCATGGTTTCGGTGACGAAATACTGATGCTCGGTCGGTTGCAGGGGTAGCTCGATCCCGGCCAACATGGCAACTTCGCGGCCCCAAAGACCGGCGGCATTCACAACCCACGGCGTTTGGATGTCCCCCTTAGGGGTGCGTACGATCCAGGTGCCGTCTTCTTGCTGATCTGTCGCAGTGACCGGCGTAAAGCGGTGGATTTCGGCCCCACGCTGGCGCGCGCCGACAGCGTAGGCGTTGGTGACCCCCGAGGGATCAACATTACCGCCATCAGGTTCGTACATGACACATCGGATGCCATCGTAATTGACCAGCGGGTTCAGACGCTGCGCCTCTTCGATGCTGATCTCATAGAAATTCATCCCGTACAGCTTGGCCTTGGCGGCCTGCAGCCTCAGCTGGTGCTCGCGCTCTTCGGTTTGGGCCAGATATAACGAGCCGGGCTGGAACACGCCGCAGCTTTGGCCGGTTTCAGCCTCAAGCTCTTTGTACAGCGTCATCGTATAGTGTTGGATGCGGCTGATATTGGTGCTGTCATGCAGTCCGTGGATGTTCGCCGCCGCGTGCCAGGTCGAGCCGGATGTCAGTTCATCCCGTTCCAACAGCACCACGTCTGACCACCCCGATTTGGTCAGGTGATACAGGATCGAGCACCCAATCACACCACCGCCGATTACCACTGCCTGTGCATTTGTCTTCATGAGTCTGTCATCCAAAATTTTGGTCTTGTCGTCATGTGTTACCAGTACTGAACCCAAGACAACGGGTTTAAATTTCACGTGGGATTGAACAGATATAAACCAAGGTTAGTCTCCGATGCCCACCACTATGCACGTCCATACTCGACCAGTCTGTGGTTCAATTCATCTGTTTCAGAGGCCCCGGCTTCCAGGGCGAATATAAAGGCGTGGGTCAGGTAAAAACAGGCCGCGTCGATATCTTGCACCGCTTCGCATTCATCTGCTGCAATAGTGTAATAGCGGACCAACGCGGCAGGATCATCATGATCATGCGCCTCAAGTAGCAAGCGATCCAGTTCTGTTCTGTCCATCGGGTCTCCGTCGCGTCTGGCCAGTCGTGCGTGGCCAGACAGCTGGTTCAGTCGGCGCGACCGCTTTCAATCTGTGTCGCAACCCAGTGATGGAAATTATGGGTCGGACCATCCATCACCGGAGAGAATCGACCGCCGTCGAACAACATTCCGTGCCGACCCTTTTGCATCCCTTCAACAACGAACACATCCTCTTCAAACACAGTTTTCCATTGCTGGGCGTTTGCCGCCCTCAGGCCATCATGTTCAGGTGTGTCTTCGATGCTTTTGGCATAATAAAGCTCGATATGCTCAACGGTATTTTCGTGATCAACCGGTTCCAGGACAATGGCAAAGGCATGGTCACGCTGCACACCCAAAAGAACATTCGGATACACGGCCACATACTCTGCACCCTCATTCCATCGATCGCTGAGCCCGTCGAAATCGGCGAATGTGGTGCCGTCATGGTCAGTGAGTTGTCGATAGACAAGCGTGCCTTGACCGGAATAGTGCCCGCGCACTTCGATGTTATAGTGATCCTCAAGTCGCGAATAGCTGTTCAGGCCGGGATGCACCCAGGGCAGGTGATAGCTTTCGCAATAGTTCTCAACCGCCAGCTTCCAGTTGGTCTTGACCTCCAACTTGAACGAAGAGGCCTCACCGCCGTGATGTACTGGTTGATCAAACTCTTTCCAGCGTTCCAATAGGGCGGCGTGCGCCTCTTCGAATTCGGGTGCATTGCCGTCCACATTCACAAAGACCACGTCCCGCCAGACATAAGAGCGAATACGGATCAGGCCCAGAGATTTGCGATCCACGTCCTCATGGGTGTTGTGACCGGCGCCGCCAACATGTGGCGTCGCACGCAGCTCTCCCTTCAGGCTGTAGCACCAGCTGTGATAGGGGCAACGGATCGCGCCACTTATCTTGCGAGGGGTATCGACAAGGATCATCCCGCGGTGACGGCAGGTATTTTGAAATACGCCAACCTCACCATCCCGATCCCGCACGATTAGTAAAGGCATGCCTAGGAAATCGACCGGCATGGCATCGCCTTCCTCGGGCACGTCTTTGCCAAAGCCGATCCCGGACCAGTTGGCGTACAAAACCGATCTACGCTCTTCGGCGAAAAGTGCCGGGTCGATATAGTGTTCGTTTGGCAGGCCGTTTGCGACATTCACATCGACCAGAACGGAAGACAACGCAGTATGCTTGTTCATCGGGCTCTCCTGCAGGTGTTGTTTGGTCTCTATTGGCGGATACGCTGGCATCCACTCAATATCAGAAAACCTCATCACAGGGTGATTTCACCTAAACCGAACCGTCCTGAACCTCTTGAATGATCCAATCTTTCAGCGCCCGGGCACTTTCGGACAAGTCTTCATCCGAGCGGCCAACCAGATAAAACTGGTTTGGAGCGATCTGGAGGTGGGGCCCGATTGCCACCAGCTTTCCCGATTGCAGCATGGGTTGGATCAAGCGTTGCCATCCAAGAACCAGCCCGGCCCCCTTACGCGCCCGCTGGAGGGCTACCGAATAGCTGTTCACACGAGAATCGATCGGAATGGTTCCCGTGTACCCGAGTTGTTGAAACCATTCGGGCCAAGTGGTCCAGCTGCGGTCTTCAGAGTCCAGATGTATCAGTCGTTCAGCGGCGAGATCTTCAAGGCTTGCACCGGCCAACCGATCCGCCACCTCTGGGCAGGCGACGGGGACCAGACAATCCCGAAACAGAGGAGTGTGCGAAAGGTCACCGTTGCCGTCCCGGCCGTAGCGAATAAAGAAATCGATATCCGGCCGATCCCGAAATGGTCGATCCTGTGAAAGCTGGTCAACATTTACTTCAGGCATTTCGCGCCAGAACCGGATTACCGATGGCGACAACCAAAGAGCAGCCACTGCAGTGGTTGATCCTACGGTTACCTTTTCGACGGTGGCACGGTCGCGGATTGTTGCCAGTGTTTTTGAGATGCGGGTAAACGAAGAAGCCAGCGCGTCATACAGCGCTTTGCCGTCTTCCGTCAGTTCGACCCCTCGGTGTTTGCGCTGGAACAAGGCGGTGCCAAGATCACCTTCCAACGCTTTGATCTGATGACTGACCGCGCCCGGCGTTACCGACAGTTCTTCAGCCGCATTCTTAAAGCTTAGATGGCGCGCAGCGGCTTCGAAGGCCGACAGCGTGGTGAGTGGCGGCAGATTATAGTGGCGTCTGGACATGACAGGTGTAGCCGTTGGTGGTCTTCAGGTTAATTCTTCTCACTCAAATATTGGACTTTTTAAGATTGTGCGCCAGAAGAAATTTTCCAAAACGATGATGTTGAGTGCCGTGTTTCCGATACGTGCGGTAAAGATCAGGCAATGTTTCTGTGACGACCGGGTTTGGTGTCAGCCAGTTCATTGACGGTTCTTATGCCATCACTGACATGGAGTGGATCATGGATATGGGCAGAGATGATCCCGCGCTAAGCATGGCAGAACTGATAGCAGGTCTGGTCGTCATCATGGGTCTGTAGATCATTTCGGCGGTTTCGGGTGCGGGTCGCTTCCTGCAAACATGTATCGCAATTAGTGAGGCTTGCTTTGACCAAATACCGCAATCTTTTGGGGAGGATTGGAGGATCGCCCTGTGAATATGCGTACCATGACCCGAACCGGTGGCCGTGCGGCCCGGCGCGCGCTGCGCTCTGCTCCGAATTTCGAGATGTTGCCCGGCCTGACCCGAGGCATCCCCCTATGCGAGGTGATGGATGGCAGCCAGATCGACCGGATCGACAGCGCCTCAATGGATATTCTCGAGAATGTCGGTGTTCAGTTTCGCGATGCAATCGCACTGGAGGATTGGAAAAAAGCTGGTGCAAAGGTCGAGGGCGAACTGGTCTATCTGGACCGGGGCCTGGTCCGAGAGCTGATCGCCACCATTCCCAGCACCTTCACTTATCATGCTCGCGATCCGAACAAGAACGTGCGACTGGGCGGACGGCACTCGATCTTTGTGCCGATGACCGGCGCGCCCTATCTGCGCGATCTCGATGACGTGAGGCGTAATCCGACGCTCGATGATCTAGCAATGTTCCACAAACTAAGCCACATGCTGCCGGCGATGCATTCCTCGGCGCATCACATTGTTGAACCTTACGACCACCCGATCAGTCAGCGACATCTGCGGATTACCTATTCGTCGATGAAACATTCGGACAAGACGTTCATGGGTATGACTACCTCGCCCAGAAACGCCGAAGACGTCATTGAGATGTGTGCGATCCTGTTCGGGGAAGATTTCATTGAAGATCATCCGGTCACCACGGGCAACTGCAACGGAAACTCTCCGCTGGTCTGGGACGAAACGATGCTGGGCGCGATGCGGGCCTTTTCTCGCCGCAATCAGCCTGTGTTGTGCTCGCCCTTTGTTTTGGGCGGGGCCAATACGCCCGCATCGGTTCCCGCCACAGTGGCGCAGTTGAACGCCGAAGCACTGAGCGCGCTGGCCTATACCCAAGTCATTCGCAAAGGTGCTCCGGCGATTTACGGGCACTACCTGTCGACGGTATCGATGAAATCAGGTGCCCCGATGGCCGGCACGCCCGAGATCAGCCTGATGAACTTTATGATCGGGCAGATGGCCCGGTTCTACGACGTTCCATGGCGCACCTCGAATACGCTGGGTGGGGCCAAGACATTTGATGCGCAGGCCGGGTACGAATCCGCCACGACGCTACAGGCCGTTCTTCATTCCGGTGCGAACTATATTTGGCATTCGGCCGGCTGGAATGAGGCCGGGATGCATTGTTCCACCGCCAAGTTCATTGTCGATGCTGAACAATGTGCGATGGCTTATCGCATGGCAGAAGGCCCGCAATGGGATGATTTCGACCAAGCTCTTGCCGCCATTCCAGAGGTCGGTCCAGGCGGGCACTATCTGGGTCATCCGCACACGCAGGACAATTTTCAAACGGCGTTTTTCATGCCCGAGATGTTCGACAACAACTCGATTGAGCAATGGGTGGCAGAAGGCGGGGTTGAGATCACTGAGCGCGCGTTGAAGCACGCGCGCAAGCTGCTGGCCGAATACCAGGAACCGACACTGGACGTGGCCAAAAACGAGGCCCTGCTGGACTATATCGCTCGGCGGGAACGGGAAATTCCCGCCGCTGACGAGCTGAACCAAGCCTATTAAAGATTTCGCCTTGGACCTATCCCGACTGCATTGTCGGGTGGGTTTCTATTTAGCACTCGGAGGGAAAATGGAGCTGACGGGCAAAACAGCGCTCATCACAGGGGCTGCGGGCGGCATCGGATCTGCTATTGCACAGCGGATGCGGCAGGCAGGGGCACGGGTTGCGGTTGCGGACGTTTCGGTTGAGGGTATCGAGGCCGACGCCCATTTGCCCGGCGATTTGCGCGAGAGTGCTTATGCAGATGCATTGCCGCAACATGCGGCGGATGCGCTGGGCGGGCTGGATATCGTCGTCAACAATGCGGGGGTCATCACCCGCGGAGCGGTGACCGAGACTTCGGATACCGACTGGGCATTGTCGCTGGGCGTAAATGTCGAGGCGCCCTTTCGCATCTGTCGCGCCGCAATCCCGATCATGGTGGCGCGTGGTGGTGGCGCGATCGTGAACACCGCGTCATGCTGGGGGCTGCGCCCTGGGCCGAACCACGCGGTCTATTGCATGACCAAGGCAGCTATTGCGTCGTTGACACAATGCATGGGTATGGACCACGCGCATCAGGGCATCCGCATTAACGCCGTCTGCCCGAATGAAGTAAACACGCCGATGCTGCGGTCGGGGTTTGAAAAACGCGGCTTCGATCCGGATACTGCCGTGGCCGAGCTGGGCCGGACAGTGCCCTTGGGGCGTATCGCCGAGCCCGAGGATATTGCTGATGTGGTGATGTTTCTTGCCTCGGACGCCGCGCGCTATGTGTGCGGGGCATTGCTGGAAGTGAACGGAGGAAAACCGGTTTCATGACGCGATTTACCGGCAAAACCGCACTGGTTACGGGCGGGCGCAGCGGTATCGGATGCGCCATCGCGGAACGTTTGCAACACGAAGGTGCACGGGTCTTTACCGTGCAACGTGGGAGCGATCCGGAATTCGAAGGGTTCGAGGCCGATTTCAGAGATCCCCACAGCCCGCAAACGGTGGTCAATCAGGTCGTTGATCTGTCCGGGCGATTGGACATTCTGGTCAATAATGCAGGCATGATGCAGGAAGCCGGCGTCGAGCAGATGAGCCTTGCAGACTGGCAGCGCACGCTGACAGTCAACCTCACGGCCCCGTTCCTGTTGATCAAGGCGGCGCTGCCCCATCTACGGCGGGCGGGCGGGGCGATTGTCAATATCGGCTCGATTGAGGGGCTGGGCAGCAATCCCGGCCATGCTGCCTATTGCGCATCCAAAGCCGGGTTGCATGGCCTGACACGAGCGGTGGCCGTGGATCATGGGGCAGAGGGCATTCGTTGCAACGCCGTGGCCCCTGGCTGGATCGACACCGAGTTGAACGTGGATTTCATCGCCTCAATGCCGGACCCGGAGACATTTCACGAGGATATCAAGCGCATACACCCCGTTGCCCGAACCGGAAGCCCGCAAGAGGTTGCGGCGCTGGTCGCCTTCCTGGCGTCGGATGATGCCAGCTTTATCACCGGGCAGGTCTACACAGTCGACGGAGGCCGCATGGCCAAGCTGAGCCTGCCCTGATCACTCGTCCCGCGCGCGCCATTCTTTCCAGCGCAGCACTGCATTGGCACCGATCTCTCGGAATGGTTTTGGGGGCAGGCGTTTGGGTTGATCCTGGGCGTCGAAATACCGGGTGATATTCGAGCTGTGGCCGCAGGTGCGTTCTGCTGCCGCGATACCGGTCAGGGTGCCGCGCGCCGTGCCTAGCCCATTCTGGACGCAGCCGGAAATCACGCCCTGTTCGACCTCTCGCGCGACGGAAACGCCGTTCAGGCTGAGGCAGAGATGACCGGCCCAGTGATATTGCATGTCCAGCCCCGCCAACTGCGGAAATCGCTGGTCGAATTTGCGCTGCATCACCCGCGAGGCGCGCGCCAGATCACCAGCAGTTGAGGTCATGCCCGGGCGCAGGGCCGCGCAGGTACGGGTTATGATCCGATTGCCGCCCTGCGCCGTATCAATGCGCCGCATCGTTGTACCCAACGGATCAGATGGTGTGACACTCCAGCGGGGTTGCCCCCCAAGCCGCGATAGCACTTCGGCGTCCAGCTCAGGGGTCATTGCCGCAAAAAGGAACAGTTGCATCAGTCGGTCGCGCTCGATCCCAAAGCTTTCCAGATGCCCGTTCACCGTTAGGATGACTGTACCAGTGCTGACGGTACCGCGCGCGGTTTTTACCAGCCACGCACCGCCTTGCTTCTCAAACCCGGTCACGCCAGAGCTCTCGTACAATGCAATGCCATCCTTGATCAGTCCCGCAGCCAGACCGCGAATATAGCCTGCTGGTTGCAACATAACCGTGCCGGGTGTGTATAGCCCCGACCGATAGTGGCGCGACCCTGTCAGGGCGTGCATCTGCTGTTGGTCGAGCATTTCACTGGTCTCACCCAAAGTGCTGAGATGATGCGCATAGCTGATATTATGTGCATGTCCCGCCGCGCTCACCGCTCCGTTAACCTTGCCAGCCGGATCAAAGAAATTCGGGTCGATCTGATATTGCTCGACCGCCGATCGGGCAAAATCAATTGCAAGTCGGTTTAATGTGATCATGGTGCGATCATCCCCCGGCCCGGAATAATTGTCCGAGGCCAGGTCATGTGGCAGATCGATCATAAAACCCGTATTGCGCCCCGCAGCCCCTTCGGCCACGCGGCCAGCCTCAAGCACGATGATCTTTGCGTCGCTTTGCAGCTGCCTCAAACGCTGTGCCGCTGACAGGCCTGCGAAACCGGCACCAACAATCACGACATCCGCCGTCAGATCACCATCCAGTTCTTGGGCTGGGGGTGGATCGCCTAATATGACGCTCCAGGCCGCAGGTCCGCGATGGACAGGCAGGGTTCGGGCGGCATAGCTGCTCAATCCACGGCCTCATCCGCATCGTCGGACAGGTCGACCCAGATGGTTTTTAGCTGGGTATACTGGTCATGCGCATGGATCGAGTTGTCGCGCCCACCAAAGCCAGACTGTTTATAACCGCCAAAGGGCGTGGTGATATCGCCCTCACCAAAACTGTTCACAGTC
This sequence comes from Ruegeria sp. CDSC025, assembly GCF_059610805.1. NCBI lineage: Bacteria > Pseudomonadati > Pseudomonadota > Alphaproteobacteria > Rhodobacterales > Roseobacteraceae > Ruegeria > Ruegeria sp. CDSC025. Next base: position 24,082 of record NZ_JBXWOJ010000003.1, on the reverse strand, counting down.
ACCGTTCCCGCCCGGATCATCCGCGCCCCGCGAATGGCGCGTTTCGCATTGGCTGTGAAGATCGACGCACACAAACCATACTCGGTATCGTTGGCGATCTTGATGGCCTCATCAAAGCTGGAAACCGTGATCACCGAAAGAATGGGACCAAAGATTTCGTCACGTGCCAGGATGGCGTCATTGCCAGGTAGTTCGACTACGGTGGCCTCGACAAAGCCATTGTCCGCTTTGCCTCCGATCACCACGTTTTCGGCCTGATCCAGATATCCGCAGACCTTATCGAAATGAGCTTCGCTGACCATTGCGCCCAATCGTGTTTCCGGGTTCAGAGGCTCGCCGACATTCCATTGCTTTACATGATGGGCGATGCGGTCGAGCAACTCGGCCTTTATGTCCTTGTGGACAATCAGGCGGGACGTGGCCGAGCAGTTCTCACCCATATTCCAGAACGCACCATTGACGATATGTGCCGCCACGCGGTCCAGATTTTCTGCATCTTCCATCACAATGGCCGGATTCTTGCCGCCCATTTCAAGCACCACCTCTTTGGCGTTGCTTTCCGCCGAATAGCTCAGAAACCGTTTGCCAGTCACGGTTGAACCGGTGAAGGACACCATATCGATATCCATGTGCCGTCCGATAGGTTCGCCCACCTCGGCACCTGCGCCGGGGACGATGTTTAGGACGCCGCGTGGCAGACCGGCCTCCATCGCCAGTTCGGCCAGCCGCAATGCCGTCAGTGAAGTCTCCTCGGCCGGCTTCACCACCACCGAGCAGCCCGCAGCCAGAGCGGGCCCGATCTTCCATGCCAGCATCAGCAATGGGAAATTCCAGGGCAGGACTAACCCGACAACGCCAATCGGCTCGCGCACGACCAAAGCGATGTGGTCGTCACTGGCGGGCGAGACCTGATCATAGATCTTGTCGATCGCCTCGGCGTGCCATTTCAGGCAATGAATGGTCTCGGGCAGGTCGACGGTCTCGCAGTCAAAGATGGTCTTGCCACTGTCGAGACTTTCCATCACCGCCAGTTCACGTGCATTGCGTGTGATCAGTTTGGTCAACCGGATCAGTACATTTTTGCGCTCGGATGGGTGCAGCCTCGACCAGCGGCCATCTTCGAACGCTTCGCGCGCCTTCTCGACGGCAAAATCTACGTCCGCTACGCCGCAGGCGGCAATGTTGGCCAATTTCTTGTTGGTCGCCGGGTTAACCGTTGTGAAGGACTGCCCGGAAATCGCCGGGCGGTACGCGCCATCAATAAAGGCGCCGGTTGGCAAGGTCAGACCCGCGGCGATGGAGTCGTATTCGTCCTGCGTCAGCAATGTCATACCTTACCCCTCTGCCATGATGTCAGCGATTTTCTGTTTCAGCACGCGCGTCACTTGCTCTAGCGCGCGTTTGTCATCTTTGTTCAAAGATTTCAGCGGCGGCCGAACGATGCCCGCGTCAATCCCATTCATTGTGACACCATGCTTGATGGTCTGGATGAATTTGCCACCCTGTTCTAATACCCGCATCAAGGGCATCAGCGCCGACATGATCCGACGGCCCTTGGCAAAATCGCCCTCGATTACACAGGCTTGGTATAGCGCCACATGCTCGGCAGGCAGAAAGTTCGAGCCGCCACAGACCCAGAACGGCGCGCCCCAGGCAAAGAATTCCAGCGCCTGATCGTCCATACCGCATCCCAGTTGGATATGCGGATAGTCCCGCGCCAGAAGATGCACCCGGTTGATATCGCCCGAGCTTTCCTTGATGCCGCAGAAATTCCTGCTGCGTCCGACGCGGTCCAGGAATTCTTCGCCCATCATCGTGCCTGTGCGGTGAGGATAATTGTACAGCATTACCGGCAGGTCGGCGGCCTTGTCGATGGCCAGCGCATTCAGCGCATTTTCGCGTTCGGTGGGCACCGAATAGGGCGGGCTGGCCAACAGGATCGCATCTGCCCCGATTTCCTTTGCACCCGACGCCAGCGCAACCGAGTCCGACGTCAACATCGCGCCCGTGCCAACAACCAGAGGCAAACGGCCTTTCAGACGCACATGGGTGAACCGCGCCAATTCCAGCCGTTCCTCCACGGTCTGCGCATAATTCTCACCGGTCGACCCGCCCGAGATCAGACCATGCACGCCATTCTTGATCAGAAGCTCGATCACCTGCGCCAGCGCGTCCCAGTTGACGCTGTCATCGGCCTGATAGGGCGTGACCACCGGGGTATAGACCCCCTCAAATCGGAAAATTGGATTCATTCCGTCCTCATGCAGGTTTCGAAAGCGGTGGGAGGCCCATTGGGACATCCAGCGCATCGGGCATCACGAACAGTTCGATCTGATCGCGTGACAGGTTCCAGTGATCTTCGGCCAGCTGCGCAGCAGCCGTTTCATCGCGTGTCTCTATGGCGTCGATGATGGCGTCGTGTTGCTGGCTTGCCTCGGACAGGTTTTCGACCATCCTGCCCGACTGTGGCCGGTAGAAGGTCATGCCGATACGGGCATGGTCAATCAGCAAACGGTTGAAAGAGGGCAATAGATAGACATTGCCCGACATTTCGCCGGTCACTTCGTGAAAGCGGTTATTGGCCAGGGCGCGCTCTTCGGCTGCCCCATCCCGCAGCGCGGCCTTGAATGCCTGCTGTGCGGTTTTCAGGGCTTCAATCTGCACAGGCTTTGCATTCGCCGCTGCCAGTCGCAGGATTGCACCATAGATCATCGGAGCGGCCAGAAAGAAATCGCGCAAGGTGGTATACGACATTTCGGACACGCGCGCGCTGCGGTTTGTTCGCAGGTCCAGATATCCTTCTCCGGCGAGTTGTCGGAACACTTCGCGTAAAGGCGTTCTCGACAGGCCAAACGCATCGGACAGATGCACCTCGTCCAGATCGGTGCCAGGTTGCAGGCGCAAAGTCAGGATCGAGACCTTCAAGTGCTCGGCCAGCTGCGTTTTGCGGGTTTTTGCGACGTCCTTCATCCGGATCCTCCAGCCCAGTCAGCAAGAATCGATTGGGTTCGATTGCCTCCTTTTTGTATCCGAATAAAATACATATTGTATACATAGAAATTTCGTGCAGCATAATCCAACGACAAAGACTCAGCCAATCCGGCCGAACAAAGTGGAAAACCCTATGACTCAGATGCGGCACATCACCATTGTTCTGATCGAGGAGTTCTCGCATCTCGCCTTTTCCTGTGCCGTCGAACCACTGCGGATCGCCAATCTGGTCAGTGAGAAAACGCTATATGATTGGACGCTGATATCGGAGGACGCAGATCGTGCAGTGTGTTCCAATAAGGTGGTGACACTTGTGCATGGCGGGTTGGGCGATATTCCAAAGACTGATCAGTTGTTTGTCTTGTCGGGCATCCACATGCGCAACCATGTCTCACGTGACCTTCTGGCGACGTTGCGACGCGAACGTGCGCGGGGCACGCCGATCGGGGCATTGTGTTCTGGTGCTTGGCTTCTAGCAGAGGCCGGATTTCTGGATGGCTCTCAGGCTGCGATCCACTGGGAATATCACGATGCGTTTATGGAAGCGTTCCCAGAGGTGAACCTTGTGCGCAGTGTCTTCGTGGCAGACGCGAAACACATCACAGCATCGGGTGGGACGGCAACTGCCGATCTTATGCTGCATCTGATCGGACGCGACCACGGCGAGGAGCTGGCGATCGCGGTTGCAGACCAGATGGTGTATAATGCTGCCCGCAACGCAACGGCCAAACAAAGGGTATCATTGCAATCGCGCAACGGGATGCGTAACGCACATCTGGCTCGGGCTATCCATACCATGCGCGAATGCCTTGAAGCACCGGTTTCTCCGTCAAAGATCGCGGATGATCTTGGCATATCCACGCGCCAGTTAGAGCGGTTATTTGGTAAGTATCTCAACACTTCGCCCAAAAAATACTTTATGGAATTGCGCCTGGAACGCGCGCAAAAGCTTTTGCTTCAGACCGAAGCATCCGTCACCGAGGTCGCCTTGGCTTGTGGCTTTGAAAATCCCGGTCATTTCTCGCGGGTTTATCGATCCAGTTTTGGTGTCACACCGCATTCGCAAAAAAGCAAAATCGACTGACGGAAGGCGGCGGGGGGAGCTGCTCTGCCCTAGGGCGAGCCCGGCCCGGCAGGCGCTCACCCCCTAGTCCCGCTTGTACCCCCTCGTTAAATTCAAACTCGTAAACTGATCAGCAGGATTGACTGTTTGTATTTGGTAAAAAGGGCACAAATTCTGCAAGATCGTGTCAGATGTAAGGGGGTTTAGGGCGATATAAAGGCCCAGATTTCTGCAAAAAATGCGGCTCAAATCCCACACAATTAATAGCTCAAATAGCCAAGTTTGTCCTTGAGTTTGCGTTACATATGAAAAATGGCTTTTAAGTTCAGCCAAAATACCGGGTATACTTACAAACTATGGCAGAGATTCACATCGGGATGCATTTTCGAACCCCCATGTTCCCTTCAGCAACCAAAGCCGGAGGCCATGCATGAATTTCGAAACTTACCAGCCGGTCGTGACACCTGTCCCGCCAGTCATACCCGTAGACGTGCGCGAGGATCAGATTATTCAGGCCTCGCAGGCGGCCAGTTCAGCATTTGAGAAGATATCCGCCACGGCAATATTTGAGGTTGATACAGTCACTGATACTCAGAAGCGCATACTTGCGATCTTTCGCTGGTATTTTCTGGCGGCCTATTGCACGCGGATGTTGTCTGGGGCAACGCATCGGCTGGATCATTTGACGATGCAAGTAGGCATGGATGTATACAGTGCGGTTGGTATGATTTTGTCCCGCGATGAGATCGAGTATTCGAGAAACCTGATTGAAAAAATGCCGGATTCTGCGGCTGATGCACGGATGAAGGCGATCGGTGCGCGGGGGCACAAGGCAGGTTGGATCGCGGCCAATCAATATAAACAGGGCAGAGGCATGCCCTTAGAGATCAAGGTCGCTCTGTCGGGTGCTTTGGCGGCTGTGGATCGTTTGAATTGAACAGCGGTCCCAATTTGACATGAATTTACAAGTGTAGGTGAATTTGCCTCGCAGCAGGCAGGCGCGCTCCTTTCGTTGAAGCTCAGGTCGAAGGGTGGAAATGCTGCCCATTCACAGTAGGGGATTGAAAACCTTACCAAATCACTACATTCACCCCTGATAGATCCAACAGGTTAATTCTACATGCCCCTTTCAAAAAGATTGCTAGCCTATGGCTCGGTTCCCGTGGTTGCGATTGTATGCTTTGCCGTTTGGTATACCAGTATCGGTTCCAAACCAGGTCCTGAGTTTGTCCGGCTGGATGGTGGAGAATTCCTGATGGGTTCGCAAAACTTTCAAGCGGAAGAGACTCCGGTCCATCCAGTGAATGTCAGGTCCTTTGACATTACGCGGACAGAAATTACCAACGACCAATTTGCGAAATTTGTCGAAGAAACCGGGTATCAGACAACGGCAGAGCGTGGCTTGTCGGCGGAGGATTTCCCGGGTCTGCCTGCAGATTTGCTTGAGCCTGGGTCGATGGTCTTCGCCCAGCCTGAGGAAGCGGTGTCGCTGAATAATCCCAACGCATGGTGGCGCTATGTCAAAGGTGCAAGCTGGCAACACCCGGCAGGACCGGGCAGTTCGATTGCGGAACTGGGCGACCATCCGGTGGTGCATGTGTCACCCGAGGATGCCGCAGAATTTGCAGAGTGGATCGGAGGTCGTCTGCCGACCGAGGCCGAATGGGAATTTGCAGCTCGCGGCGGGATCGAAGGCGCCGACTACACCTGGGGTGACAGCTATGATCCCAGCAATGGGTGGAAGGCAAACACCTGGCAAGGAAAGTTCCCAAGCGAAAACCTGGCTGACGATGGCCATGTCGGAACCGCACCCGTAGCTTCATATGTGGCCAATGGCTACGGCCTGTATGACATGGCGGGCAATGTCTGGGAGCACGTGGCCGACTGGTGGGTGCCGGGGCACATTCCTGGCGACCAAATTGATCCTACCGGCCCGGAAAAGGCCTTTGCCGCCCAGTTCGGTAGCGCATCGATGGGTGCAATGCGGTTGGTCAAAGGGGGCTCATGGCTTTGCGCGTCGAATTTCTGTCTGCGTTACCGACCTGCAGCGCGGCAGCCGGTTGAGATGTCATTGGGCAGCAATCATGTCGGATTTCGCGTTGTCCGCGATGTAGACTAACCGCCGGGCATTCCGGTCATGCGGCGGGCTTATTCCGCCCCGTACCGGTGGCACAATCGATTCCAGAACATATCAAGCGCGGCAAATTTAACGCCCTTGCGACGGGCAGCGCATATGTTCCAGGTCAGAGGTTGCGTGGTTCGTATCTCTTTCAACATCCCCAATTTCAGGTGCTGATCAAAATCTTCCTTCATTCCTCCGGCAATCAGGTCTGCTCTGCAGGCCATATCGGCAACTAAAGAGAAATCGTCACTTTCGATCTGGGGCAATCGGTCAACAATATGCCAGGCTTTCTCGTCATTCCCCAGAGTGGCGGCAATGGCAGAGCGCCAGTGGCGATGCATATGCGCGGTTATAAACGGATGCCGAAACACCTCAGCGATTGAGACCGGAGTTGCCTCATGAATGGGATGGTCGGGGCGAGCGCAGAAGAAAACGGGTTCCTTTCGAACGACCTGAATGTCCAGATCGCTTAGGTTGGGCGTGTGCGTCAGATCGCAAACCGCCACGTCCAGGCGCCCTATCCGCAATGCTTCGAGGGGTTCCATGGTGGCCCGCACATCAACGCGGACGCGAAGATCTGGCCAGTTATCAAGCAGCTCTGCCAGAAGCGGCGTGATGATCGTCCGGGTCGTCAGGGGGCCGCAGCCGATATTCAGCACCTCCGGGCCGACCGAACGCAGCCGTTTGACTCCTGCTTCAAACTGGCTGGTCGCATTGTGCAGCGCGTCCAGAAGTTGCAGAAAGCGTTTCCCCGCCGGTCTGATGGTTGCGCCGCGGCCTGTCCGTTCGAATAGCGCCTGACCGGCATAAGTTTCTGCCTGGCCGATATAGCGTGAGAAACTTGCCGGAGAGGTTCCGATTGCATCCGCTGCCACGCGAAAGTTGCCGTGTCTGGCCAATGAGCGCACCGCATCTATGGCTTTGGAATCAATCATTTGCACCCTCGTTCCAATATTCAGAACGCTCATACCAAATGATGGAATGACCGTCTCTTTCTGTAGCCGGAAATGTCGTTTCCTGCGACATTATTGTCGACCGTGGCACGACGCCCCGGACTTCCCACATAACGGAGGATTCAATGGTTCCTTTAAGGAATATATTAGCTGTGCTTGGCGCTTCGGCGTTATCAACGACTGCAGCACTTGCCGATTCTGAGGATACACGCCCAAACGTTCTTATTCTAATCGCAGATGACATGGGGTTTTCCGATGTTGGCGCATTTGGCAGTGAAATCGAAACGCCCTCGATCGACCAACTGGCAGATGACGGTATGCTGTTCACCAATTTCCACGTCGGAGCGTCTTGCTCGCCCACTCGGACTATGCTGATCAGCGGTGTCGACAACCATCTCGCAGGCCTCGGCAATATGTTAGAGATTCAGGCCGATAACCAATTCGGCAAGCCTGGCTATGAAGGTCATTTGAACGACAAGGTTGTTGCGTTGCCGCGTCTGTTGCGCGACGCAGGATACCACACCTATATGACCGGCAAATGGCACCTAGGTCATGAGCCTGGCACGATCGCTTATGACCGCGGATTTGAGAAATCCTTTATGCTGGGCGAAAGCGGTGCGGATAACTGGGTCGAGCAGCCCTATGCCCCGTTCTATACGCGGGTGCACTATTACGAGGACGACAAGCTTGTCAGCCTGCCAACGGACGACTACTTCTCGTCGGATTTTTATACCCAAACGATGATCGATTACATCGACAGCAACCTGGATGACGGTAAACCATTTTTGGCCTGGGTCGGGTATCAGGCCGTCCATTACCCTCATCAGGCGCCAAAAGAATTCATCGACAAATATGACGGCGTTTATGACGAAGGGTTCGAGGCCCTGCGGGTTTCGCGTCTGGAAAAGCAGAAGGAACTTGGGCTGATCTCTCCGAATGTGGAATTGGACCCGGAGTTTGCGAAAACCTCTTATGAACCGTGGCAGATGCCGGATTGGGAAAAGCTTAACGACGAAGAAAAAGCATTCAACGCGCGACGGATGCAGACCTATGCCGGAATGCTGGACAATATGGATGTCAATATCGGCAGGATCCTGAGCTATCTGGATGAAAAAGGTATTGCGGACAACACCATCGTCATTTTCCTTGCGGATAACGGCCCGGATCCGAACCAGTTGCCGCTGTCTGAAGCCTATCGTGATTGGTACAAAGCCTATTACGACAAGGTCTATATCGAGGATTTTGACGGCGATTATTCGGATATGGGGCAGCAGGGTGTCTATGCTGATTACGGCCCTGGCTGGGCGGCAGCCGCAGCGGTTCCGGGCAGCTACTTTAAGACATTCTCGACCGAGGGTGGTTTGCGTGTCCCTTTGATCGTGAAATTCCCGGGTGTTGTCGAGCCTGGATCGCAAGTCGATAAATTTGCCTTTGTTCGCGATATCGTTCCGACACTTCTTGAAGTTGCCGGCGTAGACGTTCCCGGACCGGTCTATGACGGTCGCGAAATTTATACGCCAGACGGTATCAGTATGATGCCGGTCCTGAAGGGTGAGACGGAAACCGTGCGCGACGATAACAACCCGGTCGGATATGAGCTTGCGGGGTCCTCGGCAGTATTCCAGGGCAAATATAAACTGATGCAGAATCTGGCCCCTAAAGGCACAGGCGAATGGGAGCTGTTTGATATCGAAGCTGATCCGTCGGAATTACACAATCTGGCGGACCAGATGCCCGAGCGTGTCGCAGCGATGCAGGCCTATTTTGAGGACTATGCAAAAAGGGTAAATCTTGTGCCTGTTCCAGAAGGCTATAACCCTCTGGAGCAGACGGTCGTCAACGCCAAGCGCAGTGGCGCGCATTAACTGAAATGTCATCGCGCCGTTTCGGGACGGAAACGGCGCGATGCGTATATTTGAAAAAGGGACTGTGCTGGTTGGTCCGCCGATAGATATGTGGCGCTACTGCGGGTGCAGCCACTGTTTGCCGCAAGCACACGCCCATGGAACAGGCCGGTGCATTGTTAGGAGGAGATGCGGGTTATTGCCCTGTGATTTCCGTGCAAGTTCCTTTGCCCCAACCGGTTCTACTACCAGAGGCAGAGAAATCGAACGTGCCTTTCTGGGGGTGGACGTTATAACTCAGCGTGTGATCCTCGCCGATATACAGGTAGGTCAAGGTATCGAGCCCCGGGAAAACATCGACCTCTTTGTCGATGTCACCGATCTTGATACGACCTTTATTTTGATCTTCATATTTGATCAGTTTCGCAGCCATTTCGGGATGCTGTTCGTCTGGCGACTGACATTCAAACACCCGCTCTTCTGCAAGCGCCGTGAAGGGCATAGATATAAGAAGAATGGCCAACTTTTTCATTTGATCTCACCTAGAGCAGATTCGTTTCGAACGCCGCAGCTAGGTGTGATTTCTGTCATAAATTTGCTGAAATTCTGGCCAGACTGTGCCTTGGGCACAACCAAAGAAAATATAGGTGTTGGACCGTCTGCAAAATCAAGATTCTAGCGTCTCGGCAAGAAGCCTGTGGCAAAGATCGCATCCCAGAACAGAATGCAGGTCGGCTCAACTGAGCATTGCATTCACTACCAATCAAATCTCTCATAAGTATCTGTTTCAATACAAGTAATATTTGCATCTCCGAGGGTTGAGATCGGCTCGTCCAGAACATCCACCTCTGGGGCATTGTCGGTCGAATGGATAGCATCCCAAGGCAGGGTTCCAGGAGTACTCGAGTGCAGCGCTTCGTAAGCCAGTTCTTCGTCCAAAGAAATCCCTGGGCTGACAGGGTCGTCACCGACGGTCAGGGCAAATGGGTTTTCCGAAGTGATGAGAGTGCCGGCGCTGTCTATGTCTGACACAACGATCTGACCATGAATTACGCCCTCGAAACCTACTGGCGGGGAAAGCTCCAGGTGGTTCAGGTTACAACCCGACAAATCCACCGGATCACCATTGGTGATCACCGAATGCTCACCACTGATTATCAGGGTATTTGCCGGTAACCCCTCCAGTGTAACACTCGCCTGTTCAGACGCATGCGACACCTGGATGCCAACTTGGATCGCGTCGTCCTTGGGAACCGACAAACCGGGATCGGCCTGCATCACCTCACGGCCATGGGTATCCGGACCGTCCCATTCCAGCTTCAGCCCCACATGGCCGTGGTTCTCGACATATCGGACTTCGATGCCATAAGTCCCAGGCTCAAGTTTGACCTCTTCTGAATACGTGCGAAACCCATGTGGCTTATCTCCTGTGTTGGAGACATCATCTCCGTTTAAGTGCAGCGGAGGCGCAGCGGACACAGTTTCATGCGCAGCACAGCAAAAGGTGCTAGCCGCGTAAGACCTTGATACATTGTAGGGAAAGAATGGTGGGTGATGAGAGACTCGAACTCCCGACATCTTCGGTGTAAACGAAGCGCTCTACCAACTGAGCTAATCACCCGTGAGGCTGCATTTAGCCAAGCCGGCGCGCGGGCGCAAGAGGGTCTGGCACAATTTCTTTCACTGAATTTAGACAAGGCGGGCATCTGGGGTGATATCTCCGCCAACCGGGCTCTGATTTATCAGACTTTTTGAGGGATCACGAAATCTGAACCGGTCGTTTCGGATCAGGCACCTCCAAAATATCTTGGGTGTTGTTGCGGCTATGAATTGCCCGTTTCAAAGGTTCTTATTCACGATGCGTCCTATCGATGCTTGCGCGCCCCCCGCCGCCTCAGATATCCCCTGATGGAACCTTAACCTACGAGACGGGAACAATATGACCCTGTCATCCGCAAGCCGTTTTCTGGCTGCTGCTATTGTTTTGGGTAGTTTGATATCGACTCCGCAGCGTGCAGAGGCCGACGATGTTTTGGTTTTTGCTGCTGCCAGTCTGAAAAATGCTCTGGATTCACTTGTACCGGGTTTTGAACGGCAAAGCGGTCAGGAGGTTGTCATATCGTATGCGGCGTCTTCTATACTGGCACGTCAAATTCAACAGGGCGCCCCGGCGGATGTGTATATTTCAGCCAACAGTGACTGGATGGATGTCCTTCAGGAGAATCGGCTGATTGATGCTGGATCGCGGGTTAACCTTTTGGGAAATGGGCTTGTCCTGATCGGTGGGCCGACGGCCGTTGAAATTGAGGGGCTTTCCCCGCAGACGGACATCTCAGCCGCTTTGTCAGGTGGGCATCTTGCGATGGCCCTGGTCGATGCCGTGCCTGCGGGAATTTACGGCAAAGCGGCGCTGCAAAACCTAGGTCTTTGGGATAGTGTTCAGCAGCAGGTGGCACAGACCGACAATGTACGCGCGGCTCTGGCTTTGGTTGCCGCGGGGGCTGCCCCCTTGGGTGTTGTCTACCGATCGGATGCCCAGGCCGAGGATCGGGTGCGGGTTGTGGCCTCTTTCCCTGCAAATCTTCACCCGGAAATTGTCTACCCGGCCGCTGTAACAACGCAAGCCTCAGCCGAGGCATATGCTTTCCTAAGCTACCTACAGACCGATGCAGCGATGGCAGTCTTTGCAGAGCAGGGATTTGCCCTGCCGGGCGACTAGCCGATGGGTTGGCTGGGACCGGAAGAACTTGAGGCGCTGAAATTGTCGCTGCGTGTCTCTTTCTGGGCAACGCTGGTTACTTTGCCCTTTGGTATATTCGTTGCCTATGCACTGGCGCGCTGGCGCTTTCCCGGACGACAAGTGTTGAATGGGTTGGTGCATTTGCCATTGATCCTGCCGCCGGTTGTTACGGGATATCTGCTGCTATTGACCTTTGGTATTCAGGGCCCGATTGGTGGACCTCTGGCGGGGCTTGGAATTGTCTTTGCGTTTCGCTGGACCGGCGCGGCGCTGGCCGCCGGGATCATGGCGTTTCCGCTGATGGTCCGTGCTATTCGCCTTTCGATCGAAGCCGTCGACCCTAAGCTCGAACAGGCCGGAGCCACGCTGGGTGCCTCGCGTCTGTGGGTTTTTGTCACCGTAACCTTGCCGATGATTCTGCCGGGGGTGATCGCCGGGACCATCCTTGCCTTTGCAAAAGCCATGGGTGAGTTTGGCGCGACGATCACCTTTGTTTCGAACATACCTGGACAGACACAGACGTTGCCATCGGCCGTTTATGCGTTTCTGCAGGTTCCGGGTGGTGAGGCGGCGGCGATGCGGCTAGTGGTGATATCGGTCATCATCGCGATGGGGGCGCTGCTGTTGTCAGAGTTTGTCGGTCGTCGCGCCGCGGAAAGGGTGTCGGGGACATGAGCCTTTCCGTCAATCTGCAACATGATCTGCCAGGTATTCAGTTGGATGCCGAATTTGATGCGCCTGCCGGGGTGACGGTTCTGTATGGAAGGTCCGGCGCCGGTAAGACGACAATCGTTAACGCTGTGGCGGGATTGCTGGAGCCCAAAGCTGGTCGCGTATCCGTGGACGGGTGGACGTTGTTCGATACGGAAAAGCGCCTTTGGCTGCCTCCGCATAAACGCCGCTTGGGGTATATTTTTCAGGAAGGCCGGCTGTTCCCACATCTAACTGTGCGCCAGAACCTGTCCTATGGGCGCTGGTTCGCGCCCAAAAGCGTGCCGCGCGAAGACCCCGATAAGGTGATTGAAATGTTGGGGATCGGGCATCTTCTGGACCGTCGTCCACTGAGCCTGTCAGGTGGCGAGAAGCAGCGTGTCGCCATAGGCCGCGCCTTATTGGCCAGCCCGCGTCTGATCCTCGCGGATGAGCCTCTGGCCGCATTGGATGATGCACGGAAGGCCGAGATACTGCCCTATTTCGAACGGCTTCGGGATGAGATTTCGGTGCCGATCCTTTATGTGACCCACTCGGCAGCCGAAGTTGCGCGGCTGGCAACTTCTGTCGTAGCCCTGCAGGACGGTAAGGTGGTTCGGCAAGGCCCGGCTTCCGAAGTGATGGCTGATCCTTCTGTGGCCCCGCTCGGTGTCAGAGCCGTTGGTGCGGTGCTTCAGGTGCAGGTATCAGCTCACCATGCAGACGGGTTGACCGAGTTGGCAGCCGAAGAGGCGCGTCTATTTCTGCCGCTTATTCCCCATATGGTCGGTGAAAGCCTGCGTATTCGCATCCCCGCACAAGAGGTGATCCTTGCCAGTAAGCGGCCCGAGGGCCTGTCAGCGCTGAATGTACTGGAGGGCAGGGTTGATACGATCCGAGCCGGGGAAGGCCCCGGTGCGATCGTCTCTGTCATTACACCTGCAGGGACTATTCTGGCTCGGATCACCCGACGTTCGGTTGAAGCCCTTGGGCTTGCTGCAGGCAAACCTTGCTTTGCGGTGATAAAAACCGTGGCGCTTGCGCCGCAGGATGTCGGTGGGCGGCTGCACTTTGCGGATTGAAACTGCGCTTTACGGAAAGCGTATCTGTTCTATGATTTTCCAAGGAAATCTTTTTTGCCCGGGGTCAAGCACCATGAAATACTTTGTATCAACATGTATTCTGACGCTGATGATGGTGCCTGCCATGGCCCAGGCTGTTGGGTTCGGGGTCGGTATAAACCCCGCATTCCGAACGACAGTGACACCACGTGACAATGGCGTTTACGAGGTCTCAACCAGCGGCAGTTCTGCGCCAGTGGCCTATTGGTGCGGGATCGGGGATTTTGCGATACGCACGCTTAGAACCAAATCGAACCAGCGTATTTACATAACCCGGGCCTATGACAAACAGACACGGACGGTGCAATTCTCGCTGACTGCGCCCGAAGGGGTTGATACGACGCCGGGCTATTCGGTTACTGTCAAACGCGTTGGCGAGAACATGTCAGCGGCATCGGCGCAGCGCTATTGCTCTGACAATTTCATGGATTTCGGGTTCTGAAACCCCGGAAGTAAAAAGCACCGCAGGGGCAGGTCAGGCGCTAGACCCATTTGGCCAAGGGCGGCAGGCTCATAAGCACTGCGTCCGGGTCGTGCCCGGTCTCTAGCCCGAATTTGGTTCCGCGGTCATAGACAAGGTTGTATTCGGCATAGAGCCCGCGATGAATCAGTTGGGTATCCTTATCAGCGGCGTCAAAGCTCTGTTGCCTGCGCTTTTCAACCAAAGGCAGAAAGGCTGGCAAGAAGGCCCGCCCGATATCCTGTGTCAGGGCAAAGTCCGATGACCAGTCTCCGGTGCAATAGTCATCCAGAAAGATACCGCCGACACCGCGGGCGCGCTTGCGGTGCGGGATAAAGAAATACTCGTCGGCCCATTCTTTCAAACGCGGATAGTGGCCCGGTCCGTGGGGATCCAGATGGGCCTTCTGGGTTGCGTGGAAATGGGCAGTGTCTTCGTCATATTCGATACAGGGATTCAGGTCTGATCCGCCGCCGAACCACCAGGCGTGAGGTGTCCAGAACATGCGCGTATTCATGTGAACAGCGGGAGCGTGCGGGTTCTGCATATGGGCAACCAGGCTGATACCCGAGGCCCAGAACCGCGGGTCCTCGGTCATTCCGGGAATGCCTTTTCGGGCAGCCATTGCCTGTTGCGCCCGTTCCCCGAGCTGGCCGAATACTGTCGAGACATTGACGCCGACTTTCTCGAACACGCGGCCGCCGCGCATCACGGACATCAAACCGCCACCGGCGTCCGCCCCGTCATCCGAATGCCGTTTGGTCTCTTTGACTTCGAAGCGACCGGGTTGAGCATCGGAAAAAGGTCCGGTGTCGTGGGAATCCTCAAGCTGCTCAAAAGCGTTTACGATTTCATTGCGCAAGTCACGAAACCAGGCTGCGGCGGTGGCTTTTTCAGTATCGAACATCTGTTTAATGGGCCGGGGCTGCGACGGGGTCCAGCAAAGTGCGTCCACCGTCAATGGTTAGGATTTGTCCAGTGATGAAACCTGCGGCGTCCGAGGCAAGGTACTGTGCGGTTTCGGCCAGTTCGTTTGGCGCGGCAATCCGGGAAAGGGGTGTGTGCTTTTCGATATCATCCCGAAATGTGCGATTTTCCTTGAGCGTGGATTGCAGCGAAGCGCTCATCACCGATCCCAGCGCGATCGAATTCACGCGGATGCGGTTTGGGGCAAGGGCAACGGCCAGGGATCGGGTCAACTGATCAAGCGCTGCTGTAGACACCGAATAGGCCATCAGATCGGGATGGGTGCGACGGGCAGCAATCGAAGATAAGTTGATGATGGATCCCGCAGGGTTTTCGTTTTCATCATCACCGGATTGCTTGATCATCCGTTTGGCAACTAGTTGGCTCAGTCGCAAGGCCGGCATCAGGTTCTGGTTCAACAAGGTGCGGACCGAGTCGTCTTCCATGTCCAATGGATCAGACGGAATAACCTGGCGCGAGCCATTTATCAGGATGTCGACCTGTTCGAAAGCGTCAATCGTGGCCGAAAGCAGGTTCGCAATCGTCAGCTTTTCACGCAGATCCCCGGCGAAGAAACGGATGTTGCTGTCATCTGCCTGCTCGCCCAGTTCATTGGCCAGTCGTTTTTCATCCATGTCGGCGAACATGACATTGGCCCCGGCATCCGCGAAGTGACGTCCGATGGCCAATCCGACACCATTTGCACCACCTGTGACGATCGCGGTCTTGCCGGCTATGGAAAAGGACATGCGTGTTCTCCTGATGTGCGGTGCAGGTTAGCGGGTATCACCGCCGAGGGCGAGAGGCGTGGAAGACCTTGAAACGATTGTCCCCGGTCACTTCCTTCATCTGCGCGAAGGCCTCGTTCAGCGTAATTTCATAGGGTAGGTGTCGATTGGCGACCATCCAAAGGGAACCGCCCCGTGTCAGATTGCGCGCAGCAGATTTGATGAATCCCTGACCCAACGCAGGATCGGCACTGCGCGATGTGTGAAACGGCGGGTTCATAATGACCGTATCCAGCGGCTCAGGCGCGCGCCAGGTGACCGCGTCGGCCCAGTGGAACTGTGCACGGTCGTCTTTTACATTTGCACGAGCACATTGCAGGGCGATGTGATCGGCCTCGACCAGATGCAATTCCTGCAGCCCCCTTGCACCCATTAGCCCTGCGGACAGGTATCCCCAGCCAGCCCCCAGATCGGCGACCCGACCGCCCAGTTTTTCAGGCAAGGCAGCAAGCAGCATTACTGAGGCCGGGTCGACCCCGTCTGCAGAAAATACTCCGGGCGCTGTCTGAAATCCGTCGGCGGATTGGGTGGCGGGTGCGGCCCAGTCCTCGAACGCGTTTACGTCGGACTGGAACCAAAAGATCTTGCCATGTGCTTTTGCGATGGGCCCCTGCACGGTTACGCGTTTGCGAATATCCTTCAACAGGCTGTCGACGCCATTTGTCTTAGCGCCGTCGACCACAACCAATCCGGCCGAACGCTTGCAAGCCTGATACACGAGGTTGCGGGCCAAAGCCTTGGCACGCGGCAGGAAAACGATGGCGTCCTGGCACAGGTCATCGGCCTCGGGCGTGGCCCTGAATCCGTGATCCGCAAAATGGTCGTGAAACGGCTTGAATGGCTGGACTACCTGCGTATCTGAAGCCAGCCCAGCGAGGTCTTCCTCGGGCGTTGGCCCAATCACGGACAGGGGTTGCGCGATTTCAAGGCCGCTTTGCAAGGCAAGATCTAGGCGAGGGGACATTGGCAATTCCGAAAAGAGGTCAGGCGTCGCCTTACTCTTCGCGTTCCATAGTGCACTGCAGGGGGTGTTGATGGCGGCGAGCGAAATCCATGACTTGCCCGACCTTGGTTTCGGCAATCTCATGACTGAAGACACCAACAACGGCGACGCCCTTCTTGTGGACGGTTAGCATGATCTCGAACGCCTCTGCGTGGGTCATGCCGAAAAAACGTTCCAATACGTGAACGACAAACTCCATCGGGGTGTAGTCGTCATTCAAAAGCAGCACTTTGTACAGCGGCGGGCGTTTGGTCTTGGGGCGCGTCTGTACCAGGATCGACGAATCTGCATCGTCGTCCGATTTGTCAGACATCATCCATTGGTTCTCAAACATTAGGCGCAAACGTCCGATTCAGGCTTCGGTTTATCTGTGCGCTTATATAACGTCCAATGCGTCAGATAAAAGAGCCAGCAGGACGTTATCCAAATGGGCGAAAAACTAACCACAATCGGGTTCGATGCCGATGACACGCTGTGGCACAACGAACGGTTCTTTCAGCTGACGCAGGCACATTTTGTCGACCTGCTATCAGATCATGCCGAATCGGATCACCTGATGGACCGATTGCTGGCTGCCGAAAAACGCAATATCCGGCATTATGGGTATGGAATCAAAGGCTTCACCCTCTCCATGATCGAAACGGCGATCGAAGTGACCGAAGACCGTGTTCCTGCAGGGGTCATTCGCCAACTGATCGAAGCGGGGCAAGAGATGTTGGCCCATCCGATCGAGCTATTGCCCTATGCCCGGCAGGCCATCGAAAGCGCTGCCGACACCCACCGCGTAATCCTGATCACCAAGGGTGATCTGATAGACCAGGAACGCAAACTTGCGCAATCCGGTTTGGGCGATCTTTTCGACGGGGTCGAGATCGTGTCTGAAAAGACCCCGGAAATCTATCGCCAGATCTTCGCGCAGCATGGCGAGGGGCCCGCTGCGGCTATGATGGTCGGAAATTCGATGCGGTCCGATGTGGTTGCTCCGATTCAGGCCGGATGCTGGGGCGTATACGTGCCGCATGGGCTGGTCTGGGAGATCGAGCAGGCCGACGTGCCGGCCGACAGTTCCAGATACCACGAATTGCCCGATCTTAGTGGATTGACGGCGCTGGTTCGCTCTTTGAGTTGATGTTGCCATTTGGTCGCAGTTTCCGAAAATAGGGGCCAGTCGACGACACAGTCTTGACGAAATGGCAGGTTTAGCGGTGCGCCGCCGTTTGCACCGCCACATCTAGTGGGTCTTTGACATACGCTGAAAGCGTTAAAGTTATGAGCTTTCGGTTTCTTTCGCGGGGGTGCTGTGCTACGCTGATGAGCAATAAAATAAATAGTAGCTGACCGGGAAAACCCGGCGGCCTGAGGTAGACAGAGGCAAAAATCGTGCAGGTACGGCGGACAGTTCCGGCCCCTATGGGCGTATTCCTTGCAGCATTCCTGTTGTTGTTTTCCTTCGCTCCGGCGCAGGGCATTGCTGCCCCATATGCGGCGATGGTGATCGACGCGCGAACGGGCGAAGTGCTGCATTCCCGAAACGCCGATACACGCCTCCATCCGGCCTCGTTAACCAAAATGATGACACTGTACATCGCATTTGAAGCGGTTCGGAACGGCGAAATCACTCTTGATACGCAGGTGACCATCACCAAAAAGGCTTCCTCTGAACCGCCTTCAAAGCTGGGTTTGCGTTCGGGGCAGAAGATTGCTTTCCGCTATTTGATCCGTGCGGCGGCGGTGAAGTCGGCCAATGACGCAGCCACTGCCATTGGTGTCGCCCTCAGCGGGTCCGAGGCCGCCTTTGCGCGCCGCATGACACGTACCGCCAAGGCGATGGGAATGAGCCGTACAACCTTTAAGAACGCACATGGTCTGACCGAGGCCGGACATCTGTCGACCGCACGGGACATGACCACGCTGGGACGGCATCTGCTGTATGATTACCCGCAATATTACAACCTGTTTTCGCGCCAATCCACGAATGCGGGGATCAAAACCGTTCCCAATACGAACCGTCGCCTGCTAGCGGCCTATCGCGGTGCGGATGGGATCAAGACGGGCTATACCCGTGCAGCTGGGTTCAATCTGGTTGCCTCGGCCAAGCGCAAGGACGAACGGATCATCGCGACTGTCTTTGGTGGCAAATCCGGCGCATCGCGCAATGCCAAAGTAGCCGAGCTGTTGGACATGGGTTTCCGCCGCGCCCCGTCGCGCGCGCCGATCCGCAAACCAGCCCGGCCGGCCTATGCCGGTAATGCAGGTTTGAATGCGAAAGTCGCCAGCGTAAGCGGCGCGCCCACCAGAAGCCTGCGACCGGTTCTTCGACCCCAGCGGGGGAGTACCGTTCTAGTGGCGAACAATGTCGCCGCAACCGCAGCCAAGAACGACGCGCGGATTCAGGACGGTATCGCCGCAGCCATCGCCTCGGCCGGTGTAGAGACGCCGACCGAAGGAACGACGCGCCCGACGGTCCGCACGGATGATCTAGTGCTGGCCTCGGCAGAACAGCCCGAGCCAGAGCAGGAAATCGTCACACGCTTGTCGACCTCTGGCGGTCATTTGTGGGGCGTGAATGTGGGGCGCTATACGACCCGGTACGAGGCTGAAAAGGTACTACTGAAAACGGCCCTGTCGGAAATGACTACATTGGAAGGCACGCTGCGCAAGGTCAATCAAAACTCACGCGGGTTCGACGCGACGTTCCAGGGCATGACCCGAGAGCAAGCCGATCTGGCCTGCCGCAGACTTCAGGCCCGCAATGTCACCTGTTTCATGATCGGGCCGTCATAAGACCCGACATATACTCTCCTGGATGGGTCTGGCCACGGAATTCCGTGGCCCTTTTTTTCTGAGCGAGCGTGCCGTAGTAGGTGGCAGGGGTCAGGTCAGTCGAATACGTGGCCGTGCTGATATTGCTCATCCTGACCGGCGGCCGCAGTCAGGGCCGCGACGTTATCTTTGGTAAAGAACCCATCATACTTATGACAGCGCTCTATATACTCGGTGATCAGCAGAGTGTTCTTCGAATGTTTTGAGAAAATCTGCTTGAGGTTCGGATCGTCTTTGCACTCTCCAACCACATGGGCCAGGAATGGCACCCCCTGGTCTTTCAGAGTGTTCACAACGAAATCCACATTCTTTTCGCCCGCACCGTGATCGCCGTCCAGAATCTCGATCGCCATGTGATGCAGCCGACGTCCGAAATTGCGGACGAAATCCTCGGTTGGCATGGGCCGTTTGGCAAAAGAGTTTACAAACGAAGGCGTATTATTGGCTGTAAATACCTTAGCCGGGGATTTCTTGTCATCATTCACACTGGCATTGCGGTTCACATTGGTCGACGAATTCATGTCGAAAATGTTGTACGCCCCCCAGAAATAGTAGGGCACCATCGTCAGAAATTCGAGGATCGCATCCTCGCGCTCACCAGCCAGAACGCGTGTCGCCAGATGGTCGATGCCCAACATCAGTGAAGAGATATTGCTATCGGCACCAAAGGCAGCAGCCTCATCCAGTCGCGCTTGTTCTGCGCTGCTGAGCAATACCCTGTCGCCCAGACCCAAACTGTCGGTATCGTTGAAATCCAGCGTTGAATAACCGACCCGGTTGCAGGTGAAATCAGAAGGGGTGGTGAACCGAAGGCCCTTTAGCGTGTAAAACGGGTTCTCGGTGTCGCCGGAATATTCGAACCGGATATTCTGATCCTCCAGCGTTTTGGTCAGCGTGTTCAGGTCAGTGGCGCCAAACACTTCGCCAACATAGCGCGTTTGCGGCGTGTTTCGTGCCAACGGGTACATGCGGTTGATGCGCGGGATGAAGTCTTCGAATGTCGGGCTAAGCGGAGCCATCACGATGAGCGCCGGGTAGTTCAGGTGTGAATGCAGGACCGAGTATTTATGCGTCCGTCCAAGATAGCTGGCCGTGTGACGGTATGGCGACATCACATATAGCTCGACCAGAGTGTCGAAAAGAACGTCAGTTTCGACCTGAAGCACGACAGCGCGCATGGGCCCAACCTGCTGGGCGACACCAGAGCTGGCACGGCGTTCGTAAATTTTTGGCAAATACTCGTTGAAGAAGTCCGAATTCTTCTTGTCGCCGCGTGGTTCGTAAGACGCTAAATCAAAAGACATAAAGTTACTCCTTGCCCAGACTAGGCAAACCAGGTGCGGTTCGTTGCCGGGATTGTGGTATTCAGAACATATGCTTGCTGACATGCTAGGGAGGGAATTCAGCCTCGGCAACAGTCTGAGTACGGGCGGACGCATTGCACCCGCGGGATTACCGCAGGAACTTTGTCACCTCGACACCGCCCGCGATCAGGTTTTCGCGGACCGAATGCGCAATCTGAACGGCGGTTGGTCCATCCCCGTGCAGGCAGATCGTGTCGATCGCGGTATTAAGCCTTTTGCCGGTTTCGGTAATGATGGCCCCTTCGCTGACCATTTCCAGAATTCGAGGCCCTGCAATTTCGGGGTCGTGGATGACGGCGCCGGGCAAGCTTCGGTCGACCAGAGTGCCATCGTCGTTATAGGCGCGGTCGGCAAAGATCTCGCCGACCCACTTGCAGCCCAATTCCCGAACGGCTTCTTCCTGCTTGGTGACGGCCAGCACCATGATGATGATATCTGGGTTCACGTCCAGCGCGCCCTGATAACAGGCCCGCGCCATGTCGATATCGACCGAACACATGTTGGACAATGCACCGTGCAGCTTCAGATGCCGGACCTGCGTTCCAACGGCGTTTGCCATACCGATCGCCGATCCCAACTGATACCGAACAAGATTTCGCAGGCTATCGTGGGGTATTTTCATATTGCGGCGGCCAAATCCCTGTAGGTCAGGAAAGCCGGGATGCGCGCCAATGCCGACACCGTTTTCCGCAGCCAGGGTCATCGTTTGCGCCATGACGTCCGGATCGCCCGCGTGAACGCCACAGGCAATGTTGGCCGAAGTGATAATCCGCAACAGGCTTTTGTCATCGCCCATGCTCCAGGGGCCAAAGCTTTCCCCCATATCGGCATTAAGATCTACGCTGGGCATCGGCAAACTCCTTAGTCTGTGGCAGAGATCATTCCGCTGACCAGTTGATAAGATAGCAGGTCAGCAATGTCATGAGGATCACGGATCAGCGGTTCGACCTTGGATGGCAAGTTGGCCAGTTCTTTTTGAAAAGCCGCCTGCAGGGAAATGGCCTCGTCCATTTCGACCAGCCTGAACTGAAGCTGTACGCCCGCCGGGGTTTGCGCAGCCCGCGGCAGGTCACAGGGAAGGACGGTCGCAATTCTGGGATACCCGCCGGTTGTCTGACACTCGGGCAGCAGAATAAAGGGATTGCCAGTGCCGGTCATCTGAATGTCGCCGGGGGCGATGACCTCGGACAATATGTTCAGCTGCCCCTTTGCGGCGAAACCCTCTCCGTCGCCTTCCAGCTGCATTCCCATGCGATTTGCGCGGGACCCGCGAGTGAATGTCGTGCGCAAAAAGCGGTCCAGCGTTTGCCGGTCGAACAGTTCGGTCTGAAAACTGGCCACAACCCGCAGCGAACCGCCCGAGAACCGATCTTCAGCGCGCAACTTCTGTCCTGCCTGCTGTGACGCTGCCCCGGCGGATAAGCTGTCTCCGGCCTGTAGGGCGCGCCCGATTTTGGCAGTAAGGTGAGTTGAGCGGGATCCCAGAAACTCCTGCACCTCAATACCGCCGCCCAGGTGCAAATATCCATAGGTTCCCCGTGTGGCGGCCCCGACTATCACCCGCTGTCCGGTCTCAAGGCGGTAAGAGGCATTCCACGAAATGGCAGCGCCATCAATACTGGCCTGCATCGGTGCGCCCGTCAGTGCAATCTGTATGGGATGAGTGGCCTCAAACTCACCGCCCATTCCGGCCATTTCAAGCGCGGCAAGTTTAGGACTTTGCCTCAACAATGCGGCGCCTTCGTGCAGGGCCAGTAAATCTGCTGCGCCAGATCGGGAAAGCCCTTGATCCAGATATCCGTGGCGGCCTTGGTCCTGTATTGTACAAGCAGGCCCTATGCGCAGGACAGACAGGCTCAAACCGCGATCTCCTGACAGGTCGCGCCGCCTGATCCATCAACGTCATTGGCGCGTATCGCCTCTAATTCCTCACGCGTGACTGACACGAACTGCATTTCGTCGCCGGGTTTCAGGGCAAAGCTGTTCTGTGCTTCAGGACGAAAACAGCGAAAAGCGGTTTGGCCAATATGTCGCCACCCGGTTGGTGTGGGTCCCGAGAAAAGGACAAATTGCGAAATCGCCAATACCAAAGCGCCCTCGGGCACCATCGGGGTCAACTTCTTGAGGCGCGGTATGTTGAACTCAGGGCCGAGCGGGCCAAGATATGGCTGACCGGGAGCAAATCCGATCGTCAGGACGCGGACGGTTGTGGCGCTCAATCGATGAACGGCTTCATCGGGGGACAGCCTGGCCGCAGCCGCAGCCTCATCTAATTGAGGGGCAAGCGCGCCGCCATAAACCGTGGGGACACTCCATAACCTGCGCCCCTGGGGGAGGGGCGCTTTGTACCAATCCTGCCGCCGCAACAGCTGCTCGACCCGGTCGCGAAGGTTTGCGTGGGCAAACTGGGATGGTTCAAATCGGATATAAGTCGACGCCAGCGTCGCAGAGGTTTCAATGACACCTTCCCACCGTTCAGAATCCACCGCAGCTCGAAACGCCAATGCTGCCCGGTTCGATGGCTCGGCCATGGTTTCGGCGAAAGAGACCAGCAGGCCGTCAAAGCCGACGGTGCATATGCGTGGGAAGATGGCGGCGTGTGTTCGTGTCATCTCGCTGCGTGCCAGTATGTAACTAGTCAGGTGACCTGAACGCAATCCAGAGCGTTTCGCAAGAGAGGGTGCAAAGTATTTGCCGGTGCATCCCCGTTTCAGACCGCGTGCAGGCAAATTCCGACTCGGTGCGGGTGTGTTTCATACCGGGCGACTCATACGAGTCTTGTAGTAGACGTGGGGAGCTCAACAATATGTTGATATCGGGCATAGCTCGTACGGAAAGCAGTGTGGATACCTTAGGCGTGATAATGGGCTTTCCTGGGTGCATCGGTCGAATTTATCACCTTAATTATCTGAATTTATTGAGTAAAATAAGAAAGTGCAAAAAAGTTGCTCAGGGCGTGATTTTCTGCTTGCGGTGTATGTTTGTAATGCTTAGAACCCCCTTCACCGGCGCTGCTGAGGCGCTTGTGACACACTGGAGAGACGGTGGGACGGGTTGGAGAGACGGCCGGACACACTGGAGAGACGGTGGGCATCTTAGGGAATGATTTAGGCGGGCGCGCTGATGTTATTGGCGCAACGGTCTGATTTTTGGC